>CACWMM010000019.1:28410-32905 GCA_902761955.1 uncultured Olsenella sp. | reverse complement strand
CTCCCTTCTGGTGCCGGCATCGTGCTTCAGGCGCAAGTCATCAGACATAAAGACGAACCTCCCATTTCTTGTGTCCAAGAAATGGGAGGCAGTTCATTGTGGGAAGCGGGCCGAATGCATAAATGGCCACCAAGTTGGGTTGGTCAGGATCACGCCTTGAGTAACTCCGACATGGTCACCGCGATGCTCTCGCCGTAGCCGTTGCCAGGAACCGCCCACTTGCCGCTGAGCGAGCCGACTGTGGGAGCGCATCCCCTGGTGACGTACTTGAAGCGTTGGTCGACGCAGGCATTGACAAGCGGCTCGATGCTTGCGTATGCCTTGAGGTGCTGCACCTGCGCGCGGATGCCCGTCCTGACGTCCGGATACGTGTAGCCACGGCCATAGTCGGTCGCGGCGCCGTCAGACGAGTTGCCCGTGGCGCCCAGGCCCGCGAAGTTGCACTTCTCGGCCGTGACGAGGCCACCAAACTTGAGCCAGCCGGTCTCGTGCATGGCCTGGGCGAAGACGACCTCAGCGCGCACGCCCTCGGCCTCCGCCTCCTCTACCACAATCTTGGCGAAGTCTTCGATGGTCGCGGCACCCTTGCTGCTATAGACGCTCGAGGGGTAGGTCGTGCCCTTGGACTTGAAGTAGCGTGCGATCTGCGCAGCGCTCGTGCGCGTGGCGCCCATGATCGTGGTGTTGACGCCCCTGTCCTGTACGTTGCCGCTCAGGTCCGTGGAGCCGGAGGACGCGTTGCCGCCGCCGGTGCCGTACATCTGGATGATGCCGTCGGCATCCGCCTGGCCGAGCTTCTGGAGGAAGGAGTCGCTCGCAAACAGCGCCGCGTCGTGCGCGTTGGTGATGAAGCCGTGCTCGACGATCACGCCGAGCATGCCCCTCTGGCGGGAGTAGCGAACGATGCCATAGTAGTCGGCCACCGAGCCGTCGGCGTACTTGGCCTGCGCGGAGGCATCCTGCGGATAGTCGCGCTCGAGGTAGCCGTCGTTCTTTATGCCGAGCTTGGCGATGTTCTGGAGGATGTAGCTGCCGAGCTTGCGACCCTCGGTGTGGAGATAGTTGTTGTAGGAGCTGTTGTTGGGCGTGAGCACGTACGCGCCCTGTGCCTTGGCAACGCCGCTGTTGATGTGGACGCTGACGAGCGCCTTGGCGCCCGAGTTGATGGCGCGGAGCACGCGCTCCTTGATGGAGGAGACGGACTCGTTCTGGGTCTTGGTGAAGTAGACGCCGACACCGTTGGCGACAAGACGCTCGCGCAACGCGGAAGCGATCTTCCAGGTGAGGGTGCTCTCCTGCAGACCGTTGCCCGAAGCGCCGGGGTCGTTTCCGCCGTGGCCCGGATCGATCGCGATGAGGTACGAGGCGACCGGGTAGGACCTGAGGAGCCAGCACTGGTAGGCCAGGCCGGACTCGTCCTGGGCAGAGGCGTTGGAGCCGCTCGCCGTGCTCGCGGTGGTGCCGAGGACGGTGCCAAGCGCAGACTTGATCACGATGCCGTAGTTGCCGATCTTGAAGAGCCACCTCTGGGCGTTGGTGCCGTTGCCCGTGTACTGCCAGACGTTGGCGCCATCGGCGGTGGATGCGCCGTCGATGTCGAGCGCCTTGCCCGAGTTGCGCGAGAGGATCGCGAACCAGCCATCGCCGTCGGAGCTGATGGCCCACCGCTGGGCCTTGGTGCCGTTGGAGTCGTACACCTCGACGTTCGCGCCGTCGGTAGTGGAGGCACCCGTGACGTCAAGCCGGGTCGACGTGTTGGAGGCGGGAGCGAACTCGTACTCGCCGCTGAAGTCCAGGACGGTGCTGGCGAGCCTCCAACCGAGGTTGGAGAGGCCGGACCCGGCGCCGAGCGCCAGCATGGGGTTGGCGTACAGGAGCCTGCCGGAGGTCGCGTCGCTCAGCACGAGGCCGACGCCGTGCTGGAAGCCCAGGTTCCACGTGGCGGCTTGCGGGTACTCGACCTGTGCCACCGCATCGCCGGAGGGCGCGAGGTACTTGCCGGAGCCGACGCTCTGGATGGTGTAGGCGCCGGAGCCGGTCGTGCCGGCACTGCGCAGGTACCACTTCTGCGCGATGGTGCCGTTTGAGGCGTACGTCTGGATCTTGGTGCCCGATGCCCATGAGGCAGAGGGCACGTCGACGACGAGGCCGTTGCCGCGGTTGGCGATCTGGTACATGCCGGCGGGCAGCTCGTACTGGACGAGCGTCCACAGCGCGGCGTTAGAGAGCGACGCCGTCGTGAGCTTGCCGCCCGAGAGCGCGAGCGCAAGGTTCGCATAGGGCGAGAGGATCGAGTACGTGCCGTTGTCGCCCGCTCGGAAGATCCAGAGCTGGTTGCGGTTGCCGCTGCCGTACGCCCACTGCTGCACCTTGCCGCCCGGGAGCACGTCGCCGTTGTCGAGGTCGAGCGCGGCTATGGAGTTGACGTTGCTGATGTGGTAGTAGCCCGTGGACTTGTCGTAGTTGACGGCGAACGCCTGGGCCTGCGTGCCGTTGGCCGTGTAGGTCTGGAGCTGCTGGCCGTTGGCCGTGGAGGCGCCGGGCACGTCGATGGCCTTTCCGTCGGACGCCTTGATGACGTAGATGCCGTCCTTCACGAGCTGGCCCTCGGACGCGAGTGCCGTCGGGGAGGCGATGGTGAACACGAACCTCTGGGCAGCCGTGCCGTTTGCCGTGTAGACGTCGGCGTTGGTGCCGTTGGACGTTGAGCCGCACCAGAGGTCGAGCACCAGGTTCCTGCCGAGCGCCGACATGAGCGTGAGGGTGCCGTCGCCGTTGGAGACGATGGCCCAGCGCTGGGCGTTGGAGTTGTTGGAGGCGTACTGCTGCACGTTGGTGCCGGCCGCGGTGCCGGCGGCGTAGACGTCCAGCACCTTGCCGGAGCCTACGTTACGCACGGTGCGCCAAGGCGTGCCGTCGGATGCGACGGAGGTGGAGACCACCCAGCGCTGCGCACTGGTGTTGTTGCTGGCCCACACCTGGACGTTGCCGCCGTTCTGCTTGCTTCCGGCGTACACGTCGAGGACGGAGCGGACGTTGCCGGAGGCGGAGATGACGTAGGTGCCGTCCGCGAGGTCGGAGGCGTGCTCGGTTGCGAGCTTGGCCACGCCGCTCGTCATCCAGGGGTCGCTCTTCTCGTCCTCGAGCGCCACGAAGGTGAAGCGCTGGGCGGCGGTGCCGTTGGACGCCCAGATCTGGACGTTCGTCCCGTTGGCCAGCCCGCCGCCGTTGACGTCCAGCACGAAGTCTCCCAGGAGGGCGGACCTCAGGAGGTAGCCGGAGCGTCCCGTGGCCTTTGCGTCCTGCACGAGCCGCCACCACTGGGCCGCGCTGTCGTTGGCGGTGTACTGCTGCACGTTGGTGCCGGACTTGGCGATTGCACCGTACACGTCGAGCGCCTTGCCGGAGTTGACGTTGACCAGGCGCGCCATGCCGTAGTACCTGCTCGTCTTGTCGCGGTTGTACGTGAGCTTCCAGTGCTGCGCGTCCGTGCCGTTCTCGTCGTAGATCTGCACGTTGGCGCCGTTGGACTTGGAGGCGCCGCTCACGTCGAGCGCCTTGTGGCTGCCGTTACCAGAGACGATGGCGTACGTTCCCTCGGGAAGCTCGTCCTCCCCCGGGACGGTCGCGCTCGTGGAGGCGTCGGTGGAGGAAGCCGCCCTGGCAGCGGGCTTTGCGGCCTCAACCGCAGACGACGCGCCCTTCTCTGTATCTGCCTGAGAGGCGGATTGGGCGGGTTCCGATGACGTGCCCGAATCGCCCGTCGCAGCACCGGTGCCGCCAGCGCCAGTGCTAGCACCAGAGTCGCCCGAGGCAGCTGCCTGGCCGCCATCCGTGGACGCGGACGTTGTGCCGGAACCCGCGGACGTCACGGAAGGCTGCTCGGTCGAGGTCGCAGTCGCGTCCTGCGTGGAATCCTGTCTCGTGGTGGCAGCGACCTCCTGCGTCTGCGACGCTACCGTTACGGAAGAGGGGGCCTCCGCGACCTGCGCGGCTGCCCCCTGCTGGTTGTTCTCTTCCGCGCGTGCAGCTACCGGCGCCATGCCGAGCGCCAGCACGGTCGCGAGTGACGCGCCCGCCACTGCCACGGCGATGTGCCGCGCAAGGCCCTGCGCCCGTGCCGGGCGCGTCAAAGCGTCAGTCTTCATGCTACGCGTTCCTCCTCTGGTTCTCCTCGTCGTACACGCGCATGACCTCGAGCTCCCAGTCGCGGCGCTGCCCCTTGACCGACGTGTCGAGGATGAGGCCGCAGCAGAGAATGAGGGCCGCAAGCCCGCAGAACGCCACGGCCACGATTGCCGTCGGGAGCCTGGGCACCAGGCCGGTCGCCTGGAACTCCGCGATGACGGGGATGCCCACGCAGAGCCCGATCACGAAGAGCACGAGCGCAAGTATGGAGAAGAACGGCAGCGGCTTGTAGTCCTTGAAGAGCGAGAAGATCATTCTGAGGACCTTCATGCCGTCACCCACGGTGTTGAGCTTGGACTCGGAACCC
>CACWMM010000019.1:0-28393 GCA_902761955.1 uncultured Olsenella sp. | reverse complement strand
CGGGGAGAGCACGGGCAGCGTCTTTGCGAACACGCGGTTGTAGGCGCGATAGCCGGTCATGACGTCGTTGTACTCGAAGCCGTACAGCCACTTGATGAGGGAGCGCACGAGGTCGTTGCCGAAGCCGTGGCCGGCGCGCTTGTTCTCCTCGCCGTACGTGCCGTTGGAGAGACGGTCGCCCACGACGTGGTCCGCCACGCCGTCGATGAGCGGCCTCAGCAGCTCGGGTGCCGCCTCCGCGGGATACGTGTCGTCCCCGTCGACCATGATGTAGTAGGGCGCGTCGATGTCACGCATCATCTGGCGCACGACGTTGCCCTTGCCCTGGCGCGGTTCCAGCCGCACCACGGCGCCGTGCTCGCGGGCGATGTCGCCCGTGCCGTCGCTCGAGTTGTTGTCGTACACGTAGATGGTGGCGCCCGGGAGCGACCGCTTGAAGTCGTCGATCACCTTCGCGATGGTGATGGCCTCGTTGTAGCACGGGATGAGGACGGCAACGTCCTCCCACGTGCGCTTGCTCAGATCCTGCTCTGCCATGCGCTGCTTGCTCTTCTCTCTTGAGTTATAGACGCACATAGGATAGCAGAACGCGATGTGAAAACCCGCCCGCCACGTGGGCCTTCGCAAACTATGGCACAATCGCGACCGATTGCGGCCCACCACGCCCCGCATGCGCGCACGTGGCCAAGCGGCTGGCTACGGCAGATTGCTCTCCTCGCCACGGAGGATGCCGTACTCGTACATGTCCACGAACTCGCCATCCTTGTAGCAGGCCTGGCGCCGCGTTCCCTCGCGCGTGAAACCGCACTTCTCGTACAGGCCGATGGCTGCCTCGTTGGTCGCAAGGACGCTCAGCTCAACGCGTCTAAGGTTGAGGTCGTAAAAGGCGTGGCGCAGCATGGACAGCACGGCGAACGTGCCCATGCCCTTGCCGCGGTCCCGACTCGACCCGATCATGATGTGGAGCGTTGCCGACTGGCGCAGGTGATCGATCCCTGCGAGCGTGACGAGCCCCAGGATCTGGTCGTCCGCCTGGTCGCCGTCGCGCACGATGGCGCAGCGCACACACGTCTGGCGCGAGCGCATGTAGGCGTCGAACCAGGCCTCGTCCACCTCCTGGTTGATGAAGCGGTACGGCGCCCCCAGGTACGCGATGAGCTCCCGTTGGGACCGCCAGCCATTGACGGTAGGGATGTCCCTGCGCTCGAGTTCCCTCAGCCGGTATGCCACGCTCTTCTCCCCCCGCTCCACTACTCCACGCGCACGCGGACGCGATCCGAGATGCCGTCCAGCAGGCTCTCCATCTGGTCCACGTCGTCAAAGCGCAGGAACACTATGCCGATGGCCTTGTTGGCGCCGTCAAAGCGGCTGACCTGGTCGCCCTCGGAAAGGTACATCACCGTGCGGTAAACGTGCGGCTCGATGTCCGGCGTAAGCTCGATGCCCGCGAACGTGCCGTCGCGACGGGCGTGCGGCACGTAGGTGCAGACCGCGGCCTGATTGCCGTCAAAGCTCACGTCCATGGAGTCGTCCCCCATGGCGTAGCGGACGTTGGCCTCCACCAGGTCGATACCGCTGATGTCGGAAAGCTGCACGGGAATCATGTTGCCGCCGGCGCGCGCCCCCAGCTCCAGGAAGTAGGGCACATCGCCCGGACCCACGATGACCTCCACGTTGAACTCGCCAAACCGGATGTCCAGGCTCGTGACCAGGTCCTGAATCTGCTTGCGCACGGCCTTCTCCTGCGCGGCCGTGAGGCCGGACGGGTTGCGTTCGCCCACCGGCACCAGGCCGCCAAGCTTCTCGTCACGCAGGCAGCTCATGAGGCCCCAGAAGCGTACCTCGCCGTGCGCCACGAAGACGTCACCACCCACGACGCGCGGGAAGCCGTAGTGGATGTACTCCTCCAGCTCCAGGATTCCGTTGCGCGAGAAGGACTTTGCATGCGCGAGCGCGCGGTCGAACGCGGCCGCGTCCGCCACGTCCAGGACCGAGATCCCCTTGGAGCCGCTGGAGTCCGTGGGCTTGAGCACCACGGGCAGGCTCATGCTGCTGGCAAGCTCGGCAAGCCTCGCGCCATCCACGTCGTCCGCCCTCACCTCGCGCGAGGCAGGACACGGGAAGCCGTGGGCGTGCAGGTGCTCGCGGAAGAGGTTCTTGCGGCTGAGGACCTCGACGGAGCTCAGCGGGTTGGTGGGAAGGCCCAGTTGCTCGGCCACGTAGGCCGCGGTGGGAGCCGCAGGGTCCGACGCATAGGCGAGCACGCCCCGGGCATGCTCGCGCCGGGCCACCTCGAGCACGGCCCCCCTGTCCGTCGTGCTCGTGGAGTACTCCGGCAGATAGTCGCACACCACCGTACGGTACCCCAGGCGCTTTGCCGTCTCTATCGCCACGACCTGCTGCCGCGACCCTCCCAAGAGGAGGATGGTGTCCTTCTTGCCTGCGTCCTGCTGCATGCGATCCAAGTCCCCCGCGTCCCTAGTGGCTGATTGCGTTGCGGCGCCTGATGCCGTCTGCGTCGAGCGCGGCGATGGCGTCCATCTTGCGCTGGAAGTAGTCGCGCAGGACCGGATCCTTCATGAAGGGCCTGTAGACCTGCAGATACTTGGGGCCGGGGTGGGAGTTGATCTCGATGAGCTTGGGCCCGTCCGGCGTGACGCAGAGGTCGAAGCCCATGTACTCCACGGGACCCAGGCGCTCGCACAGGCCCAGCACCATGTCGCGCGTCTCGTCCCAGTTTGGCCAGATGCCGGAGCCGCTCGCGCCAGTGTCGGGGTTGACCTCGGACGGGACGACCTTGTTGCCATAGACGATCCTGCCATCAAAGAACCGGCCGGTCTCGTGGTCGAAGTTAGTGTGGTACATGTAGACGTCGGCCCGCCAAGGCTCCTCGAAGTTCGCCTTGCTGTCGTCGTTGTTGGTGCCCGTGGCAAACCGCATGTAACCGCCCGCGATGACGGGATCCGCGCCGGACTCGTTGAGGGTGATCAGGCGCAGCGTGTGGATGACGGGGCTGATCTTCTGTAGCCCCATGCCGGGATGGAAGAACTCCGTGTAGACGTCGTTGGGGTGCTCCGCCACAAAGCGCCTGACGTCCTCCTCCGTCGCAGGCTTGTTGTCCACCAGGTAGATGCCGTCTTTGTAGCCCAGCTTGTTGAAGCCCATCGCACGCCAGCCGTTGCAGGGCTTGCACGCGAACTCGCCCTTCTCGCGCAGGACCTCAAGAAAGCCGTCCATGCCCTTGCGGCCCCCCGCCTCCAGCAGCGGAACGAGTTTGCCACCGTCGTTATAGTAGTAGTACTCGGGCAGGAACCTGTCATACTCCGTGCCCGCGAGCGCATACTTGAGGGTCAGCTTATCGTTGATCCAGATGCGCTGCCACGAGTTGAGCGGCCATACGCGAAAGTAGTCGTAGTCTGGCAGGTAATCGTCTATGTTGTCCTCGTTCAGGCCAAAGGCGCAGGCAGACTCGACGCAGAAGCCGTGACGGTGCGCCCAGGAGCGATACGCCGGGTCGAACATGTCGTTGTCGTCCTCAAACAACAGCATGTTGAGGTACTTGTCAGCCATCCTGCGCGCAAAGCCGTCCCTGAGCAGGTCACTCGTCTGGTTCTTGACAATCCTGGCCATAGGTGCCTCCCATTGGTGTGGGTTTTCGTTATAGTCGCAAGTTCGCATACTACTATAAGCCCAAAGATTGCCGCGGGGCTATTCCGCGGACGAGACGTGGCAATGGGGAGAAGAGCATGCACCACAAAGAAATCGGCGGCTACCTCGAGCTCGAGCACTTTGGCGGCCGCGAGTACTATCCGGACGCAGTTGCACTCAACTGTGCACGCAACGCCTTTGCGTACCTCATCGAGGCACGCCATATCCACGAGGTGTGGATTCCCTGGTTCGTGTGCGCCTCTGTAGAGCAGGCCGCGGGTCGCTACGACCTTGACGTCCACCGCTATGCCGTGGACAACCGTCTACGTCCCGACTGGTCAACAATCGAGCTTGGCCCCGAGGGGTACCTGTACCTCATCGACTATTACGGGCTACTGTCCGACGACGAGATCCGCGAGGCGGCGGCGCGGGCGGACAACAGGATCGTCGTCGACGAGGTGATGGCCTTCTTCCACAAGCCAGTGGACGGCCTGGACACCATCTATTCCACGCGCAAGTTCTTTGGCGTCCCCGACGGGGCCTACCTCTCGACCGATGCCCACATAGACAGGGAGCTCCCGACGGACGAGTCGTTCGACCGCATGAGGTTCGTGCTCGGTCGCTTCGAGCGGAGCGCCAACGAGTTCTACCAGCTCGCATCAGACAACAACAAGTTCTTCATCACGGAGGACATCAAGCTGATGAGCCCCCTCACGCACAACATCCTGAGGGCGGTCGACTATCCCCGCGTCATGTCCATCCGCGAGAGAAACTACGCGTACCTACGCACCAGGCTCGATGGCATCAACGGCCTCTCCGTGTGCGACCACCCTGGCCCCTTCATGTATCCGCTCCTTATCGAGGACGGCATGCGCATCCGCAAGGAGATGCAGCGCCGGAAGATCTACGTCTCCACTCTCTGGCCTCACGCGCTGGACGCGCCCGGCAATGCCCCCAAGCTGGCGAGCGACATCCTCCCACTTCTCGTCGACCAGCGCTACACGCTCGAGGACATGGACTACATGTGCGACACGCTGCTGGAGCTCATGGGCGAGAAGGGCTAGGGCATCCGGAGGACGGGATCACGCGACCTCGACCGTCACGTGCTCGCTCACGTGAGAGAGCAGGTCGCGCATCTGCCCCGGGCCATCGAAGCTCATGAAGACCAGACCGATTGCCTGACTGCCGTTGCTGAGGCACTCGACGTGGTCCCCGGGCTTCACGTAGACCATCTCGCGATAGATGTGGCCCTTGATGGCGGCGTCATAGCGCACGCCCACAAAGGCACCGCTGGTACGCGCATGGAGCACACTCGTGGCGACGCATCGGTCGTTGCCGTCGAACGAGACCGAGGCCGAGGAATCCCCCATCGCCTCACGCACGCTCGCCTCGACGATATCCATCCCACTGATGTCCGAGAGCTGCACGGGAATCATGTTGCCCCCGGCGCGAGCGGCAAGTTCGAGCACGTACGGCCGGTCCCCCGGCGCAAGGATCACCTCCACGTTCATCTCGCCGAACCTGAGATCAAGGCTCCTGACCAGACGGCTTATCTCCCCACGTACCGCCTTCATCTGAGCATCGGACAGACCCGTCGGGTATGCCTTGCCCGCAGGGACAAGACCGCCGAGTGCCTTGTCCCTCAGGCAGTCCATAAGGCCCCAGAACTTCACCTCTCCATCAGAGACAAAGATGTCCCCTCCTATCAGGTGGGGGTACCCATAGGGAATGAACTCCTCGGCGCAGAGCATGCCGTTGCGGCTGAACTCGCGGGCAGACTCCAACGCCTCGCCCACGCTCTTCTCGTCCGGCGACTCGACTACGGAAACGCCTTTGGAACCCGAAGAGTCTGTGGGCTTGATGACGACGGGAAACGCCATGTCGGAAACAAGGTTCAACACGTTATCAATGCTGGCATCTGCGGAAAAGGACGCAAATGCCGGGCAGTTGAAGCCATGCTCCTTTAGATAAGGACGGAACAGGTTCTTGGAGCTGAGCACCTCGACCGAAGTCAACGGATTGGTCGCAAGGCCAAGTTCTTCCGCAATGAAAGCGGCATTCGGTGCGGACACGTCAGAGCCGAACGAAATGATACCGTCTATGTGCTCGCGACGGGCGATCTCGAACATCTTGTCGCGGTCCGTCGTGCTCTCCTGATAGAAGACGTCCGCCACGTACTGGCCGGGGTTATCCGGCAGGTAGTCACAGAGCACCGTGCGATAGCCAAGGCGCTTGGCCGCCTCGATTGCGGGAACCTGGTGGCGCGCCCCGCCCAGAAGCATGAGCGTCCTAGGCATAGAAGCTCTTCACGGTAGCGATGACCCACTCGCGGTCGCGCGCAGTCAGGCCGTAGTACATGGGCAGACGTACGAGCCGGTCGCTCTCGCGCGTGGTGTAGACGTCCTCGCCGCTAAAGCGGCCAAACTTCCTCCCAGCCGGCGAGCTGTGGAGCGGCACATAGTGGAAGACCGCTTGAACGCCACACTCCTTGAGATGCGCGATCAACGCCGTACGCTCCTCGAGGTCGCGCGTCTTAAGGTAAAACATGTGCGCGTTGTGCACACAGCCATCCGGGATGGTGGGAAGCTCGATCTTCCCTTCGCGAGCAAGTGGCTCGAGCTGGGTGTAGTAGTCGTTCCAGCTGGCGAGTCGATTCTCGTTGATAAGGTCAGCGTTTTCGAGCTGCGCAAACAGGTAGGCGGCATTCATGTCGCTCTGCAGGTAGGAGCCGCCACGGTCGACCCAGGTGTACTTGTCCACCTGGTGGCGGAAGTACCGCTGGCGGTTGGTACCCTTCTCGCGAATGATTTCCGCGCGCTCGATGTAGGCCGGGTCGTTCACGAGGATGGCGCCGCCCTCGCCCATGGAGTAGTTCTTGGTCTCGTGGAACGAGTAGCAGCCAAAGGTGCCGATGGTTCCCAACGCGCGGCCCTTGTACGTGCTCATCACGCCCTGCGCGGCGTCCTCCACCACGAGGAGCCCGTGGCGATGCGCGATGTCCATGATCGCGTCCATCTCGCACGCCACGCCAGCGTAGTGCACCGGAACGATCACGCGCGTGCGGTCGGTTATGGCGGCCTCGATCTTGGTCTCGTCCATGTTCATGGTGTCTGGCCGGATGTCAACAAAGACCAGGGTCGCACCGACCATCTGGAAGGCGGTAGCCGTGGAAGAGAACGTGAAGCTGGGGAGGATGACCTCGTCGCCCGGCTTGAGGTCGCAGAGAATGGCCGCCATCTCGAGCGCCGCGGTGCCGCTCGTGGTGAGAAGGGCCTTGGGCGTGCCAAAGCGCTGCTCCAGCCATTCGTGGCACTTCTTGCTGAACGGCCCGTCGCCGCAAATCTTGTGGTTCTTCTCGCACGCCTCGCGGACGTATTCCATCTCGTTGCCGACGTATGGCGGCACGTTGAAGTTAATCAACAGATCTCCCTCCAGGGACACAAGAAAGGCCAGGCCGAATCTCAAGGAACATCGTTGCGGCCAATGAATATCTACTATTGTATTGCAGTAGGCTTGGCATTCTTACAAATACCTTTAGACGCGCCCGATAACATCGAGCCATGATAATGAGGCTTAAGACACGGTCGGCTGATTCCGAATCAATTGGAGAAGCACATGAACTGGTCGCTCTATCTCTACCTTGGGCCACTTTGCCTGCTGGCTGCAGCTCTGTTGGCCGTCTACGTGCGACTTTACGATAGGCTTTCGGCTCCAAGCGAGCGCCGGACTCGCCTTGAGGTAACGATGCTCGTGGCGACCATCCTGCTGGGAATCGCCGTGATCTACTTCAACTTCTTTACCGGCACGTCCTACTTCGCGTACCGGGACATGGGGGCCGACACCGTAGACCAGTACGTCCCCTACTACCTCGACCTCGTTCGCAAGGTGGGAAGCGGCAGCCTGGGCACCTGGAACATGAGCTACGGCCTGGGCGCGAGCTTCATGTCGTACCAGTCGTGGACTCTTGACCCGTTCTGCCTCGTAATCGTCCCCCTCACGCTGCTGCTGGGACAGGAGCGCCTCTCACTCGTTCTCGTCATCGCCCAGGGGCTCAAGATGCTCCTGTGCGGGCTCCTGTTCGACCATGTGCTCACGTTCTACTGCAAGCGGCCGCTCTCCAGGATCGTAGGGTCCGTGCTCTACTCGTTTTGCGGCTTTCTGCTGCTTTGGGGCCAGCACTACTGGATCGGCGCGTCCATCGTGATGGCGACGCTCATGATGCTCATGCTCGAGCTCCTCATGCAACGCTGGACGATGCCGCGGTTCTGGGGCCTGCTCGCAGCGAGCGCGGCCTCCATCATCATGAGCACGTACTCGGGCTACGCCGCCATGCTCTTCTCGCTCTCCTATGCGCTCCTGCGCATTCCCATCGCAACGGATGCCCATGGGGCCCGTGCATACCTTCGCCAGCTGTTTCGGCTCGCCGTGCCGGTTGCCTGCGGCGTGCTCGTCTCTTGCGTGACGCTGGTGCCCTACGCCATCGCGATGGTTCAGGAATCATCGCGCGTGGTCTCGTCCGGGCAGGCTCCGCTGTCCTCGAGGATGGGTGGCTACGCGAGGGGCTTCGTCCCGCTCAGATGGATTCCCTATCTGCTCAGCCGTCTGCTGGGCAACGGCCTCGTATCCGCGGGCGTCGAGCTTCCCGGTGGCCTCGTGCCCGCGTCCCGCGAGTTTGCCCAGACCAACGTGTACGAGATGGTACAGATGGGCTTCTCCGTCGGAGCCGTTGTGCTGCTCTGCCAGTTTGCGTGGTGGGAGGTCACGCATGCCGACGCGCGCGAGAAGATGCTCACCGCCGTTGCCGGCGCCCTGTGCGTGCTGTACTGCGTCAACTACTTCCTGCCCGCGCTCTCGAACGTGTTCTCCGCAGTCCGCTACCGTTCCTGCTTTGCGCTCGCGGCACCGGCATGCATCGCGATGTCGCTCGCGTTCGAGCACTGCCTCCTGGAGGACAGACCCAGCCTCCCCGCTCTCGTCGTCAGCTCCGTCCTCACGGTTGCCATCCTGGCATGGTCCCTCCTGCACACGCAGAACGGCCGGCTCGCGTGCCTGTACTTCTCGCTCGCGTTCGTCGTCTTCCTGGTCCTTTGCGTCGCGCGCTCGCGGGGTGCGCGAGAGGCGCTCGTGGTCACGCTCGCCGCGGCAGTCGTCCTTTCCACCTCCGTCGTCGACGGCTTCTTCGTGACGAACAACCGTACGTGGTGCACCAAGGACGACTTCCCCAACGCGACCAGCTCCTACGAGAGGGACCTGAGGGCGGCGCTGCGCTACATCAGGTCCCAGGATTCAGACGAGCCGGCGACCTATCGCACGTCCCTTGCCATGGATGACCTCAACGCTTCGCTCGCACAGGGGTTCATGGGGGTCGACTCGTACAACTCCACCATCAACAGCAACCTCGAGGAGTTCTATCAGAGGGTGTGGCCCCGCGCCATCAGGGGCATCAGCGCCTACCAGGCAACGCGCGACGACATGCTGCATCCCGCGCTGCAGCGGATACTCGGCGTGCGCTACGTTGCCTGCAGGTATGACCTCGACCTCGAGGGATATGACCTCATCAAAACCTTTGGCAGCGTCAGGGTCTACAAGGCAGAGGGAACTACGTCACTCGCAACTGTGTATGGGGGAAGCGTGACGGAAGCCTCCGCCAAGGACAAGACCCCGGCACAGCTCGAGCGGCTGTTCGGGAAGGGCACGGCCATTGTGTCGAAGGACGCACCTGGGGCCTACCAGAACCTGGAAGCTGGCTCGTCGGACACCGCCGCGGTCCCCGCCACAAAGGCGCAGGTGGACAGCCAGACGAGCGTGTCCTGCGACGTCACCGTCACGAAAAAGTCAATCTGTATGGTCGCAATCCCCTATGCCAGGGGCTGGACAGCGAAGGTGGACGGCAAGGCCGTACCCACGTTCAGGACGAACTACGGCTTCATTGGCGTCGCCCTCAAGCCAGGGAGCCATCACGTCAGCCTCGTGTATCGCCCCACCGGTGCCAATGTGGGGGTTGCTATGTCGGCCGCAGGGCTGGTGCTTGCCCTTCTTGCCGGCGTCTTCACGAGGCACCATGATGGTATATCGCCCGAGAAGAAGCACAGCGAATAGCAGCACTTCAGGCAAGCAGCCCATTCCCCAAGCACACAAGACATAGAGAACCTGCCCCCACGCCAACCGACGTAAGGACAGGTTTTCCTAGCAGATACTTATTGTCTGACCGTTAGTCGTAAAGCGAGACCGTCGTGCCCGCAGTCGCGTTGTAGTAGATCCACCTGACGTTCTCGAGGGCAAGGCGTACGCAGCCGTGCGTGCACCTCATGCCCAAACGCCCATCATACACGGCCGTGTGCTCGTACTTAACGCTCGAGCCGTTGGGACGGTAGTAGGCAATCGAGTGGAAGCGTTGTCCGCCGAGCTTGTTGTCCCAGATTACGGTCCAATAGAAGTAGTCGGGGTCGTTGCCCATTACGTAACCCCTCTTGTTTGTGAGGTACGTGACTCCCCTACGCGTCCTGCCAAGGGCGTCGCTACCAACATCACACAGCCAGTCAAACAGCGGAGCCCAGTTGCCCTTCGAGCCGCGGAACACGACCGCATGGCAGTTGGTGTTGTCGACCGCGATGATGTATTGCGTCTGGCTGCCGATGTTCTTGATCTTCTCCCACGCGCGATACGCCACGTACGACCACTGCGAACTCGCGCCGTTCGCGTCGTAGTAATAGTATCCGCCGCCGGACTTGACCCAGCCGTTGACCGCAGCGGCGGTGAGGTGCCAGTCCTGGTTGGAGGAGCCGTTCGCCGTGGCCTGGTTCACATTGGACCCGTTGGTGGAACCAGTGAGGTTGAGCGCCTTGCCGGAGTGGCGGTTCAGGAAGATCACGTTGCCGCCGTCACCGATCTCCACGTCCCAGGTCTGCGCGCCGGTGCCGTTCTTGTCGTACTGCTGCACGTTGGCACCGTCGGCCGTGGAACCGTTGAGGACGTCGAGCGCCTTGCCGGATGCGATGTTCGTGATCACGTAGCCGCCGTTGAGGTAGGTCACGTAGAACTTCTGCGCCGCGGATCCGTTGTCCGCGTAGCCCTGCACGTTGGCGCCACTCGCGGTCGACCCGCCCGCGACGTCCAGGTTCAGCCCAAGGGCGGAGGTGAACTTGTATGCGCCATTCCTGAGCAGCTGAGCCGTCGAGAACAGGAAGTGCTGCGCGTCCGTGCCGTTCGCCTCGTACGTCTGGACCTGTGCGCCGTTGGACGTGGAGGCGCCATAGATGTCCATCACGTAGTTCTTGCCCGTGGCCTCCATCGCGCCGACGTTCACGAGCGAGAAGAACGAGCCGTTCCAGCCCAGGGCCCACTTCTGGTACGAGTTCAGCGTGCTCTTGGAGGAGCCCTCCTGGACGACGAGGCCGTCCGAGCTGCGTGTGAGCCAGCCACCAGAGGACGCGGTCCTGATGCTGATGGTGCCGTCGCCGTTGTTCACGACCTGGAAGCGCTGCGCCAGCGTGTCGTTGATGTCGTACAGCTGGGCACGCGCGCCAGACTTGGTGGAAGCGGACTGGATGTCCATCGTCTTGGTCGTGCGAGAGTTGAAGTTGCGGATGGAATAGATGCCGTCGGCATAGGCGTCGATCTTCTCGATTGCGAACCTCTGCGCCTTCGTACCGTTCTGGCGGTAGGTGTTGAGATTGCCGCCATTGCCGGTGTAGCCGCCATAGATGTCCATCGCAAGGCCATTGGCCTTGTTGACGAACGTGTAGGTGCCGTCATCGTTCTGGACGATCGCCCACTTCTGCGCATCCGTGCCGTTGTAGTCCCACTGCTGGATGTTGCCGCCAGGCATGAACTGCGCCGCATAGACGTCCAGCACCTTGCCCGTGCCGACGACCGAGATGGTGTAGAGTCCGTCGTCCCCACGGTGGAAGTAGAACCGCTGCGCGCCGGTTCCGTTGGAGTCCCACGTCTGCGCGTTGGCACCGGCGCTCCAGCTGCCGCCATAGATGTCGACGGACTTGTTGGTGCCGATGCTCGCCTTGATGGAGTACGCGCCGTCCGCAAGGTTGACGTTCGACTTCACGTCGTGAACCGTAGGCAGAAGGTAGAACTTCTGCGCGTTCGTCCCGTTGCTCTGGTAAATCTCTACGTTCGTGCCGTTCCTCATGCCCGCGCCGTACAGGTCGAGCACGTACTTGTCGTTGAGGTGAGAGACGAAGGTATACGCCAACCCGTTCTGGACGATGTCCCAAAGCTGGGCCGCAAGGCCGACGGTCTTCCTCCCCAGCTGCACGTTCGCGCAGTTCATCGCAAGCCCGTCACGGACCTCCAGGACGAGGTCGGTGTCATGCTTCGCAACGTAGTACCCCTTGTTGGCATCGTCGTAGGTGATGTCCCACTTCTGCGCCGCGGAGCCGTTGAACGTGTACGTCTGGACATTCGTGCCAGGCGTGTTGCCGTTCGAGGCGGCATCCACCACCTGCGGGTCAGTAGTACCCGACTCGATCACGTACGTGCCGTCCTTCACGGTACGGGTGCTCTCCTCCAGCTTTGTCGCCTCGGAGGAACTTGCGTCGGAATCAGGGGTCGTCGTGCTCTCGGTCGTGGCAGAGGTCTGCGACTTCGAGTCCGCCGCGCCATTGGCATCGCTGGTGGACGTCGTTCCCTGCTGGTCCGATGCCTGTCCGGAATCGGACGCCGCTGGAGTCACGGCCTTGTTGTCGCTCGTGCCCTGTGTACCGTCACTCGTTTCAACGGTTGCGGCGGAAGTGGTGTCCGCAGTACTCGTGGCGGTTCCCGTCGTCTGGGAGCTCTCCGAGGTGCCGGACGTTGCAGTCGCCGAGGTGGACTGGCTACTCGTCGTCGACTCGCTCGCGACCGTCTGCACGACCGCCTGAGTGGTCGCCCCGGTGGCGTCTTGAGCAAGCGCCGTCTGCGGAAGTACGACCGCCATGGTGCACGCACCGGCAGAGATCATCGCGACAAGTGCCACCTTGGGCCTGAATGTGGATAGCTTCATCTTGCCTCCCACGCGTCACAATCGGCGCCTCAACTTGCGTTTCAATGGACACCAGTATATATGAGTTTCCTTTCAGGGAGGTCAACTCAGGTCACGAGGACGCCTCGTGTGTGACACGCATCCGAACGCGACCCCTACCGCGCGTCACCCTTCGCGATGAGCGTCGTCCTTGCTAGCCTGTACGCCTTGCCAACGTAATCGGGTGACGAGAGGAGCGACCAGATCAGCCTTGGCACGCATGCAATACGCGCGGTCATCGTCCGGGCGCCCAGGAACTCGTTCATCATGGCGTAGGCACGCGCAAAACGACGCTCTCGGTCGGGCGACCAGGCGCTCTCCACCTCGTGTGTGGCCTCGTCCAGATCGAGCTCCCTGCCACCTGCATATGCCTTCGTCAGCACTCTCTGGTACAGGTACTGCCGCAGGAGGTTCGACCTCGAGATACTCCCGGAGGAGATGGTGTAGTCCAGCAGGGTCTCCGGGCAGTTGCCAATCCTGTACCCCGCCAGCTCCAGCCGAATCAGGAGGTCGTAGTCCTCCGACTGTGGGACGGCGCGATACCCCTTCGCAAGGACCTCCGACCTGCCCAGCCACGTGGGGTGCATGACGCAGTTGTTGTAGCGGAGCGCATTCGCGACCCCGCTTGCGCTTGCCGGCAGGGTCTCTGCCTTGTAGAGGAACGTGCCGTCCTCCGCGACGACGTTCATGTAGCATCCCACGAGGTCCAGGCCGTTCTCCAGCAGATAGGAAACCTGCCTCTCCACCCGGTCCGGATGTGCCACGTCGTCCGCGTCCATGCGGCAGATCAGCCCGCCCTCGGTCGCAACGTCCCCCATCGCTGCGTTGAGCGACATGGCGAGGCCCATGTTTTTCTCGTTTACCTTGTAGGAGAAGCCCGGCCTTTCCGCGCAGTATGCCCTAAGGAAGTCATGGGCGGCAACGTTCTGCGGATCGTCCAGCACCATGAGCACGTCGAGGCCGCCGTAGGTCTGCGCGGCGACCGAGTCGGCGGCCCTGCGGATCACGTCGATGGGCTCCCTGTAGACGGGAAGGATGACCGTCACCTTTGGCTTGCTGTCCACCTTGTCCCCCAGGTTCCATGCCGTATGTCGCGATTTGCTAGACTGTTCGATAACGTTGCCTATGGTAGCGCAAGGCGGCCCGCGGGCCGTTGCTGGGCAATACCGCCCCACATCCAACCGTTTGGAATCGTCACATGTGGCTTAGCTTCGCATTGGTATGCGCAACCTACCTGCTCCTCTTCGTGCCCAACGCACTCCTGCTCCTTGGCCTTGGCTTCGACGTATTCTGGAGCGCCATGCTGTCACCGTTGGTCAGCATCAGCCTCTATGCCATCCTCGGCCAGGTCCTCGCACTCGTCGGCATCGCCTCGAGCGCCCCGGTGCTCATGGCGCCCATCCTGCTCGCGGCGCTCGCCGCATGGCTCCTCATCCGCAGGAAGGGAAGGCGCGTCGCCACCCCCAAAGTCGATAGGACCACGATTCTCCTCTACCTCTGCGTCGGACTCGGTCTCGGCACGCTCGTCTACCTCAAGAACCTCCCCTCCCCCGATGCGCTCTTCCAGGCGTTCGACACGGCCCAGCACCTCAACGTGATCCAGGCCTTCGCGGATTCGGGCCGCTTCTCGTCCCTGGGCGTCTCGGCCTACCTCACGGCCGCCGACAAGGCCATCTGCCCCGCGCAGACGTCGGGCTTCTATCCAGCGGCATGGCACGCGTTCTGCGCACTTGCCGTCCAGATCACCTCGTGCAAGGTGACCATCGCCATCAACGCGTCGGAGTTCCTCATGGTTGCCGTCGCCTATCCCCTGGGTTGGGCGGCCCTCCTCACGCTCGCCTTTGGGGGCGATAGGGGCAAGGTCCGTGCCGGCGCTCTCGTCTGCATGGCCTTCTCGTCGTTCCCGTGGCAGCTAATCATGTTTGGCCCCGTCTACCCAAACCTCATCGGCTTCTGCATCCTTCCCTCTGCCATGGCGCTCTTCATGCTTGCCTTTGGCGGCCTGGGCAGGAGGACGTTCGTCACCTCCGTCATCGTCCTTCTCCCCTGCCTGCTGGGCCTCGCCCTCCTGCATCCCAATACGATCTTCACCGCGCTCGTGCTCCTCATGTTCTGGTGTGCGAGGTGCGTACGCGACTCCATCGCGCGCAGGCTCGAGGGTCGCACGGGACGCCTTGGCACCATGCTGCCCTGGCTGGGGTGGCTCGCGTTCATGCTCCTCTGCCTGGCGTTCTGGGTGTTCTGCTACCGCCTCCCCGCGTTCCACGAGATAGTCACGCACAACTGGAAGACGTACGCCACCCAGCCCCAGATGCTCTACAACCTCCTCGCGCTCACGTACACCAACGACTTCTGCTACAACGTCGCGCCGCAGTTCGTGCTGGGTGCCCTCGTGGTGGTGGGCGCGGTATGCGCGGCCATGTCGAGCAAGACCCGCTGGATGACGCTCACCTACCTGGTGGCGGGATTCATCCTGTTCTGGGTGGCAACGTACACCGGCGTCCCAGGCCGCTCCCGCAACCTCCTGGGCGGCTTCTGGTATACGGACCCCATGCGCCTCGCCTCGATGTTCGTGCTGGCATCCATCCCCTGCGCATCGCTTGGGCTCGCGTTCGTGGGCCAAAAGGTGGCACGGCTTGCAGGCGGGCGCTACGACGCCACTCGCCTCGCCAAGCGCGGAGTATCCCTCTTCGCGATTGTCCTCGCGGCGTTTGCGCTCGTCAACTACTTCCCGGGCTTCTACCGCTCGCCACAGGAGGTCAGGCGTGACCCCAAACTCCAGAATGCGGACTTCCACACCGCCTTCGGCGACCTGTGCTACATCGTGTCGGACGTCTACGGAGGCACTTCGCCCCTTTCCCAGGACGAGAAGGACTTCCTCACCAAGGTCGCGACCGTAGTGGGCGACGACCTCGTGATCAACGACCCGAGCGACGGAAGCCTCTACGCCTATGGCGACTACGGCATCAGGACCTACTACCGCAGCCTCACAATTCCCGGCGCCGGCAACGAGACGCTGGACAGCCAGCGCATCAGGACGTGGCTCAGCCACATGGGCCAGAGCCCCGACACCCGCGCCTCCCTCAAGAGGACGGGCGCGCGCTACGTGCTCGTCATGGACGACACGGACGTGCCCTTCTCGTTCATCAACCTCAGGGGCACAGGCAGCAAGTCGAGGGCCGACTTCCACGGGATCGAGAGCGTGCGCGAGGACACCCCGGACCTCAAGCTCGTCCTCAAGAGCGGCAGCAACCTGCGGCTCTACAAGATCGAGTCCTAAGACCCCTCCCCGCTCCACCGGCTGCACGCTTTGTAGATTCGGAGCAACGTCCCCGTTGGGATAGAATGTTGCAAGTATGTTCCACCTATCCGAAGGAATCCATGGCATGCGCGTCCTGGCGATAATACCTGCCTACAACGAGGAGGAGTGCCTTTCCTCCACGGTCTCGGAGCTCAGGTCACAGTGCCCGGAGATCGACTACCTCGTCGTCAACGACGGCTCCCGGGACAAGACGGCCTCCATCATCCGCGAGGAGGGCCTCCACGGCGTCAACCTCCCCGTCAACACGGGCCTTACCTCGGCGTTCCGCACGGGCATGAAGTACGCCTACCGGCACGGGTACGACGCCGCGATCCAGTTCGACGCCGACGGCCAGCACGTCCCCACCTTCGTGCGCAGCATGGCGCAGGCACTGGGCGAGAATGACGCGGACATCGTGATTGCGTCCCGCTTCCTCAACGGCGAGCGCTTCTCGGGGGCACGCGGGGCTGGCTCGCACCTCATCACCCGCCTCATCAAGATGACGACCGGCGCCACCATCACGGACCCCACGAGCGGCATGCGCATGTACGGCCGCTCCATGATCAAGCTCTTTGCCACGGGTTTCGACGTCGCTCCCGAGCCGGACACCGTCGCCTGGGCAATCCGCAAGGGCAACAAGGTCGTCGAGATTCCCGCGCAGATGCGTGAGCGCCAGGGCGGCGAGAGCTACCTCAAGCTCTCCAACGTGATCAAGTACATGAGCAGGACCTGCCTCTCCATCCTGCTCTTCCAGTGGCTCAGGTAAGGAGCTTTCGTGGCCATCCAGCAACGCATCTTCATCCTCCTCGGCGCGGTCCTCGCATTCGCCTTCGTCTGCCAGCGCATCCGCAAGGACAAGATCCTCGTCGAGGACTCCATCTTCTGGGTCGTCCTCTCCGTCGTCCTCCTGGTCGTCGCCGTCTTCCCTGGCATCGCCATCTGGCTCGGCAGACTCCTCGGCTTCATCTCCCCCATCAACTTCGTCTACACGCTCGTCATCGCCCTGCTGCTCGTAAAGGCATTCGGCAACTCCGCGGAGATCTCCATGCTCAAGAGCAAGGTGAACGACCTCGCGCAGGAGATCGCCCTCAAGGACGAGCTCAACCAGGAAGAGGAGGACGCGAAGGCGGGCAAGGCCGACACCTCCCCCGCCGAGAGGGGCGACGCTGCGACTCCGCGGCGCTAGCCCATTTCCGTAACGAGCCTACGACTGCGCCCCCCTCGCGCCTTGCGCGCGAGGGGGGCGCTCATGTACCCCTATAGTCTGCCGGCCAGGAACAGGATTCGAAGCGCCAGCTCCTCGGGACCCTTCTGTCTGAGCCTCACGGGCGCAGTCGCCTTGCTCCATCGGCCTCCGCTCAGGAACCGCTCCAGGAGCCGCCTCTTGTCCGTGGGAATCCTGTCGCCAAAGTCGCGCTCGAGCTTCCGCAGCTGGACAGTGACGTTTGCCAGTTCGCCCCCCTGCAGGAACTTTCGGGCGCGATACCTCAGGAGCGATATGCCACCCGTACCCGTCGCGCTCACGTTGGACCCAGTCCGCCTGTAGTCGAGCGACGCGAAGTCGTCAAACGTCAGCTCGCCAATCGCGCTCGCCACTAGAGCACACCACCAGTCGTGGCAATACACGCCCTCCACACCCGCAGAGACCACCGCACGCACGAGCGCGTCGTTCATGAGCGTCGTGTTGCCTGACACCATGTTCTCGTACAGCATCGTGGGAAAGCCCACGCCATGACGGTTGAGGTGGCTCCTGCCCTGCGGCCTCAGCTCCCCGTCGCAGAACTCGTACTCCGAACAGTACAGCTGCGGAATGCTCGCGTCCCTCTTCTGCAGCACGCCAACGGCACGCGACACCTTGTCCGCATGCCATCTGTCGTCCTGGTCGCAGAACGCCACGTAGTCGAACCTTCCGCAGACCTCCTCCAGGAGCGAGAAGAACGAGCGCACCACGCCCGCATTCTTCCCACGCTGCAGCTGTATGCGCCCCTCGCGCTCGTAGGGTTCGAGCATGCCCACCGTGTCGTCGCTCGAGCCGTCGTCGCGCACGAAGACCGACACGTTGCCGTAGTCCTGTCCGAGCACGCTGTCGAGCTGCTCGCGCACGTACTTCTCGCCGTTATACGTCGACATGACCACGGCCACGCTCGGAAGGCCATTGTTGCCCATGCACGCTCCTCACCATGGGGCGACGCCGTCAGAACACGACGACGTCGCCCCATCTCTCGTTTGAGACTTACCCAAGACCTCGTCTCTACTTTGGCCAGCTGCCAACGGTCCATGTGGTCGGGTTGGGATTATAGCTTGCGAAGGACTCCACGGTCGAGCCCGTGGGTACGTTGTCGTATATCCATTTCGCGTCGTCATAGCGCATTTGGATGCAACCTGATCCCCTGTGGACGTAACCCGACTTGCCCTGCGCCCTGAACTCGGCATAGATGGAGTAGTGGAAGCCCTGACCCATCTCGTACGGCGTGGAGCTGTTGCGCGACTGCGGATAGGACGGAAGGTTGAATCCGTTCTGGTTCCTGCTTGCTGTCCATGCGGTCACGAAGCAGCTGAAGTAATCGTTGACCCACGTCGTTCCCTCGTAGAGGGCTGGTGCCTTGTGGTGGAGCTTGAAGAGTCCGGTCTTGGAGTTGTTGGTACCGGCGCCCCACTTTCCTCCGTACGCGCCCGTAGTGACGTCGAACGTCTTGATGGCGCTCCAGGAGCCTCCGGACCTCTGGAACACGGTCACGCGAGCCTGATCGACGTCTACGCAGAGGTAGTAGTTGGTGTCGCTTCCCTTTTGCACGGCCTTTGCGCGCATCTTGTCCAGATAGGTCTTGTCGTACTTGAGCCCCGAGGCATCCTGGCCGCTGACGCTTCCCGCATCGCCGGAACTCGTACCCGAGTTGCCAGAGTTGCCGGAAGAGCTCGGGGCAATTGTCGTCTTCGCATAGGTCCAGCGGGCCGCATCGGACCCAGCATCGACGAGCTGCGCCCTCGCGCCAGAGGTTCCGACGCCGAGCGCAAGGCCGTCGGAGAGCCCGGACACAAGCACGACCCCTCCCTTGCTACCAATTGTCGGCTTCCAGAGCTGCGCCTTCGTGCCGTTGGGCGTGTACTGCTGGACGACCGCGCCAAGGCTGCCATTGCCGTTCAACACGTCGAGCGACTTTGCCGACCCGACATTGGCAATCGAGACGTATCCGCTCCCCGCCGACTTGACCGCCCACGCCTGGGCAGCCGTCCCGTTCTTCTGGTAGACCTGCACCGCCGCGCCGTCGGACTTTGAGCCGCCGCTCACGTCCAGCGCCTTGCCGAGGTCCGTGTAGGTGGACAGGACGTAGGTGCCATCCTCGATCGCACTAGCACGACCGAGCTTCCAAGACTGTGCGCCGGTCCCGTTAGCCGCATATGTTCCGACGGAGTTCCCGTTGCTCGTGGAGGCACCCGAGAGGTCGAGCACGCGCCCAGACGCCGCGTTCACGAAGGTGACGCCCCCGTTCGCACCAGACTTGAGCGTCCAGCGCGAAGTGTCCGAAAGGGTATCGGACCCCTTGAGGGTTCCGTTGGAATCGCTTAGATAGAGACCCGAGTTCGCGCTCTTGATCGAATAGGTCTTGTTCGCCTTGTCCGAGCTCACGACCCACTTCTGCGCAAGCGTCCCGTTTGAGGAATAGACTTGCATGCGTGCGTCGGGGCTCATGGAAGCCGACGACACGTCCAGGACCTTGGACGAATCCAGCGAGCTCGCGATGGTGTAGAGCCCGTCCTCCACGGAGGGGGCATCCTCCTCGAACGCCCACTGCTGGGCCTTTGTGCCGTTGGCGTCCCACAGCTGTACCGCGGCGCCGTTGGTCGCGTTGCCGCTGGGGACGTCCAGAGCGCGACCGGTGAGGGGCGTCTTGACCGAGTAGGTACCCTCGGAAGCCTTGCGAATGTCCCACGTCTGTGCAGTGGAACCGTTTGACTGATACTGCTGGAGCCTCGTCCCGTTTGAGCCGTTTGCGCCGGGCACGTCGAGCACCTTGCCGGAGCACGCCGCGCTCAGCTTGTAGTAGCCGGTGTTAGCGTCGTAGGCAAGGGTCCACCTCTGGGCTGAGCTGCCGTTCTTCTCCCAAAGCTGGAGGCGCACTCCGTTTGCCCCGGACGCAGAGGGGACGTCCAGGACCTTGGAGGTACCCGCGGCGGAGCGGATGACGTAGGCGCCCTCGGAAAGGGGCTTTGTCGACTCGAGCGCGAATCTCTGGGCGGCAGAGCCGTTGCCCTGCCACACCTGCACGTTTGCGCCGTCGCTCCTGCTGCCGCCGGAGACGTCGAGCACAAGTCCGTTGCAGACGGACCTCAGCGAGTAAGTGCCGTCACCGTTGTCCACGAGGTCCCATTGCTGCGCGCTGCTGCCGTTGGCCTTCCAAAGCTGGACGTTGGTGCCGTTGGACCTGCCGGCGCCATAGACGTCCAGCACAAGGTTGGTCTGGACGCTGCGCACAACATAGTGACTACCAGACCTCTGAAGCTGCCAACGCTCGCCCACGCGGGAGTTGTCGCTCCACTGGAACACGTTGCCGCCGCTCACCTTGTGACCGGACTCAACCGCGACGTTCTTGTTTGAGACCGAGGCACGAATGACGTACACGCCCTCGTCCACGGTGGCGGAGGCGGCATGGGCTGTAACCGGTGCACCAAGCGCGAGACAGAAGGTTAGTGCCGCGGTGACGGCGCACCCCGCACCCGCGAGTAGAGTTCTCTTGTTCATTTGTCCTCCCCTGCAGGGATGATCGGTTATCGCCAATCGTACCATCCGAGCGGCAGGCGCGATCGCGCGAACAGGGTTGGGCAAGCCACCTGAACACGAACTACAGGGTGACGCCCCTACCAAGCAGCATCCGGGCGCCAAGGACGGCGTACCAGCGCAACGGGGAGAGCAGATAGGAAGGCCTGTGGTCCTTCTCGCCCATGATCTCGCGAAGGGCGGCACGCAGCGTGGAGCAGCGCACCTTGCCCACGCTCCACTTGAGGAGCGTGCGATAGTAGGTCATCTTCGCGGCGTAGACGGCTTCGTCGTTGTGACGCGACTCGGCAAAGCGAATGATGGTCTTCCCGAAGAGGAGCTCCTGGCGCGCGTAGTTCTGGTCGACGTGCACGTTTGAAGAGTAGCTGGAGCCGCCCTTGACCACATGGCGGTACGCGCTCCACGTCTGGTCCATGCAACGTACGCGACCGATCGTGAGGATGAAGAACGCGTTCCTGCGGTCGCCGGGATAGGAATCGTAGAGCCTCATGCGCGTGATGTCCTCGCGGGCCTCGAGGTAGGGCTCGCGGCGGTAGAGCGAGGTGCCGATCTGCCCGGGTAGGCTCATGTAGAAGAACTCCTTGAAGGTGTACTCCCCCTTTGGGCACTCGGGGTACTTCTCGCCGTTTGGCTTGGAGTCCGCGCCGACGACGACGCAGTGATGGTAGCAGGCCGAGTAGTCCGGATGGGACTCCAGGAAGTCTACCTGGGCCTGGAGCTTGCCGTCATACGTCCAGAAGTCGTCGCCCTCAAGAATGGCCATGTACCGCCCACGGCATCGGTGCAGCAGGTCGTGGCAGTTGTTCTCGCCCCGAAGGCCCATGTTCTTGGGGCGCAGGAGGATCTGGAACCAGTCTGGAAGCTCGGCCTCGAGCCTTCTGAGGACGTCGCGCGTACCGTCCGTGGAGAAGTCGTCGCCGACGATGACCTCGACGGGGAAGTCACACCTCTGGCTCGCGATGCTCCTGAGGCAGCGCTCGACGTAGTCCCTCTGGTTGAAGACGGGAACGATGACGCTGACCATGGGAGGCTGCATCGTGGTTGCCTTGCTCTGCTCCACCGGCACCCCTAGCACTTGCTGCAGGACAGGACGATGTCGCAGATGCGGTCAACGTCCTCGAGCGCGAGGTCCGCGTACATGGGAAGTGTGAGCACGTGGCTCGCGACGTACTGCGCGACCGGAGTCTTGGAACTGTCGAAGCGGCCGCGGTAGCAGGCGAAGTCGGTCGTGAGCGGGTAGAAGTACTTGCGCGAGAAGACCTGCTGCGCCGCAAGGGCATCGTATACGTCGTCGCGAGTCGCGCCGAAGTCGTCGTCGAACACCACGGGCAGGTAGGCGTAGTTGGGCGTGATGCCCTCCTTGGGAAGCGATAGCCTGACGCCCCTGGCACCGTCGAGACGCTCCCAGTAGCGCTCCGCTACGACCTTGCGTTTTGCGATCTCGCGGTCGAGGTGGCGAAGGTTGCAGATTCCCATGGCAGCACAGAACTCGTTCATCTTCGCGTTGCCACCCACGTACTCCACGTCCTCGGGGCCGGTGATGCCGAAGTTCTTCCACTCGTTGAGGAGCTTCTTGAGCGCGGGGTCGTGGAAGCACACGGCGCCACCCTCGATGGTGTTGAACACCTTGGTCGCGTGGAACGAGAACATGGAGGCGTCACCGAAGGACGCGGAGGAGGCCTCGCCGCGCCACACGCCAAAGGCATGTGCCGCGTCGTAGATGACCTTGAGGCCGTGGCGGTCCGCGATGTCCTGAATGGCATCCACGTCGCAGAGGTTGCCGTAGACGTGGACGGGCACGATGGCACAGGTGTCCTCGTCAATCAGGCGCTCGATCGAGGCCGGGTCGAGCGTGTAGTCATCCGGTTTGATGTCCGCAAACACGGGCTCCAGACCCTTGCGGACGATGGCGTGCGTAGTGGACGCGAAGGTGTAGGGCGTCGTGACGACCTTGCCCTTGAGCCCCATGGCCTCGAGCACGCACTCGAGCGCGGAGTGCCCGTTAACGAAGAGCGCAATCTGGGGAACCTTGAGGTAGCTCAGGAGATCCGCCTCGAGCTGGCGATGCTTCACGCCCATGTTCGTGAGCCAGTGGCTCTCCCAGATGGGCCGTATCTCCTCCGCATACTCCTCGAAGTCCGGCATGGACGAGCGCGTGACGAGGATCTTATCTGGCATGCTTGTGCTCCAAACCTGCAAGTTCCGCAAATATAAGACATTCTAGCATCGATACCACGGCGTAGAACTCTGGGCTGTACTTGCTCGCCTCGAGGAGGTACGACTCATAGCCAAAGATACTCAGGTTGCTTGACACGTACCAAACCGTCGCGGCCTCGAACGCAAGTGCCGTGAGCGCAAGGCCAAGCGCGGCGAGCAGGGGTTCCACGGGTCGCCGCACCCTACCCCGCGCGGCGAGGACGGCGAGGGCGACGACCGCGGGTATCAGTAGCAGGTTTGCGGCACGCATGGCCGCGATGCCCGCGCGGCCCAGATAGTAATCGACCGTCGAGACCGCCGCCGTGCTCTTGGGCGTGTCGTCCTCCGCACCGTTCAGGAGCGTGTTGCCGCCGAGAAGTCTGCGCATCTTGAGCTCCCCCGAGGCATAGCTACCCGGTGGGCTCACGGGCTTCCAACCGGGGCCGATGAGGTGCTCCTGCAGGATGTCCAGACGCAGGAGAGTCACCGTTGTGGAAAGCGTGCGGCTCGCCCAGGGGAGAAGGTCGCCCGTCCCGGCTGGCGGCGCCACCTTTGAGACCCTGAGGCCACCCTTGCTCGCAAGACTGCCCGCCTTTGCGGCCGCCCGCAGCTCAGCGTCGACCTTAGACCAGAAGGCATTGGCAGAGCGGGCGGTAGCGTTGGGCTTGGCGTCATAGTAGCCCTGCCTGAGCGCCCAGTACGCAAGGTCGCCGTACACCTCATGGCCATCGAAGGACTCGACCCACTCGTCCCAGGAGGCGTCCAGAGAATCCCGAATGGAGGCGAGGGTGGGACTCTCCTCCATCGCGCTTTCCAGGGCCTTCCTCGAGACCCAAACGCCCTCGTCCTTCTCGCCCACGTCGATGCCGGACAGGTCGGAGCACACGCTCGCAAACGAGCCGGAGAAGCGCTCGTTTGTGCCGTAGAAGCCGTAATGCTCGTAGTTCGCGCGCGAGACCGCGGTGGAGGCGACCCATACGAGGGCGAGAGGCAGCACCAGAAGCGCGACTCGGACCAGCGGGCCGCGCACGCCGCCATGGGCTCGGCATGCGTCAACAATCCAGCCGACCGCCATCACGAGGGAGCACGCGAGCACGAAGGGAAGCACCCAGGAGAAGTTCTCCTTTATGAGGGACAGCGGAGCGAGTCCCACTGCGGCCGCGACGACCCAGGGGAGCTGCCGCCACACGGGAGCCTTTCGCCTGAGGTACCACCCGATGTAGGCGGAGAGCGACAGGATGGCGAAGGGAATCACCATGCCGTCGCGATAGATCCTGCGGAAGTACGACGTCGTGAAGAGGAGCGGCGTGTAGAGAAGGGCGAGGTAGACGACCACGCGGACCCACCTCGACCTCACGCGAGGACGCAGGGCGAGGGCGAACGCGAGGCAGGCAGCGACCTGCAGCCCCATGAGAATCAGCTGGTAGCGAAGGTGGGTCGCCCCGCAGAACGCCAGGATCATTGGATAGCCTGGGTTCTTCGCAAGCGTGTAGCGGCCGTACGGTCCCAGCCACTTTCCCGCCACAAGATAGAGGGCCGCGCTTGCGAAGAGCCTGTCGTCCGCCGCGGTGCCCGACCCCAGAAGGACGGTCACGGGGGTCTGGTACGCGAGGACGAGCCGGACTACGGTAAGTGCGACCGCAACGATAACGGGCATGATGGCGGTCGGGAACGAGATGGACGCACGCGCCATGGCCCTACGCCTTCCCTCCCCAACCGTGTCAGCTTTCTCGTCAGCACTCACTTGCCTGCCGCCACCCTCTTGTCTCGCACTGCCTTGAGGTTACGTACGACGTAACCGAACTCCTCGACACGGAATGCCCACGACAGGAACACGTAGACAGCGAACATCACGACGATGCCGACTATGATGCCCAGGACGTCGTTAGGCATGGCTGAGGCCGCAAACCACACGGCGGCAGCCGAGGCCGCTGACATGGCGAAAGCGGGAACGATGTCGCGCACCTGCTCCATGTACGAGTAGCCGATGACCCGCTTGTTGGGCGAGGCGTTGATGAACGTGCTCGCGATGCCCACGATCACGGAACCGAAGACGATGGCATAGATGTCACGCATGACGAAGGCGGCAAAGCTGATGATCGCGAGGCCGAGGCACTTCTTGATGACCTCGAGCTTGAGGAAGAGGTCGCTCCTGCCCATGCCGTTGAGCACCTGGAGGTTGGTGGTGTGGATGGGCAGCAGCGCATACACGAAGCAGTACATCTGCAGGAAGGGAACGCTCGGCAGCCACTTGGCGCCCAGCAGCAGCCTCACGAGCTGCGGGGCCAGGATGGCGAAGAGCGTCATGGACGGCACGATGAGGTACGTGCTCGTCTTGAGGCCGCGGCGTGCGAGGCGCTTGACTTTGGACACATCCTCCTGCACGCGTGACACAGCGGACAGCATCACCGGCTGGATGGCGCCGTCGAGCATGACACCGAGCGCCTGGGGGTACTTCTTGCCCTGCGAGACGTAGCCGAGGTCCGTGGACGTGAAGACCCTGCCGATGATGAGGTCCGAAAGGCTCTGGTACAGCTGGTCCATGATGCCCGACACGAGGAGCTTCCAGCTGAAGCGGAAGAGCACGACGGCGCGCTCGCCGTCGAACTCGAGGCGCGGCCGCCAGGGAATCTGCCTGGCGAGGGCGATGCACTTGACAACCTGCTGAGCTATCTGCTGGACCACAAGCGCCCAGATTCCAAAGCCCGCGAGCGCCGCGGATATGCCCAAGGCTCCCGAGACGACACCGGCCGTGACGGTCGCGCGGAACGTCTTATTGAACTGGAGGTCGCGGGCGACGATGGCCTCCTGGATGGAGTTGTACGCGTTGATTATGAGCACGAGCACAAGCGCCCTGAGCGGCCACACGACACGCGGCATCCTGTAGAACGCCGCGACGGCAGGCGCGGAGAGAAACACCACGACGTAGAGGACGACGGACACCACGAGGCTCATCCAGAACACCGTGCTGTAGTCCTTCTCGCTCACGTCCTTTGACTGAACGATCGCGGTGTTCAGGCCGGACTGCACGAGCACGTTGCCCACATTCACAAAGACGAGCATGATGGCGAGCATTCCGAACTCGCTCGGCGCGAGGATGCGCGCCATCACAATCTGGACGACGAGCGTGATGATGGCGGACCCGCCCTGCTCGAAGAGCTTGAAGAATAGCCCGCGTATCGTCTTGGACTTCAGGTTTGACTCTGCCAAATGACCCTCCTGCCACACCTGGCGCTACAGGCCAAGCGAGTAGACCACGATGCCTAGGATGATAAGGGCAAGCGCAAGGACGCGCCGGGCGTTGAGCTTCTCGTGGAAGATGGTAATGCCGAAGATCGTGACGTAGATGTAGCCCGTCGCGTCGAGGATTGGCCCCATAGAAAGGGGGATTCCCTTGTACGCGTACACGGAGAGGAGCGTCGCGCCAAAGAACATCGCATAGGCGACGATCACAAGCGGATTCAGGTACTCGCGGATGGCGGAAGAATACTGCCTGCCCGCCGACTTCTTGAGCAGCACCTGCGAGATGCCCGAGATGAAGACGCCAAACAGGGCGAAGAGCGCGTACGTGAACGTCCTACTCATGGTCGCCCTCCTCTCCGTCACCAGAGAGCGAGAAGAGCACGACGCCGGACAGCACGATGGCCGCCCCCAGCAGCTTGAGCGGCGTCACGCCCTCACCAAAGAAGAGCACGCCCCAGACGATCCCCCAGACGAGAGTGACGGCCCTGTTGGCGTAAGCCGCAATGAGGGGCATCCTCTTGATGATCTGCTGCCAGCCGATGGCGTACACGGCGAGGATGGCAAGCGAGCCCCCGTAGCAAAGCACGAATGGGACGCTCATGAAGGGATGGCGTGACGCGAGCTTGCTCAGGACGCCACTGATGGAGAAGAGCGCAAGGAGCAGGTGGAGCGCAAGGAGCGTCTTGGCGCCCGTGCCTTTCTCGCCCACCTAGAGGTTCACCTTCTCGCGAATGACGAACTGCGGCGTACTGTTGATGGAGAGGACGATGTTGCCCAGATACTCGCCGATGATTCCAAGGGCGAGAAGGACCATGCCAAAGAAGAGCAGCATGATGCAGACGATAGACGCCCAGCCTGCCATGATCGACGGGTCAATGGCCTTCCTGACGATGGTGACGATGCCGGCCACGAAGCCGACGAGCGCCGTAACGACGCCGATGCCGGATATGAGCCTGATAGGGACGTTGGTGTAGCTGAACAGCGCAAGCCACAGGTTGACGAGCTTGGAGAGCGAGTAGTTGGACGACCCGTATTCCCGCTCGTGATGCTCGATCGTGACGTTCCCGATGCGTTTGGTGAGTCTCGTGATGAGTGCGTCCACCTGAGGGTTGTAGTTGGTGTACTGAATCATCTGGTCCTTGATCTGGGACGTGATGAGCCAGAAGTTGCTCGAGCGGATGTCCTTGGGACGGCCCAGGAGCTTGCGCGAAGTGACCTTGTTGAGCCAGCTGGTGAAGTTCTTGATCGGTCCGTTCTTGGACTCCGCATAGACGCCGTATACGACGTCGAATCCGTCGTCCATCCGGTCAAGCACCTTGCGAATCTGGGACGGATGACACTGCAGGTCGTCATCGATGCCGAGGACGAGGTCGCCCTTCGCGAAGTGGAGGCCGCACATAATGGCGCTGTGCTGGCCGAAGTTTCGCATGAGGCTCACGCCGTGGACGTTAGGGTGCCTCTCCGCAAGATCGCAGATCGTCCCGTACGTATCATCAGGAGAGCAGTCGTTCACCAAGACGAACTCGCAGTCGTAGTCATCCCACTTGTCGAACTCGGCAATGGTCAGCTCGACCACATCCCTGATGGACCTCTCGGACCTGTAGCATGGTATGACCACGCTCACAAGGCGCTTCTTCTTGTTCGGGGCCAAGGCCTCGCTCATGATTCGTTACCTCTCCCCGTACATCTTGTGGTAATACTCCAGGTACGCGCCGCTCGTCACGTGCTCCATCCACTCCTTGTGGGCGAGGTACCAGTCGATAGTCTTCACGATGCCGTCCTCGAAGCGCGTCTCCGGCTCCCAACCAAGCTCCGCCTTAATCTTGTCCGGCGCGATGCCATAGCGGCGGTCATGGCCCTTGCGGTCCTGAACGTACTTAATCAGAGCCTCGGTTATCTCCGCATCGCCCGTCGCGCGAGCGGTCTCCTCGATGATCTTCTTCACGATGAAGATGTTCGGGCGCTCGTTGTGGCCGCCCACGTTGTACACCTCGCCCAGGCGTCCCTTGGAGAGCACGAGGTCTATCGCCTTGCAGTGGTCCTCGACGTACAGCCAGTCACGCACGTTGAGACCGTCACCGTAGACGGGGAGCTCCCTGTGCGCCTCGGCGTTGTTGATCATGAGGGGAATGAGCTTCTCCGGGAACTGGAACGGCCCATAGTTGTTGGAGCAACGGGTGATGTTCACCGGCATGCCGTACGTGTCGCCATA
>CACWMM010000018.1:0-27004 GCA_902761955.1 uncultured Olsenella sp. | reverse complement strand
GGCCTGAACGAAGTGAAGGCCAGGGACTTGAGTCCCTGGCCGGCTTTGTAGGGTTATACCCTTAGAGCAAACCACCCGCTATGCGGGTGGTAATGATTGGTGTCAACCTGCGGAAATACTCTACGCTCGGCTGCTCTGGGGTGACGCGTTGCGACCTCTTGCGCAGCATCTCGCAGAAGGTGCCCGCGTCCACGCTGCGCTACTACGAAAAGGAGGGGGCCGCCCTCCCGCGCAAGGCAAGGGGGCGGCCAACGCAAGGCGCGTGTTGGCAACGGGCGCCGACGTGCCTTGGTATGCGACTGGCGGTTACCTGGCCTCGTCGCCGGAGGTCACGGCCTTTGGGCGAAACAGCGCGCCAAACGCGCCGCGCACGACGGGACCGGCCACGAAGAACTGCCATAGCAGCGCCATGGGCAGGTTGAGAAGGGCCGTCTGGATCCACGTGGAGACGATGTCCGGGGCGGCGGGGCGCTTGATGACGAGCGTGGCGACGAGGCTCATGAGCGGGCACATCATCTGCACGCTGAGCGCGGAGATCGCCGCGACCATCGCGAACGGAGTCTTGGGGTTGGGGCCAACGAGCTTTGCCGCGCGGCGGCCGACGATGGGCGAGACCACAAACAGGTCGAGCGCGAGCGCGACCGGCCCCATGAACGCGAGCTCTGGCAACCCAGCGACGAAGACGAAGTTGGAAAGGCCGCCCACCCCGAGGGAGACGTTGCAGCAGATCATCCCATACACCATTACGACGACCATCATGGTGGTGAAGACGAGCTTCTGGGTGCGGCTTTGCGGCATGAATACCTGCCGGTTGAGTGCAGTGTTGTTCGTTATCACCCGGGAGGGTGTGCGTTTCCAAGGGTGCCTGCAAGGAATGTGACCTGTGCACGTTACCATGCATTGCACCGTCGCATGCGGCCGCGTCCGCAAGGGCGTACAAACACTCCACAGGCCAAGCGGGCTTTAACGCCGCACTGCGGCGGCAAGGGCCTATCGGTTCAGTACCGAAGCGGCCTCTGCTCCCGTCATGTCCGGCGTCACGCCAAGCTCCGCGGCCTTGGCTGTCATGCCGGTGACCTTGTTCGCGAGGACGTCGTCGAAGCTCGCGCCCGCGACGCGCACGGCAGCGTCACCGAGCTGCTCGGCCTTCTCCAGGCTCAGGTAGCCGCACATGAGGAAGCCGCGCGCACAGCGCACCACGATGAGCGAGGCGTGGCCCTCTCCCGCAAGCTCGGGAACCATGATGCCCTCGACCTTTGTCGCGCCGTCGCCCGTCCCGATCGCGAGCGTCTTAAATACCGCCATCGCCGCTCCTCCGTCCGTCTGCCGCCCGGCCCTGTGCCGCGCGTTTGGTTGCCAATTCTTGCGCCTGCGAGCGGGCGTGTCAATGGCCTGTGGCACGCCTGAAACGTCATCGGCACGACCCTCGCCGGCACGGCCATGATTGCCATGTTGTGTTCTCGCGATGCGAGGACATTAGGAGGTGCCATGCGGGAGGACTCGTTCGCGACGTACGAGAAGGTCGATGCCGGTCCCGGCGTGGACCTTGCGGGCGAGGCTGCTGGCCTGCGCTGGCTGGGCGCAGCCGAGAAGGACGGCGGCCTTTCGTGCGCGCGCGTCGTGAGCGCAACCGCGCACCGGCTGGTGGAGGAACGCATTGCCCAGGGCGCGTCCACGAGGGAGAAGGCGCGACGGGCCGGCGCGGCCTTGGCGCGCACGCATGCGGCGGGAGCTGCGTGGTACGGCTGCCCACCGCCCGGCTGGGATGGCGACGGCTATACGATCGGGCGTTCGCTCACGCCCGTGGTGAGCGCCTCCGCGCGGGACGGCGCCCAAAGCTGGGGCACCGCGTGCGCCAAGTGGCGCGTGATGCCGCACGTTCGCGCGATTCGCGACGACGGCCTGGTGGATGCGGGCGAGGCGCGCCTGCTCTCGCGCGTGGCGGACCGCATGGCGGCTGGCGACTTCGACTCGCCGGAGCCGGCGCTCGTGCGCGCGGGCGGGCATGCGTGCTCGCGCATCCACGGTGACCTCTGGGCCGGAAACCTGCTGTGGGCGGCGGACGGCACCCGGGCCGCCGCGACGGGGGCGGCGCTCATCGACCCCATGGCATCCGGCGGCCACGCGGAGACCGACCTTGCCATGTTGCAGTTGTTTGGCTGCGCGTACCTCGATGATCTTCTCGCCGCGTACGACGAGGCGTCCCCGCTTGCAGATGGCTGGCGCGACCGCGTCGCCATCCATCAGCTCGTGCCGGCGCTGCTGCACTGCGTGCTGTTTGGCGAGGGCTACGTGGGCCTGGCGCTCTCCATAGCGCGCCGGTACGCGTAGGCCGGTGGGTTACGCCAGCTGCCGGGCCTACGCCAGCTGCCAGGCCTACGCCAGCTGCGCGTACTCCTCCTCGGATACGGGCTCCAGCCACTCCGCCCTCGAACCCTCGGCCGGCACCGCCAGCTCATGCGCACGACCCGCATGCTTGGCTTCTCGTCTGATGCGCCGGTGCTCATGCGACCGGACGTCGCCGGCGAGGCGGCAGAGGGCGTGGGCCAGGTCCAAAGGGTCTTCGTCCCCATACGCGACCCCGAAGCCCATGCGACGTTCTACCTTTGCTTGAGGGAAGACCAGGTGGATGGGGGAGGCCTTGTCGCCTCCGTGGTGGAGCTCGTCGGCCGGCTGTGACCAATCGCTAATGTCGTCGGCCCGCTCATCGAGGTGCCGTCGCTCATCCTCCTGGTGAACGCCGCCCTCGCCATACGCCGGCGCATGTCCTGGCCAGGGGGTAAGTTTGGTCTTTGTGACTGGCGCTGCCGGGCGCCGCCGTGGCGCTTGGTGCCGGCGCGCTTGCAGCCGGCCTTGCGATTGCACTGAGGAGGCGGACTAACTAGCACCGCGCCTCGCTTGCATCTGGCTGCAAGACGGTGCCAAAACGTCATCCCCCGGATCGGGTGCTCGTTGCATCGAGTCTCGGTCTGGGGGATTTCTATCGGCTGCCTGCAAAGGCGGGCGAGAAGAGCGTGCCGTGCGCGCCCGGAGCTACGCCGCGCGGTCGGCCTCCAGCGCGCCGACGCACCACAGGAACGCCCGTGCCACGCGGGAGTCCGGATCTTGGAAGTGTCCGCCCGCGTTCCACTCCAGCGCGCACGGCACGCCTTGCGCCCGAAGCAGCTCGTGCTGGCGCCGCATGCACGACCCCACGGCCGAGACGACGGCGTTTCTCGTCCGCTCCTCGCGGTCGCCCAGGCTTAGGTACACGGCGCGCGAATGCGGCTGGTGGCCTTGCGCGTAGCCGACCCACCCGGGGAACCACACGGACGGCGATGCGGCGGCGACGGCCAAAAACGCGTCGGTCTGGTACGCGCACCACAGCGAGAAGAGCGCGGCGAGCGAGTAGCCGCCCAGAATTGCGTCGTGGCTGGGCTGGGGTCGCAGCATCGTGGACAGCTCGGGCAGGATGCCGTTCAGGATGAGGTCGAGCGTCTGCTGGGCGCCGCTGCCGAAGCCGTGCTTGCCGAACGCCGGCGGCGCCTCCCAGGGAGAAAGGTCGTCGTTCCACTCCGGCACCTCGAACGCGACGAGCGCGAGGGGCGCCTTGCAGGAATCTTGCAGAAGCTGCGCCTCGCGGTCCACCTCGTCGAGGTCGCGGTGGTCCACGGGTTGCAGGAGTATGTGCTGCGGGTTCTCGTCGGCGTACGTTACGCAGGGCGTGTCGGCAATGGTGGTTGCTCTTCTCTGCATGCGAGACCCTTCGTCGTGGCTATTCGCTCGGGCTGGTGGCAGTTGTCTGTCCGCCGCGTGGCGCCCGCCCGTTATGAGACGCCCGCGCGTCATGTGGCGCCTTCAGCAGGCGGCGCAGGTTCGTGCGGAAGCGGGCGCGGTCCTCGGACGTGAAAGCCGCGGGGCCCCTTGTCCTGCCGCCGGCGCGTCGCACCTTCTTCTCTTCGTGGCGAATGAGCATCAGGGAGTCTATGGTCAGTGGGTTGTACACGCGCCCGCGCACGCCAATGGCGCGAGCGCCGCGGCCCAGCACCATGTCTGCAAGGCCGATGTCTTGCGTCACCACCACGTCGTCCGGCGTCAGATTGGACACGATGGCGAAGTCGGCAGAGTCTGCGCCCACGCCCACCTGGAGCACCCGCACCCAGAACCCGCGGTCGGGGTGGCGCGGGTCACGGGGCTCGCGCAGGTCCGTCGCGCGCACGGAGCGCTCGAGGTTCTGCGTGGAGTTTCCGGCTATCACGCAGGGAACCCGCAGCTCGCGCGCAACGGAGAGCGCCTCCCGCGTAACGGGGCACGCGTCGGCGTCTATGTAGAGCCTGGTCATGGGCCTCCCTATAACGATGGGCACCGCCGCCGAGACTCCGACGACAGTGCCCATTCTAGACCTGCATGCGTGGCTGCCTCACGTTCGCATCGCGAAGGTGCCGTTTGCGTCGCGGCGTGCGGGTGCGCTATGCGCCCACGGCGGCGCGGTAGCGGTCCAGGTCCTCCTCCCACGTGGCGTACGTGGGGTCGCCCCGGTGGTCGGGCAGCCCGTAGCGCCTGCTCAAGAGAGCGCTCAGCTCGCGCGAGACCTTCGTGGCACCGCTCAGGTTAAGGTGGTCGCCGCGGTCGCGCGTGTCCCAACGCCAGTCGATGTCGACCTTGTGCCGTCCGCGGTTCAGGTCTATGTAGTCGACCCTCATCCTGCGAGCCAGCCGCGCGATGCCGTTGTGGCGCGGGGTGCTCCAGTTGACGGTCGAGGGCGTGCTCACCAGCACGGGCGTCGCGCCGTGCGCACGGCAGTAGTCGACCATAAGGCGCAGGTACTCCTGGTTCTCCCGCGGCACCACGCTCACCTCGCGCGTGCGCGCCATGTAGTTGACGTTGCGCGCAGGCTTCACCTCGGTGTTGACCACGAAGCCCCTCAGGTACGCGCGCGAGTTGTCAGGCTTCGCAAGGTCGTGCGTAAGGATGCGCTTCCAGCGGTCGTGGTACTCGAATATGGGCACGTGGTCCTGCAGGAACCTCAGCGATGGGTCAAGCGTCGAGAAGGACGAGTACACGGAGTTGGTCTCTATCACCACCACGCGCGGCGAGCTCGTGTCGAGGGCCTCGCGCAGCAGCGTGTAGCCGTACGGGAGCCTCTGGCCGTGCGAGGCGATCACGCGGCTGGCAAAGCCGTTCTCGCCCCACATCTCGAGGGGCGAGAACGCGCTGTATGCCTCGCTGTCGCCGATGAACAGCACGTCGAGGCCGCCGTTCTTCTCGCCCGTGGCGTCATGCGCCGTCGCGTCCACCGTGCCCTCCTCGTGCGCGTCGGCCTTGGGCAGCGACGCCCAGGACGTCACGGCCAGAAGGCCGGCAACAACGAGGAAGACGGCCAGCGCCGTGAGGGCAACGCCCAAGCGGGCGCGGAGCCTATGGTTTCTCATGCGTGCCTCCTAGAACTTCGCGTACATGGGCGCGATGGGGATGTAGCTTGCGCCGTACGCGCCAAAGATCACGATCGCCATGAACAGCGCTATTGCCACGGCCCAGCGGGCGATGGTTCCGCGCTCGCACAGGGCGCCCAGCACGTCGCGGCCGCGCTCCTGCGCTATGCCCACGGCGAGCACGCCGGCAAGCGTCAGGCAGACCACCAGGTAGTCCGGGCCGTCCAGGCCCACGGCAAATATGGCGCCGCTCGTGAACGCGCCGAGCGAGAAGTCCGTCACGATCCTGCGGAACATGGCGAGGCCGGCGGAAAGGCCGTCCGCGCGGAAGAACATCTCGCCCACGAAGACGATGACGAGGGTGCGCGCGGTCTGGAACGCGCGGTACGGCGCGGACGTGCGGTCGACGTGCAGACGCAGCGCCGCCTTTGCGGCGACGGGCTCGATGAGGCCGCCCGCCATGATGAGGACGAAGTAGTACATGCCGAAGAACAGGTACTGGCTGCCGGCGCCGTGCCACAGGCCGTTGATGACCCACACGCACAGCAGGGCGACGGAGCTTGCCAGCAGCGGCCCGTAGCGGTTGCCAAACACCTTGCGCGCCCGCTTGGTCAGGCGCTTGCATGGCGCGCTGAGCGAGACGGGGTAGTACACGTAGTCCTTCAGCCACGTGCCCAGCGTGATGTGCCAGCGCTTCCAGAACTCCGACGCGGTGCGCGAGAAGAACGGCTGCCTGAAGTTCCTGGGTAGGCGGATGTTGAAGATCTGGCCGATTCCAAGGGCCACGTCCATCGTGCCCGAGAAGTCGCAGTACAGCTGCAGCGTGTACAGGATGGCCGCAAACGCCGTGACGCCGCCGTCAAACAGGTAGTGGCCGCCAAACACGGGCCGGACAAACGCGTTGAGCCTGTCCGCCACGATGATCTTCTTCGCGAAGCCGTACAGGATGCGGACCGTGCCCGCGTACATCGACCTGCGGTCCAGCGGCTCGCCCGCGGTGAGGGACTCCGCCGTCTGGTTGTAGCGGCAGATGGGGCCCTCCATGATCTGCGGGAAGAAGCTCAGGTACAGCGCGACGCGGCCAAGGTTTCTGTCCGCGCGCACGGACTCGCGATAGACGTCCACCAGGTAGGACACCGCCATGAGCGTGTAGAACGAGATGCCTATGGGGAGGTCGTGCGGCGGCACGCTGACCACGAAGCCGTGGCCGAAGAGCCCGAGCAGGCCGGAGAGCGCCTCGCCAAAGAACCTGACGTACTTGAGCGCGACGAGCATGCCCACGTTGAGAAGAACGCCTGCGCCGAGGATGGCGCGCATGCGGCGCTTCGCGTTGGCGCGGATGGCGCGCTTTCCCGACGTTGCGTTGGCGAGCCGCTCGTCCCTCTGCCTGACCTGGGCGTCGAGTGCGAGGGCAAGGCCGTAGACGGAGACCGTCGAGGCCAGTATGAACACGATGAGCCTGCCGCTGAGGATCCAGAAGAACGCGTAGCTCGCCACGAGGAGCACGACCCAGCGCGCCTTTCTGGGGGCGATGCCGTACGCGGCCACCACGAGGGGCAGAAACACCGCGAAGAACAGGATGGAAAAATAGGAAGTCATACTATCCCCTGGGTTGGGACCTACAGAGAGCGCCCCCGGCGACACGAGTGCGAGGGTCGACGGGGGCGTCTTGGTGCGTATGGTGGACTAGTCGAGCTCCTCCTCGCGCAGACGCCTGACCAGCATCTCCATCGCCTCGACGGAGTTGAAGTTGTCGGCGACGATCTCGACGGGCGGCACCTCGATGTCGTACTCGTCCTCGAGCTCGGCCACGAGCGCGACCATGGTGAGCGAGTCGATGACGCGGTCGTCGATCAGCGTGGTGGAGCCCTCGAAGTCGCAGCCGGGCTTGAGCTCCTGAAGGATTTCGGTAACGGTCCTCATGTTCTTCTCCTTTGCGTTGTCTGCACGTTGCGTGCGTGGTCGTGCGGTATGTCGTGACGCTCTGTCAGAGCGGGCGAACGCTGTTGAGGGGTGCGGTATCGATGTAGTCGCGCAGAAGCGTGAGCTTGCCCGCGCGGTCGCGCCAGACGATGGCGGGGAGGTCGCGGCTCAGGAAGAGCGACATGCCCTCCGTCATGCAGTAGGCGCCCGCCTTGTCGAACGCTATGAGGTCGCCCACCGCGAGGTCTCCCAGGGGCATCTGCTTCACGAGGATGTCGTTCGTGGTGCAGAGCGAGCCGCAGACCGTCCAGCGGAGGCTGGCGTCGCCGTGGGGGAGAAGAGCGTGGCACGGTGGCTGCTTCATGGCCATGGCGTGCCCGTAGTACGTGATCTGGTGCATGCCGCCGTCGACGATGGCGACGTTCTGGCCGCCGATTTGCTTCGCGTCCACCACGCGCGTGACGTAGGTGCCGCACGTCGCGGCGATGCGACGGCCGAGCTCGATGGTGACCTGGCCGTCGAAGGACGCGTCGGCAAGCGCGTGGGAAAGCGCGAGCGCAGGCTCGAGCTCAGTCTGGCGGACGACCTCGGGGTCGCGCTCGAAGTACTCGACGGGGAGGCCCGCGCCATACTCCATCTCGGCGAGGGGGCTGCCGTAGGCGCGGCCGACCTCCGTCACGAACCTGTCGAGCTTTGCGACCTCGCGCGCGATGCGCTTGGACGAGGTCTTCTGAGTGCCGGTGAAGTACTGGATGCCGCGGATGGTGACGTGCGGGTCGTTGGCGCACTCTGCCGCGAGCTCGAGGATCGTGTTTGCGTCCATGCCGAACTGGCTGCCGTTGCTGAGGCGGAGCAGCAGGTCTACGTGCGTGTGCGCCTCGCGCGCCAGCCTGGAGAGCATGTCGAACTGGAGGCGGGACTCGCAGGTGAAGTGGCCGATGCCCGCGTCGCCCGCGATGAGCTCGCGCATGAGGGCGGGGTCCTTCGCGACGCCCGAGACGACGATTTGGCTGGGGTCGACGCCCGCGGCCTGGCAGATGCGCACTTCTCCCGTGGAGCAGGCCTCGAGCCTGTCGACGAGCTTCGAGATGGGACCCACCACGAACGGGTTCGCCTTCATGGCGAAGCAGATGTTGGTGCGCGGGGGCAGGACCTCGCGGATGCGGCTGACCTGGTCTGTCAGCTCGCGCTCGTCGAAGACGTAGAACGGCGTCTGGCAGAACTCGCCCACGCGCCTGAGTTCCTCTGCGTTCATGCCGGCTTACCTTCCTTCCTTGGACTTGGTGGGGAAGTACGTCCTGAGCAGCTCTGCCCGGTCGACCTTCCCGTTCTTGTTGAGGGGCATGGAATCCACCCTGGTGATGCTGGAGGGACTCATGCTTGTGGGGAGCGTGTCCGCCACGAGGCGCGGCAGCGCGGCTTCCTCCGCGGTGCCCTCGAAGAACACGCGCAGGCGCTGGCGCCGTGCGTCGAAGGCGCAGCGGCACCTCTGAACGCCGGGGAGGTTCTCGAAGGCCTTGTCGACCTCCTCGAGCTCGATGCGGTGGCCCATGTACTTGATCTGGTTGTCACGGCGCCCACGGAAGACGAGGTCTCCGGAATCGAGCAGCTCCGCGAGGTCGCCGGTACGGTACACGCGGTCGTGGTACATGCTGTTGAGCGGGTTCTGCACGAAGGAGCGCGCGGTGGTCTCGGGGTTGCCCACGTAGCCAAGGGCGACGGACGGGCCGCGCACGACGAGCTCTCCCAGCTTGCCCGGCTCCGTCACCAGACGACTCGCCTCATCGAGGAGAAGGACCTCGCAATGGCCGAAGCTCCTTCCCAGGGGAAGGCCCTGCGGGTATGCGGCCGTGCGGTCGACCACGTGATACAGGCAGTTGCAGGTGATCTCCGTGGGGCCGTACAGGTTGACGAAGCGGGTGTCGGGCAGGCACCTGAGCCAGGCGTCCAGGTGCTTTCTGGGGATGATCTCACCGCTGAAGAGCACCTGCCTCACGCTCTGGAGCCTGCCGGGCGAAAGCACGTGGTACGCGCTGGCGATGCAGAGGGCCGCCACGGCCCAGACCATGACGGTGACCTGGTTCTTCTCGAGGTAGTCGACGAGGGCCTGCGGCTGCATGAACAGCTCGCGCGGGACGAGCACGAGGGTGGCTCCCACGGCGAGCGACCCGTACACGTCCTTCACGGAGATGTCGAAGTCGAACGGAGCCTGGTTCGCGAAGCGGTCCTCGCTGGTGAAGCCGAAGGTGCGGACGAACTCGTCCACGAAGCTCGCGATGGCGCCGTGGCTGACGGCAACGCCCTTTGGCGTGCCGGTGGAGCCGGAGGTGAACATGACGTACGCCGGGTCGCACGAGAGCACGCGGGAGCGGGCCGCCTCGAGCGCACTCGTGTCCACCGGGTGGCGGAGCAGCTCCTCTGCCACGAGGACCTCGCGCTCCGGAAGGGCCTGGCGCACGGCGTCCGCGTTCTTCTCGCCCGCGACGACGAGGGCGTCCCCGAGGGTTGCGGCCATGTGCTGGAGCCTGTGCGCGGGCGCGTCGGTGTCGACGGGCACGTAGAACGCGCCGGCCTGCAGGGTGCCGAGCATGCAGGCAAGTGCGAGTTCGCTCTTGCGCAGCATGATGATGACGGACGACCCGGACGCGCCGCGGCTTGCGAGCGCGGTGCCGATGCGCTGGGTATCTTCCAGCAGCCTTGCGTATGTATAGGTGCCGGACTCGTCCACGACGGCCGTTGCGTTGGGGTCGCGTCTGGTGGAGTCCTCGAGGTAGGTGAGGACGTTCGTTCTTGAGAGCATGGGTGCCTTTCGTCTTGCTGACGTTGGAACCCATGCTACGGGGGCAACCTTTTGCCTACCTAAATGCTGCCTAAAGGAACCTTTAGTCTTTCTGCGCGGGAGGGAGGGTCATGAGGACCTCCGTGGAGTACGGGGCTTCCGGACGCTCCGCGAACGATATCGTGCCGCCTTGCACCTGCATGCACGTGCTGGCGATGGCAAGGCCTAGCCCCGTGCCCTTGCCGGCGGAGCGCGCCGTGTTGCTGGTGACGAACGGCTCGAACGCGTGCGCGCGGATGTCCTTGGGCACACCCTGCCCGTCATCCGCGACGGAGACGAGGGCGCCGTCGCGCGTGGGCGCGCACGCGACGCGGATGGTCACGCCGCGCGGGTTGTGCTTGTAGGCGTTGTCTATCACGTTACTGACGGCGCGCCTGAGGAGCTCGACGTCCGCGCGGGCGCGGATGGGTCGCTCCGGCAGCTCGACCACGAGCGTACCACCCGCCTGCTCGATGTCGGGCTGTTTGTCGATGAGCATGAGGCGCAGGTCCTCGCACAGGTCGCGGTTTTCGGTCGTCGCCTGGTATGAGGGGTGGTCGGTCTTGGCAAAAAACTGCAGCGAGTCTATGAGCTCGCACGCAAGGTCGGCCTTTGCGGCAATGGCGTGCAGGTACTTCTCGGCGCTTGCCTGCGGAACGCAGCCGTCCTCGAACGCCTGGGCGTAGCCGCGGATGACCGAAAGCGGCGTCTTCAGGTCGTGCGAGACATCTGCGATCATGCGGCTCTTGTCGTCCTGCGCCTGGTCAAGCTCTTTCATGAGCCCGAGGAAGTCCTCGTAGGTGTGTCTGAGCTCCACGGGCATGGCGGATGGGTCCGGCGCGTTGCCGCCGCTGCGGCGCGCGTCTATGGCGCGGTCGAGCGGGCGGGTGGACTTGCGAACGACCTGCGCGAGGACGGCGATCGCCAGGACCGTGAGCGCGACGGCGATGGGCACCGCCGCGATGCGGTAGGTGTTCGAGCGGTCGACAGCGGCCCTGAAGTCCTTGCCGGACTCCGTGGGCGAAAGCAGCACAAGGATGCGCCGCTGGCCCTTCTCGTTCTTGTAGCTGTGCTTCGCGATCATCATGCGGCGGCTGTACACGCCTTGGAGCAGGGACATCTCGCGCTTGGTCAGGCGGGTCTTGTCGCCAAAGAGGTCGCCGCCCACGATGGTGCCGTCCGAGAGGTACGTGCAGGTGGACTTGACGCTGATGGCGTAACCGTCCGGGGTAGGCTCGGGCTTGCAGAGGTTGATTTCGTGCACGGTCCTGCCCTGCGCGTCCGTGCGGTCGAGCATCACGTACATGGAGCCGTCGTCCTCGTCGCCCGCGATGAGCGGGAGCTCCTTTGCGGTGATCTTCTGGGCGACCTTCTGGCTGGTCGAGAAGAGCAGCTTTCCCTCCCCGTCGAACACCAGAAGCGCGCTGGGGTGCGTGACCTGCGACCCCATCTGCTGGAAGTCGTCCGTCTGCATCATGGTGGAACCGTCGTCGAACATCTCTATGTACGGCGAGGTGCGTTTGAGCTCCTCGTTCGCGAGCTGGTTCGTGACGTGCAGGAGTCCCGCCATCGCGAGTATGTAGGCCAGCACGATGAGCAGGCACCTTACGGTGAGGCTCGTTGTCGCGTTGCGAAGCGCGCTGCGCAGGCGGGCGCTTGTGGTGCGCTTGACGCCCTTCTCGCTACTTGTCAAAGCGGTACCCCAATCCGCGTACGGTCTTGATGTGGGCCGGCTTGCCCGGGTCGTCCTCGATCTTGGAGCGGATGTTCGAGACGTGCATCATGATGCTTTCCGCCCCGCCGTAGGAGCTGCCGCTTATGGCCTCGTACAGCTGTGCCTTCGTGAACACGTGCCCGGGTGCGGACATCATCTTGTGAAGTATCTTCAGCTCGGACGCCGTGAGCGGCATCACGTTGCCGCGCTTGCGGAGCACAAGGGTGTCGAGGTCGAGCTCGAGGTCGCCGGCGGAAAGGACGTTCTTCTCGCCCGTGGCGGCGCCTTCGGCCCCGTCGTGCTGGCCGACCTTGCCCTGGCGGTACCGGCGCAGCGCCGCGCGCACGTACGCGAGGACCTCCGTAGGGTCGAACGGCTTGGTTACGTAGCCGTCCGCGCCCAGGTCGAGGCCGAGCACCTTGTCCGAGGGCTGGTTGCGCGCGGACACGATGATGATGGGGATGTCCGTGAAGGCGCGAGCCTCCTTGATGAAGTCGAAGCCGTTCATGGAGGGCATCATGAGGTCCACGAGCGCCAGCGACGCGTCGCTCTCGTGCAGGACGTCGAGGCCGTGCTTCCCGTCGCCCGCGGAGAGGAAGCGGTAGCCGCTGCTCTCCAGGTAGAGGCGGAGTATCTCCACGATGTCCGGGTCGTCCTCGACGACAAGGATTGTGCCCTTCGGTTCCTGCCCGCCTGCGGCGGCGTCTGGTGCTTGCATCTTGGCCTCTATTTCCGACGCCTGGTTGATGCTGCAATCGTGAGCGATTGGCGTGTCGGATGCAAGGGGCATGCAGCGAGTTCGTGACGCGCGTGCAAAGAGGCGGTCGGGACGCCCCAAAGCCCAAGGCGTCCCGACCGAACAAGTTTGCCCGTATGGTTTTGCTGCAGCTAGCGGAGCTTGATCTTCTCCACGTCCTTGCGGCTGGTCTCGCGGTAGATGGAGAACTTGTGGCCAATCACCTGGACCACCGTGGCGCCCGTGAGCTCTGCCAAGGCGTCTGCCGCCTCGCGCGTATCGAGGCCGGATGTTCCCTGGACGGTGCACTTCACGAGCTCGTGCGCCTCGAGGTCCTCCTCGGTCGAGGCCACGACGGCCTCCACGCCCGCCTTGCCGATGGAGACGGTTGGCTTGAGTTGGTTGCACATGCTTCGCAGCTGGCGTATCTGGCTGCCGGTGAGCTTCATCTGAGTCTCGCTTTCCTCGCGTGGGCTGACGTCTTGCGCGAGCGCATCCCTTGGGCAGCCACGCATTGACTGTGACCCAGAAACGATAGCGCATAAAGCCGGGACCTGCTAAAACTCCGCAACATTGCCAAGAGATGCCGCGCTCGGGCATCGGCGGAATTCGTGTCGAACTCTATCCCAGCTGCCTGGTCCGGACACGTCCGAGCGTAATGCCAACAAGCAGTATGGCTATGCCAAACAGCATGCAGACGCCGACGCATCCCACGAGCGGCAGTACGCTCGAGGCGGAAACGCCCCTCATGGCCGACGCACCCTCGATGGCGCGGTACGCCCAGTAGAACGGTGTGAAGTGGGCGACGGCCACAAGTGCGTCCGGTAGCAGGGACAGGCTCGTCCAGGCTCCGCCGAGGAACGAGAGTGCCATGCCAAAGATGTTCGCAACGGCATTTGCGGCATTCTCCGAGAAACCCAGCTGGCCAACGAGGAATCCCACGCTCGCCGACACCAGGGAGTAGGCGAGAAGTGCCAGCCCCACGATTCCGAGCTGTGCGGGGGACTGCGTGATTGCGCTGCGTCCAAGGATGGCCGTCTGGAGTCCGAAGTTCCATGCCCAGGCAACGAGGGCTATGCAGACGCACGCGGCCACAAGGGCCATGTTGCGCTCCCTCGGCGATTGCGGGGAGGCGACCCTACGTCCGTGTAGCGCCTTCGCGTTGAGGGTTTTCATCAGAAGGGCAATACAGACGGTGACGCTCGCGAAGATGGGATACGAGGAGAAGAGCGCGGAGTTCAGGAGAGAGTCGGGTAGCGGCGTCGCGCGCTGTCCGATGGTCGAGACGCCAATGCTCTTGCCCCATGACTCGTCGGTCGCATGAACCACGTCCGACTGGCTTCCTCCGAGCGATGCCGAGCCGAAGAGTCCCTGGGCGTAGCTCCTGACTTCCTGATCTACGAGAAAGCCCTCGCCGGAGCGATATGACACGGAAGCTTCCAGAGCGGGGGCGGTGCCCTCGTTGACGGCCGCAACCATGAGGTCGTGCCCCCAACCCTTCGGGATGACGAGGAGGTATGAGACCGTGTCCTGGGCGAGCGCGTCTTGGACTGACTTCTTGTTATCCGCAAGGGGGACCACGGTGTTGCCCTTTGTCACGTGGGCGGAGAGCGCTCGAGAGAGCCTCGAGTCATCGTGGTCGATTATGGCGACCCTCGACGAGGTCGCGGTGAAGTGCTGGCTCGAGCCCGATGCTGTCGAAAGCCCGATTGCGATTCCCGTTATCGAGATGATGACGAGGTAGATGACGATGTATATGCGATGGGCGAGGAGAATCTTCATGTATGTCTTAAAGGTGGGCATGGGACACCTTCCTCATGCGTATGCCTGCGAGGGCAAGTGCGACTAGGGTCATGAGCAGCAGCGTGAGGCAGCACCGTGCAAAGGAGCCGTAGGTGTCGTAATAGAGGAGCGAGTAGAAGCAGTGAGATATCTGCCAGAGGGGGTTTGCATGGGCGAGCACCGGAGCGGAGGTCTCCAATGCATAGGCGATTTCCTGGGCGCTTGGACCATAAAGGCCCGTGAAGAGCGAGAGCAGGCAGGTTATCCCCGAGACCATTCCTGCCTGCATGTGGGGAATCGTTCCGAGGAGGGACCCCATCGCACAGCTCGCCAGAGACGAAACCGCCACCGCAAGGACGAGCGGTGCCGCCCCGCTTCCAAAGTCTATGTGGGCGACCGTTGCCATGAACAGCAGCGCGGCCAGCATGCAGGCAAACTGGCAGATCCACGCGCCAAAGAGGGCACCGACGAGCATGCGCCATCGCGGCGTGGACGAAAGAGTCTGACGTGCGCCGACGGCGCTTGCGGTGGGCAGGAGCTTCTGCGTGGTGAGCGCAGCGGACATGGCTCCCATTCCTGCGGTCATGGCGAGGAGGGCGAAGTAGAAGGAGGCGTTGCTGTCAGGTGCGTTCTTCGTGGCGGAGAAGTGCTTGATTTGCACGGAATTGCCCAGATAGGCGGCCTGCACCGCTCCCTTCGCTGCGAGTTCGGGGTTTTTCGTTGAGCCGGATGCGATTGCGTCGGACGTTCGGACGTACGAGTTGATTGCTGCGGAGAGGACGGTCGCGGGACGCGATCCCTTAGCGGCTATGCTTGCCTGGCTCACGTGCAGCGCGGGCGTCCCGTCCGAACCGACGGTGAGGTAGGAGTCTATGGCTCCGTCTGCGACGGCGTTGCGCGCGTCCTTCTCGCTTGCGTAGTATTTAAGGGTGCAGATGCGGCTTTTCTTGGGAGCCCCGGCCAGTGAGGCGAGCATGTCATCCAGTCCTTTGACGGACTCGTAACGGGCATTCCTGACGACGCCGAGCCTCGATTCGACGAGGGAGTATGCATCGTTGAGTCCCGAGAACATCGCCATGAAGATGCTGGTCATGATGAGGGGAAACGCGAGCGTCCATACGAGAAGGGACTTGTCTCGCACGAGCGCGAGCACGCTTGTCCTGATGCTTGCGAGCATGGCGCCTCCTAGGACTCATCGCGGAGCTCTCGCCCCGTGATTTCGAGGAAGACGTCGTTGAGCGTGGGCGGCTCGGAAAGGACGCGGCCATAGTCGACGTGTTCCCGTGCGAGTGTGCCCAGGACCTCCGAGAGGTTGTGTGCGCCATTTGAGCACTGCACGTGCAGCATGCCCTCTGTAAACTCCACGGATCGAACGTGCGGGAGCATGCGCACCGACTCGACGGCCGCTTCGGAGACGGCCCCGGTCTCGACGGAGATCCTCTCGCCGGTGCCGATTAGTGCCTTGAGCTCGTCGGGCGTACCGCTTGCAACCGAGCGCCCGTGGTCCATGATGAGCACGCGCCTGCACAGACGCTCTACCTCCTCCATGTAGTGGGAGGTGTAGATGATGGTGGTCCCTTCCCTGTTGAGTCGCTCGATGCCGTCGAGGATGGAGTTGCGGCTCTGGGGGTCGACCGCCACCGTCGGCTCGTCCATGATGATGAGCGACGGCTGGTGCGCGATGCCGCAGGCGATGTTCAGCCTGCGCAAAAGTCCGCCCGAAAGCTTTTTTGGACGGAAGCCCTGGAACTTCTGTAGCCCCACGAACTCGATTGCACGGTCGACAAGCTCACGCCTGCGGCTGGACTGCGGGACGTAGAGGGCGCAGAAGCTGTCGACGTTCTCCCTGACGGTGAGCTCGTCGAAGACGGCGACCTCTTGGGGCACGATTCCGATCTTGCGCTTGATGTCGTAGCTGTCCGGCCGCATGGGCTCGCCGAACACCTTGATTTGGCCGTGATCGTAGTCGAGCAGCTGCAGCAGGCAGTTTATCGTGGTCGTCTTTCCGGATCCGTTTGGGCCGACAAGACCAAAGATCTCTCCTCGCGCGATGTCCAGCGAGAGGTGGTCCACAGCAACGACCTCGCCATAGCGCTTGACGAGGTTGCTGATGCTGACGACGGTCTCTGACGAGGGAGGGGTGATGGACTCTGCCGCCTGTGGATTTGGCATCGTCGTCCTTTCTCTTGATGGGAGCGCGAGCTTTCACCCCAGATTCTTGCACCTGCCTTGCGGGTGCGGTAGTGACTTGTGTAACCGATTGGCCTGTCGGGCATGACGAATGTCACGACCTCGTCCTGGGCGTCCGTTGCGCCCCTATACTTGCTTCATGGAGAGAATGACTGACAAGATTCTGGTGCTTGGGTCCTGCCTGGCTTTGGCGGCGTCGATGCGGGGTGATCTCGCGGCAAGCGTGGTTGCGATGCTGATTGCCGTTTGCGCAAGCGCCGCCTTCGAGGTGGTGGGGGATGGGCGTCGGAAGGCGGCCTTGGCCCTTGTGCTCGCCCCTCTCGTCCTGTGCGCGCTGGCGCCGGCCGCCTGCGCCGTTGTTCCGCTTTCAAGCTACGACGCCGCAAGGCTCAAAAATCGCTGGCTGGCCCTGGTGCCACCTGCATTCGTGGCATGCCTGGGACCAGCTTGTGGGCTTGGTATGGTTATGGTGTGCCAGCTTGTGGTAGCCACGCTCTTCTCGCTCGCGCTTTCCGTGAGGACGACGCGCGTGCTGGAGGGGCAGTCCCGGCTGCATCGCCTGCAGGACGACCTCAATGACAGGCTCATCGCCTTGGGCGAGAAGAACGCAGAGCTTGTTGATGCGCGCGAGTACGAGACGCATGCGGCGGCGCTCTCCGAGCGCACGAGGATTGCGAGGGAGATTCATGACTCCGTGGGACACCTGCTCACGAGGCTCGTCTTGCAGGTAGAGGCTCTCAAGGTTGTTCACAGGGACGAAGCCGAGGTTGTCGAGGACCTTGATGAGGTTCTGGGCGGGCTGAACGATGCGCTCTCGTCCATGCGCAGGAGCGTGCACGCCCTGGAGGACTCCGGTGTTGACTTGGGCTGCGAACTGAACAGGCTCTCGTCGGAATGCGGCATTCAGAACGTGACGGTGGCATGCAGCTTGGACGTCGCTCCTCCGGTCCCGGTAAGCAAGTGCTTTCTGTCGGTCGCCAGGGAGGCGCTCACGAATGCGGCCCGCCATGCACATGCGTCCGATGCCCATGTGGCGGTTACCTGCCTTCCGGGGCTCTGGCAGCTCCGCATCACGAACGACGGCACTATGCCACCCCAGGGGGTTGATCTTGAGCTGCGCGGCATGGGGCTGAGGTCGATGCGTGCGCGCGTGCTTGAGATGGGTGGCGTGTTCTCTGCCCGGGTCGACGGCGGGCGGGGGAGCGAGAGGTTCGTCGTGTTCGCATCGGTTCCGAGGGAGATGGACGAAGGGACTCGCCAATGAGGGTAATCGTGGTGGACGACGACAAGATCGTGGTCAGGTCCCTGGCAACGATACTGGACGCAGAGCCTGACGTCGATGTTGTGGGTACGGGTACGAGCGGGCACGAGGCCGTGTCTCTCTTCACGCGCGTCGAGCCGGACGTCGTGCTCATGGATATCCAGATGACTGACGGAGACGGCTTGACTGCGGCGGAGGAAATCCTTGGCATGGTGCCAGCGGCACGCATCGTGTTCCTGACGACGTTTTCCGATGACGAGTACATCGTCCGTGCGCTTAGGCTCGGGGCGCGAGGCTACCTCATCAAGCAGGACGTTTCCACGATTGCGCCCGCGTTGAGGTCCGTCATGAGCGGCCAGTGCGTGCTGGAGGGAGAGGTCCTTGCACGTGCCGCGGAGCTTTCCATAGGCACGAACGCGAGGGGAGGGAATGCGTCGCCGTCGGCCCGGGATGAGAGTGCGCTCAAGGGGCTTTCTGCGCGGGAGGTAGACGTGGTCCGCGCGATTGCGGATGGCATGACAAACGCGGAAGTCGCCGCGACGCTCTTCATGAGCGAGGGGACGGTGCGCAACCACATATCTTCGATTCTGGCAAAGCTCGGACTGAGGAACAGGACCCAAATCGCCGTCTTCTACCTAAGGAAGTGCATGTAATCACGTCATGTTTGCATGACGGGAGCGCCATCGGAGGGCACCGGGGAAACGAAACGTTTACATCTTCACCCTTGCGTCCGCGTACGCGCTTGGCCTATAGTGCAACGCGACGGACGCGAAGCCGCATATGCGGCAAGAGACTTCGAGGGGGGTCACCATGGGAAACGCTAATGCGGTCATGAACAACTGGTGGTGGCACAACTCTCTTTCGAACGGTCGATCGTGAGTCTCTCGCGCCATACACCTGCGCAGACTGAAGGGCTCCGGTTTCGACCGGGGCCCTTTTTCTTTTGCGGGCGAGTACGAACCAGCACGTTCCAGGAGGAAGAATGAAGTCCATGATTCCCTTCACTCGTCGATGGCAACGTTAGCAAGAGCGCGTTCTAAACATCAATTACGAAATCGCATGACAGAGAGACAGCGCCTTCCCACAAGGCAACGTAAAGGAGAAAACCATGGCTACCGCATCCAACACCCAGCAGGCCCGCATCGTCAACACCGTCGACCACGGCAAGCTCGACGTCCGAGCGCTCGTTCTTCTCGCCGTCCTCCTGGCGGCGGGATTCATCCTCAACTTCACTGTAGGCAAGGCGATTTCGAGCCTTTCTGGCGGCGTCATCAGCCCCGAGTTCATCATCTCGGCGTTCTGCCTCACTATCCTGGTCGTCCGTCCGAACGTTCCCCAGGCCCTCGTGATTGGCCTCATCTCCGCCGCCGTCATCCAGATCACCACCACCTCACCGTTCATCGACTTCGCGGCGGAGGGCATTGCTGCGATGCTCATGGCCGTCATCGTGAACGCCGGCATGCGTGGCAGCGCGAAGAAGTTCGTTCCCGCCATCGGCACCTTCGTCACCACGGTCGTGAGCGGATGCATCTTCATGGTCATCAAGATGGCGATGCTCGGCGTCGTGGCCCAGCTCGCGGCGGCAATGCTTCCCGTCGTCTTCGCGACTGGCGTCTTCAACGCGATTCTGGTCCAGGCGCTCTACATCCCCATCTGCAAGGCCCTGAAGGTCAGCGAGTAGGTACCGCGCACGCAAGCCTTACAGCCAGAGCAAGCACCCGCGATCCAGAAGGGAACCCACCATGTCTGATCAGAACGCATCCGTAGCCCGCACTGTCAGCTCCAAGGGGCAGTCCCACGGCGCAGACATCTCCTCGCTCATCCTTCTTGCCGTGCTGCTTGCGGCCGGCTTCATCCTCAACATGACCGTCGGCAACGCCCTTGCCATCGTTGGAATCAAGCCTCAGTTTATCATCGCGTCGTATGCGCTGGCGATTCTGCTCTCCAACGCCGGCTTTGGCCAGGCGGCCGTGTTCGGCCTCTTGTCCGCTGCCGTCATCCAGTTCACCACCTCCATCCCGGGACTGAACTTCGTGACCGAGCTCGTGGCTGCGCTGGTGATGGCGGCCCTCGTCAGGCGCCCCATCAGGGTTGGCGGGCGCGACGTCACCCCGCTCGTGGCGGCGTTTGCGACCACGCTCGTGTCTGGCGCGCTCTTCGCCGTTGCGGGAACACTCATCATGGGCGCGGCCCTGGGCACCGTCGTCGTGAAGGTTCCCATCGTGCTTGGAACCGCCGTCTTCAACGCGGTCGTGGTCCAGGCGCTCTACGTACCCCTGAGCAAGGTCGCCAAGAGGTAGCAAAAGGTTGGGGCCCGCGTGGGTTTGCAGTCCGGCTGCACCGCGCGGGCCTCGCGCGTGGTAGGGTTGTGGCCGCCCGTGGGGCGGCCGTCGCAGGTAAAAGACGTAACCGCGCCAAAAGGCGCGTGGGAGAGGTAACCGGTCTACATGCAAGAGAGCGAGTCCATCATCGAGATGTCCCACGTCACGTTTCGCTACGGCGGGACCGCGGCGGAGGGGGAGAAAAGCCCCGCCGCTCTGCGCGACGTGTCGCTTCGCATAGGCGAGGGCGAGTTCGTGGGGGTCATCGGCCCCTCCGGCGCGGGCAAGTCAACGCTGGCCTCCGTGCTGTCCGGTGCGATACCGCATCACTTTCGCGGAGAGCTCTTCGGTTCCACGCTGGTGGACGGCCGTGACACCTGCGACGTCACCCTGACGGGCATCTCGCAGGTGGTCGGCAGCGTCCTGCAGGACATCGACGCGCAGATGGTCGCGTCCGTGGTCGAAGACGAGCTGCTCTTCGGGCTCGAGAACTTTGGCGTCCCGCACGACCAGATCGAGGACCGCATCGCGCGGACGCTCGACACGGTGGGGATTGCAAATCTGCGGGACCGCGAGATAGCGACGCTCTCTGGCGGCCAGAAGCAGAAAGTGGCCATTGCCGCCATTCTCGTCATGCGCCCACGCGTTCTCGTGCTCGACGAGCCGACGGCGGCGCTCGACCCGGCGTCCTCTGCCCTCGTGTTCGACACGCTGCGCAAGGTGCGCGAGGAGGGCGTCACCGTCGTGGTGATAGAGCAGAAGGTGGCGCTGCTTTCCGAGTACTGCGACCGCATTCTGGTGATGGGTGAGGGCTCGCTCGTGCTGGACGGCACGCCGCGCGAGGTGTTCGCGCACGCGGACGAGCTCCGGCGCATAGGCGTCGACAGCCCGCGCGTCGCGCGCGTGTACAACTCGCTCGCGCGCGACGGGCTGGTGCGCGGCGCGACGCCGTGCCTCACGGTGCCGGAGGCGGCGGGTCTCATCGGCGGCCTGGTGGGTTCTGCGGCACACGGCTCCGCACGCGCCGCGGACGACGCGCGTGACGCGGCGTTCCGCATAGGCTCCAAGCACGTTGCCGCGCCGCGCCCCCATGCCGTGGACGCCAGCCCCGTCGTGAGCCTCAAGGATGTCAGCTTCGCCTATCCCGGCGGCACGGCGTCCGTGGACCACCTTGACATGCGGGTCTATCCCGGAGAGGTCGTGGGAATCGTCGGCCAGAACGGCGCCGGCAAGACCACGCTTACCAAGCTCCTGAACGGCCTTTTGCGTCCGGCGTCCGGCACGGTGCGCATGGCGGGGCTCGACACGCGCGAGGTCCCCACCAGCGCGATTGCCGCCCACTGCGCCACGCTGTTCCAGAACCCCGACTACCAGCTGTGCAAGGACACCGTTCTGGACGAGGTCGCGTTTGGCCTCACGCTGCAGGGCGTGGGCGAGAAGGACGCGCGCGAGCGGGCCGCGGCCGTCATCGCGCGCTTCGGCCTCCCCTCGGACGAGGCGCCGTTCTCGCTCTCGCGAGGCCAGCGCCAGATGGTCGCGCTCGCGTCCGTCGTGGTCACGGAGCCGGAGGTCGTGCTTCTGGACGAGCCTACGAGTGGCCTGGACTATCGCGAGTGCATGACCGTGATGGATACGGTGAGCAAAATGGCCGAGCGCGGCTGCGCCGTGATCATGGTCTGCCACGACATGGAGGTCGTGAGCGACTTCGCGGAGCGCATCGTGGTGATGGCGGACGGGCGCATCCTGGATCGGGGAGGCACGCAGCAGATGTTTGGCAATCAGGACCTCATGCGCAGGGCAAGCGTGAGGGCGCCCCAGGTGATCGAGCTCTCGCAGGTGCTCGCACGCACGACGTCGCCTGAGTTTGCGGGTATCAGCCAGGTTTCCGGCATCGTGGACCTGACGGAGGAGATGGTACGCCGTGGTTAACGTGATCGACTATGTCCCGGGAAGCACCGTGCTGCACCGGCTGAACCCGGTCACGAAGCTGGGCATCGCCGCGGCGATCATCATCGCCACGTTCACGGCGGACACCTACCCCATGCTCCTTGCTCTTCTCGCCCTGACCTTTGCGCTGGGGCTGTACGCGCGCGCCGCATCGAAGCTCGTGAGCCTGCTGAAGCTCCTGGTGCCCATTGCCGTGATCATGCTGGTGCTGCAGACGGCGTTCATGCGCCAGGGGACGCCCGTGGTGCTGTGGATGACGAACGAGGGCCTGGTCACGGGCAGCAAGGCCAGCCTGAGGCTTTTGGGCGTGGCGCTGCCGCTCGTGCTGATGCTGAGCGTCACCAAGCTGAACGACCTCGCGAACGCCTGCGTGGAGGTGCTGCACGTGCCGTACCGCTACGCGTTCACGTTCACGACGGCGCTGCGCTTCGTGCCCGTCTTCGGCCAGCAGATGAACGCGATCATGGAGGCCCAGTGCGCGCGCGGCGTGGAGTACGACACGAAGAACCCCATCCGCAAGCTCACCCTGATGCTGCCGCTGTGCGTGCCGCTTCTGGTGGGTTCCGTGGGCAAGACGGACGCGACCGCCCTCGCGGCGGAGCAGCGCGGGTTCTACCTGCGCACGCGCGACAGCAGCTACAAGCGCTACCCCTTGCGCGCACTGGACGTGGCCATGCTGGCGTGCTGCGTCGCTCTGGTGGGCCTGGGCATCGCGCTGTAGCGCGCTATGCCTAGCCCCTATTGGCGTGGAGGAACTCTATGTAGTCGTTTCCCCAGGCTTCAATGGCGTCCAGAACGCCCCTGAACTTTAGGCCGATGCCCGTCAGCTCATACTCCACGCGCAGCGGCCCGTCTGCGTGCACGATTCGGCGCACCAGGCCCTCGTGCTCCAGGTTCTTGAGCTGCTTCGACAGCGTCCCCTGTGCCACGTCCATGCGGCGGAGCAGCTCGTTGAAGCGCAGCGGGCCCTCCGCCAGGTGATGCAGTATGAGGATTGCCCACTTGCCCTGCAGTACCGACTGCGACGTGACGAAGGGGCAGACCCCAAAGAGGTCCGCTCCTCCGTCATGGGCGACCCTTTGTGCCGCCTGAGTGTCCATGTGTCCTCCCGCTACGCGATGAACTCCAAAAACGCGTCCGCCTGTGCGGCGAGCGCGGCCTCGTCTTCGGCGGAAAGCGCCAGCTTGCCGGTGGTCCAGGACTCGCCGGAAAGCGCGACGCCCGTCTCGTCCTCACGCATGACGCTTGCGCCCACAAACTCCAGAAGCGAGTCAAGCGCGGCGCGCATCTCGGCGGTGGCGGTGCGTCCGCCGGCGCCGCTGACGGTCGCCTTCATGCCGTTCGTGGCGGCGGAGTCGCGACCCTTGCCGGGAAGCGGGCGGCTGAGCCAGTCCACCAGGTTCTTAACGTGGCCGGGGAACGATGCGTTGTACTGCGGTGACACAAACCACACGCCGTCTGCCTCGCGCACGGCCTCGCGCACGGCCGCAACGGCGGCGGGCTCGGGGTTCTCTAGGTCCTGGTTCATGAGGGACAGCTGGGAGTAGTCGAGTACGCTCACGTTGGCGCGCCCGTCCAGAAGCTTCCTCACGTGGTCCGCAAGCTGCACGTTGAAGCCGTCCTTGCGAAGGGTTCCCACCACGATCAAAACGTTCCTGTTGTCAGCCATGTTCTTCTCCTTACGTTTCCCTGCACCTCTCTGCGTTGCTCTTGCACTCGTACTTGGTCTTGCGCGTGCCTGCGTTGTCTTTTACTTACCCAGCCCGAACGCGTAGCTCGTCATCGAGATGGAGCCAAGGTTACGGACCTTGTTGAAGACCTCGGCCCGCTCGCCCTCGGCCGCGCCCAGCACCGTGAGCAGCGGCAGGTAGTGGTCCGGCGTCGGCACGGCATAGTCCGCGTGGGGCAGCATATGGTGGAGCGGCGTCCACGCGCCGTGGTCGATTCCCCAGGTGTCGTCCACTTCGACGTCGGCTCCCAGAAGCTCCCGCACGCGCCGCGTGAGCTCCGCGTTGCCCTTGGGACGATACGTGATGGCGTACAGCTCCGGTGGAAATCCGTGCATGTCGTTTACCTGGCGCGGCGTGGGGTCGCTCTGCACCAGGGCGCCGCAGGTGTACCAGTGGCCGGACACGGCGAGTACCGCCTTCGCGCGCGGGGCATGGGCACCGGCGCCCGCGCGTGGGTTGGCGCGCGCATACGAGAAAACCCGCCCCCGCGGGTGCGGGAGCGGGCCAGATGTCTGCGAGTGTGGGGTGCGGGCGAGCGCGGCGGGCGCCGTTTAGAACGCGGGGAGCACGTCCTGGCCGTAGGTCTTGGAGAGGTACTTCTTGAAGTCGTTGCTTGTCAGGACCTTTACCAGGGCCTTGATGCGCGCGTCGTCCTTCTTGTCCGGCGTCGTGACGATGTAGTTGGCGTACTGCTCGACGGCCTTGCCGTCCTTGTCCTCGACCGCGACGGCGTCCTTCACGTGCATGCCGGCCTCGATGGCGTAGTTGCCGTTGATGACCGCGAAGTCCACGTCTTGCAGCTGGCGCGCGACGGCGGCCGCCTCGACCTCCACGAACTTGAGGTTGTGCGGGTTCTTGGCGATGTCGACGGGCGTGGCCTGCAGGTTGTCGGGGTCCTTCAGGGTGATGAGCTTCTCCTGCTGCAGCAGAAGAAGCGCGCGTCCCTCGTTGGTGGGGTCGTTGGGGACGGCTATCTGCGCACCGTCCTGGATGCTCTTCAGGTCCTTGGACTTGCCTGCGTAGATGCCGAACGGCTCGTAGTGGATGGCGGCCACGCCCACGAGGTCCGTGCCGTTCTCCTTGTTGTAGTTGTTGAGGTAGTTGATGTGCTGGAAGTAGTTTGCGTCCACCTCGCCGGAGGAGGTCACCTGGTTCGGGATGATGTAGTCCGTGTACTCCTTCGTCTTGAGCGTAATGCCCTGCTTCTTGAGCCTGGGTGCGGCGAAGTTGTCCAGGATCTCTGCGTGGGGCGAGGGCGACGCGGCGACCGTGAGCTTCTTGCTCTTGGCTGCAGACGACGCGTTGCCGTTTCCGCATGCGGCGAGTCCGGTTGCGGCGACGGCGGCAAATCCTGCCCGAATGAAGTACCTTCTGCTGAGCATGTTCTTCTCCTTTGCTTTGCGTTCCTTTTGCTTTGCGTTGCGTGGTCTTGCGCTAGCGGTGGTCGATCTTCTTTGCGATGAGGTCGCACGTGCTCTGGATGATCTGCACGAGGATGATGATGAGGACGAGGGTCGCGATCATGACGGTGTCCTGGTAGCGGTAGTAGCCGTAGCGGATGGCGATGTCGCCCAGGCCGCCTGCGCCCACGGCGCCGGCGATCGCGGTGTAGCCAAGGACCGCGATGAGCGTGATGGACACGCCGCGCACCATGGAGGGCAGGGCCTCGGGGAGAAGTGCGGACACGACGATGCGCGGGATGGACGCGCCGCACGCCTCGGCTGCCTCGATGGCGTCGCGCGGGACCTCCGCGAGCGACTGCTCGACCATGCGCGCCACGAACGGCGTGGTAGAGAGCACGAGGGGCGGGATGACGCCGCGAACGCCGGTCGTGGTTCCCACGAGGGCGCGCGTGACCGGGAACATGGTGACGAGCAGGATGATGAACGGGATGGAGCGGCCGATGTTGACGACCCATCCCAGGACGGCGTTCAGCGTGCGCATGGGACGCAGCCCGCGCGGCGCCGTGACGCAGAGCACGACGCCCAGCAGGATGCCGAGCACGTAGGCGACGGCGGTCGACGCGAACAGCATGACGAGCGTATCCGCAAGCCCCTGTCCCAGCAGGGACCCGAACTGGTCCATCAAAAGAGAAAGGCTACTCATCCCAGCTCTCCCTTCCCAACAGCTGGCGCGTTACCTCGTGCCTGGGATTTGCGAACACCTCGGACACGCTGCCCTTCTCGACCACCTTGCCCTCGACGAGGACGGCGACGTTCTTGCAGATGTCTTGCACCACCTGCATGGAGTGGGTGATCACGATGATGGTGACCCCGGTCTCCTCGTTGATGCGGCGCAGCAGCCTGAGCACAGACGCCGTGCTGGCGGGGTCGAGCGCCGAGGTCGCCTCGTCGCACAGTATGTATTTGGGGTGGCAGGCGAGCGCGCGGGCGATGGCGACGCGCTGCTTCTGGCCACCGGAGAGCTGCGCTGGGTATGAGGACGCGCGCTCGGCGAGGCCGACGCGCTCGAGGTAGCCGAGGGCCTCCTTGCGGTCCGCGTCCGTCACCTTGCCGTTGCTGGCCAGGTAGGGAAAGCAGACGTTCTGGAGCGCGGTCTTTTGCGCCAGGAGCCCGAAGCCTTGGAAGATCATGGCGACGTTGCGGCGATACTCGCGCAGCGCGGCGCCCCTGAGGTTCGTGACGTCCGTCCCGTCGACGACGATGCTCCCGGACGTGGGGCGCTCCAGCAGGTTGAGACAGCGCACGAGCGTGGACTTGCCTGCGCCGGAGATGCCGATGATGCCAAAGACGTCGCCGTCGGGGATGGTGAGGGTGACGTTGTCGAGCGCGTGGACCCCCGCGGCGCCCCCGAAGCGCTTTGATAGGTGCTCTACTGAAATCAAGTCGATGCTCCGATCGAACAAACGTTTTGTGCGTGCATGCCTTATAGGTTGAGTGAATAGTTGCTGGTTGATTCTCTAATGGGGGTAGCCAGCAAAACATGCAGTTTATATAGGTTAGCCCGCGTGGCCGCTGATAACAAATTGAAAATTGTGGTAAAGCGCTATCGGAATACGAGATAACGCATTCGCGCAGCAAGGTGCACCGCATGCGCGCATGAAAAACGACCGGACTTTATTTGTCGGAGCTGCATATGATGAACACACCACGGCATCCGTGATCGGGAGCGGCCGTGGCGCCGGCTGTCGGCGGGCCCGGTATGGCCGCA
>CACWMM010000017.1:0-27808 GCA_902761955.1 uncultured Olsenella sp. | reverse complement strand
CGCAGGCGCTCTGCCAGGCGCGCGGCAAACGGCGCCTCCAGCCCCATGCGGCGCAGCTCCTCTGCGTGCGAGAAGACCTCCTCCGGCGTGCCGGAAAGCGCGACTCTTCCCTTGAGCATCACGATGACGCGGTCCGCGGCGAGGGCCTCCTCCATGAAGTGCGTGACGTGGACCTGCGTGCAGCCGGCCTTCTGCAGCCGCGCCATGACGTGCATGACGCCGCGCCGCCCGCGCACGTCCAGAAGGGCGCCGGGCTCGTCCAGCACCAGCACCGCCGGCTCCATCGCGAGCGCTCCCGCCAGCGCGACTCGCTGCTTCTGCCCGCCGGAGAGCCTGGTGGGGTCCGCCTTCGCAAAGTCCTGCATCGCGACGCGCGAAAGCTCGCGGCGCACACGCTCGCCGATCTGGTCCGCCGGGACGCCCAGGTTCTCTGGGCCAAAGGCGACGTCCTCCTCCACGACGGTCGTCACGATCTGGTCGTCCGGGTTCTGGAACACCAGCCCCAGGCTGCGCCGCGCGCGGCGGTACGCCGCGAAGTCCGGCTGGCCGTCTGTCATGACGCGTTCGCCCACAAGGTCGACGGTGCCCTCGTCCGGCGCGAGCAGCCCGCACAGCACGGACGCGAGCGTGGACTTGCCCGAGCCGTTTGGCCCGAGCACGCACACGCGCTCGCCTGGGGCAACGGAAAGGCTCACGTCGCTGAGCGCCTGCACGCCGCCGTCAAAGTGCAGGCTCACGTGAGAGAGCGAGAGCGCGGGCGAGAGGGGCCGCGCGGGCGAGAGGGACGCGGCGGCTTGAGGCCGAACGTCCTTCTCGTCCGCGACGCTGCGCCCCGTGGGCGTGGTGGTGTCCTGTGTGGCAGACAACTGCTAGTTTCCCAGCGCCTTGGTGACCGGCTTGTAGATGAGGGCGGTCACGACGGCGTTGATGACGACCTTCAGCACGTTGAACGGCAGGAGTGCCGGCACGATGAGCGCGATGACGTCTGCGGTGGCCATGTGCGCGTACAGCGGCGTCACCACGATGTTGGCCAGGATGCACGCGCAGACGCTCGCGACGGCGCCCAGCACCATGCCGACGATGGCGCCGCGCAGGGTGGTGTCGCGCTTGTAGACGAGGGAGGCGGGCAGCACCATGGAGATGGTGGCGACGATCGCCATGACCATGCCCCAGAAGCCGGACGCGGTGGCGATGTGGGGCAGGTAGCTGATGACGCTCACGACGGCGCCCGTGGCCGGGCCAAACGCGAGGCCCGCGATGAGGCAGACGATGGCGGACGGGTCGTACTTGAGCCAGGGGACGGCCGGCAGGATCGGGAACTCCACAAACAGCGTGCAGATTGCCGCAAGCGCGCAGAACAGCGCCGTTACGGCGATGCGCTTGGTGCTCCAGCCCGAGCCCTGCTCGGTGGTGGAGTGAGAGTCGTGACGCGCGACGGAAGAACTCTGTGCCATGGTGGCCTCCGTTTCTTTCATCCGGACTATAACCGTTGGTCCTGGACTTTGACCAGGTCAGCCGCTCTTTTTGTTGCGGCGCGCGGACTTGGGCCTTGCCCCTACCGCCAGTGGGGAATCTCACCCCGCCCTGAAACTGACACGTTGACCATAGCACGTGACGCCGGCGCGTGGCGAGAAATCTTTTTGCGTGTGCGTGGCGTGTGCTCGGTGAAAAGCGGGCGATTTGTGGGCATCTGACAGGCTGCTATACTTTTGAGGATGCTTACGCAGCAGAGAAGAGCAGCGCTTTGACATGCGACGCCGCACGTGCGGCGACCTTACGCGTGCGGCGACTTTTGAGGAGAGTGATTGCGGCATGTCCGACGGTGACTACCACTTGGATACGCTGAACTGGCGACTTCGCGCCATCGTGGGCGAGGAGAACGTGAGCCAGATGGAGCCCATGAGCGAGCACACGACCTTCCGCATTGGGGGTCCGGCGGACCTCTACGTGGTTCCGGACGACGTTGAGGAGGTGGCGGACGTCATCGCGGCGTGCAGGGAGGAGCACGTTCCCTACTTTGTGCTGGGGTGCGGCAGCGACCTTCTGGTGAGCGACGACGGCTACCGCGGCGTGATCGTCGCCCTGGCCGACGGCCTCACCAACGTGAGCGTCGACGGCGAGGAGATGACGTGCCAGGCGGGCGTCACGCTCAAGGAAGCGTCCGAGATGGCCTGCGAGCTGGGGCTTTCTGGACTTGAGTTTGCCTGCGGCATCCCGGGCTCCGTTGGCGGCGCCTGCTTCATGAACGCCGGCGCGTACGGCGGCTGCACGGCGGACGTGCTCCAGAGCGTGCGCGCCCTCATGCCGGACGGCTCCGTGCAGACCATCCCCGCGGACGAGCTGAACCTGGGCTACCGCCAGAGCCGCGTGAAGGACGACGGGCTGGTGGTGCTTTCCGCCACGTTCTCCCTGCGCGAGGACGACCCGGAGGACATCCGCGCGCGCATGGACGACTTCACGCAGCGCCGCGAGGAGAAGCAGCCGCTGGAGCTTGCGAGCGCCGGCTCGACGTTCAAGAGGCCGGAGGGCTTCTTCGCGGGAAAGCTCATAACCGACGCCGGGCTGAAGGGCTACCAGGTGGGGGACGCCGCCGTGTCGAAGAAGCACGCCGGCTTCGTGGTGAACCTGGGCAACGCCTCCGCGGCGGACGTCCACGCCGTGATCGAGCACGTTCAGGACGAGGTCGACAGGCAGTTTGGCGTGCGGCTTGAGCCCGAGGTGCGCTTCCTGGGATAGCGGGCGGCCGCGTCCACGGCCTGGGGCAGCGCTTGGTCGACGGCCGCCGCGATGCCCTCGACCGCGTCGAAGTCCTCCGGTGCGTTCGAGAGTATCGCGACCACGTACGGGCCGCGAGGTCCCATCACGATTCCGGCGTCGTTTGTGGCGGGGTCCGCGATGCCCTCGTCCACCGGGTACCATCCCGCCTTGGAAAGCGTCTGGCACTTCTCGCCCAGCGCGTCTTTTATGGGCGAAACGGTGCGGTTTGCGAGAAGGGCGAGCAGCGTGGCGCTGTGGCCCCTGCCGGAGGCCAGGTAGGCATAGGCGTGCGCCCACTCCTGCGCAAGCTGTCGCGCCGTGCTGTGCGGGTAGTGCGGCGCGGCGTACGCGTCCACGCTGGGGTAGGCGCCGGCCTCCACGTGGCCCTGGCGCAGCCACGCGGCAAAGCACGAGCGGCCCAGCCGGTCGGAAAGCGCCACGTAGGCGTCGTTGTCCGAGTTCAGGATGATCGGCTGCGCGTAGTGGTACGCGTCCGCGGCGTCAAGAGAGCCCGCATCTACCAGCTCCTGAAAGACGGATATGACGTACGGCCCCTTGATGGCGCTCGCGGTATAGAAGTCCGCGTCCGCGTCGTAGGTTATGGTCACGCCCGTGCGCAGGTCACGCGCGCAGATCCCCACGACGTAGCCCCGCGCCTCGAAGTCGAAGATCGCCTGGCGAAGCGACGCCACGGACGGCGCGGCCGAGAGGGACGCGTCACCGTCGATCGCGAGCTTTCCTTTGGGCGCGGCCGCGCCTTGCCCCTGGCCCTGTGGGGTTTCCACCTGCCGGGCGGATGCGGAGCCGCGGGCATCTTGTGCGGCGGCCTGCGTGGCATCTTGCGCGGCGGGCGCGTGCAGCGCGGGCTCGATGGAGCACGTCCACGCGCCGCAGTACGCCGCGGCCACAAGAAGCGACGCCACGGCCACCTCGGCAAAGCCGTAGGGGAGGCCGTGGCGCCTTCGGCTGCCTGCGTCTGGCACCTGCCTTTTGATCACGCTGCCGGCACCTGGTTTCCTAGTTCTTGAGCGAGTTGATCGGCGCGGGGAAGCGGCCGCCGCGGTGCGCGAACACATGGCCGGCAAACGGGTTCACGTGCTGCACGGGGGCGGTGCCAAACAGGCCGCCAAACTCCAGCACGTCGCCCTCCTTGTGGCCGATGGCCGGAATCAGGCGGACGGCCGTCGTCTTGGTGTTGATGACGCCGATGGCCATCTCGTCCGCGATGATGCCGGCGATCGCCTCGACCGGGGTGTCGCCCGGGATGGCGATCATGTCGAGCCCGACGGAGCAGACGCAGGTCATCGCCTCGAGCTTCTCGATGGAGAGTGCGCCGTCCTCCGCCGCGCGGATCATGCCCGCGTCCTCGGACACGGGGATGAACGCGCCGGAGAGGCCGCCCACGCTTGAGCTCGCCATGACGCCGCCCTTCTTCACGCAGTCGTTCAAAAGTGCGAGCGCCGCCGTCGTGCCGGGGCCGCCGCACTCGCCGACGCCGATGATCTCCAGGATCTTCGCGACGGAGTCGCCCGCGGCGGGCGTGGGCGCCAGCGACAGGTCCACGATGCCCTTCTCCACGCCCAGGCGCCTGGACGCCTCGCGGCTCATGAGCTCGCCGGCACGGGTGATCTTGAACGCCGTCTGCTTGATCTTCTCGGCCACCTCCATGAGGCTCGCGTCCTCCGGCAGCTGCTCCAGCGCGGCCGCCATGACGCCGGGGCCGGAAACGCCCACGTTGATGACGGCGTCGGCCTCGCCGGAGCCGTGCGTGGCGCCCGCCATGAACGGCGAGTCCTCCACCATGTTCGCGAACACCACGAACTTCGCGGCGCCGTAGCAGTCGATGTCCGTGGTGGCCTTCGCGCAGTCGATCATGGTCTGCGCCGAGAGGAGCGCGGCATCCATGTTGATGCCCGCTCGGGTCGAGGCGATGTTGAGGGAGGAGCAGATGCGCTCCGTGCTCGCGACGGCGGAGGGGATCGATGCGATGAGCCGACGGTCGGCGGACCCCATGCCCTTCTGCACCAGCGCGGAGAAGCCGCCCATGAAGTCGATTCCCAGCGTCTCCGCGGCGCGGTTCATGGCCTGTGCGATGGGGGTGAGGTCCTCGTCGTCGCACGCGGCGGCGATCTGCGCAATGGGCGTGACGGACACGCGCTTGTTTGCGATGGGGATGCCGTACTCGCGCTCGAGCTGCTCGGCCGTGGGGACCAGGCGCTCCGCCGTCTTCGTGATGCGGTCGTACACCTTCGTGCACATGCGACCCATGTCCTCGTCGGCGCAGCCGAAGAGCGAGACGCCCATGGTGATGGTACGCAGGTCGAGGTTCTGCTGGGAGACCATGCTCAGGGTCTCGGCGACCTCTTCTGGGGTGATTGCCATTGCTGCTCCTTGCCCGTGCCGGCCGCGTCCCGGGTGGACGCGGCACCGTCGTGTGCTGCTGTCATTATGCAAGCTTAGCGCGCTGGCCACGTGTGCGGACAGCGCGCTGCAGAATGTTTACCAATGCTTCGCGGCTGGCATGGCGCGCCGCCCGGTGTGCGCCCTACGCCCCCGCGTGGAAGGCGAACACCGTGGTGAAGCGAAACGCGTGGCCGGCGGCGTACACGCCCTGCGGGAAGTTCTTGTGGTGGACAAAGTCGGGGTAGAACTGCGTCTCGAGCGCGACGCCCGCGGCCGGCCCGTAGTGGACGCCGTCCTTCCCGTCCTGGTCCAGCGTCGGCGCGGTGTAGAGCTGCAGCCCCGGCGAGTCCGTGTACACGTCCATCGAGATTCCCGTGCGGTCGCCCGTGAGCGTGCACGCGCGCTCCAGGTGCTCGTCGTTATGAAGCACGTAGTTTATGTCATACCCGCCCAGCTTTGCGGCGCCGGCCGCCAAGGTCTTTGGCGTGCGCAGGTCGTACGGTGTGCCGTCCACGGGCGCGATCTCGCCGGTGGGAAGCATATGCTCGTCCACGGGCGTGTACGCGTCCGCCTCCAGCTGCAGCGTATGGCCAAGCACGCTTCCGGCCGCGTGCCCGTTCAGGTTCCACATGGCGTGGCACGTCAGGTTGATGACGGTGGCGTCGTCCGGCATGGCGTCGTAGTCTATCCGCAGCTCGTTCTCGTCCGTGAGCGTGTACGTCACGTTCACGTCCACGGCGCCGGGGAACCCCTGGTCGCCGCGGCGGCTGCGCAGGTTGAGCGTGATGGAGTCCTCGCGCGCCCGCGCGAGCGTCCACAGCCGCTCGAAGTAGAAGTGCGGTCCGGAGTGGATGTTGTCCGGCCCCATGTTCGCGGCCAGGTGGTGCGTGGTGCCCATGAGGTCGAAGCGCGCACCCGCGATGCGGTTCGCGTTCCTGCCCACGATGGCGCCCATGCAGAACGTGTTGCCCAGGTAGCCGGTCGCGCCGTCAAAGCCAAGGCAGACGTCCGGCCTGCCGCCGCGGCCGTCGGGCACGCGCACGCTCACCAGGCACGCCCCGAGGTCGGTCACGGAGACCTTCATCCCACGGGAGTTCCTCAGCGTGTGCAGGCGCGCTTCTCGCCCATCCGGCATGCTTCCAAACGCATATGACTCCAGGCTCATGGCTCCTCCTCTGGCGGTCGCGCCGGGCCGTCGCGACGCGGCGGCGTTGCTCGTGGCAAGAACCATGGTAGGCGAGAAGGGCGCGCCCCCTCGTGGTGAGTGGACGAGTGGCTAGGCTCCCTCGGGAATCGAGGTCGCGACCACGATCACGTCCTTCACGCCCGCCATGTAGAGATGGTCCACCTGCTCGTCCGTGGCGCCGTCGTCCGTTATGACCGTGTCCGCCATGTGCGCCGGCGCGATGGGGTAGGTGTAGCTCTTGCCGATCTTGAACGAGTCCAGCAGCAGGAAGTGCTCGCGCGACTGCTCCAGCATGAGCGAGTCCACCGCGGTCTCCGGCACGGTGTTCGACGTGAGGCCGTGCTCCGCGCTGATGCCGCTGCAGCCTATGAAGCACTTCGCGGCCTGGTAGCGGCGGATCACGTCCATGGCGAGCTCGCCGGTGAGCGAGGCGCGCGGCGGCACGGCGGTGCCGCCCGTGAGCAGTATGGTCTGGCGCAGCGGCCCCTTCAGGAGCATGACCTTGCTGTTGTTGGTGATAACGGATACGTCGTCCGCCTCTATCAGCTCTATCATCTCGAGCGCGGTCGAGCTTGCGTTCACGAAGATCGCGTCGCCGTCCTCCACGTGGCGCGCGGCCTCTGCGGCGACGGCCTTCTTTGCGAGCACGCGGCGCGAGCCAGAGGGCCGCCCCAGTGCGTCCGCTATGGTGACGCGGCCGTACTGGCGCGTCACCATGCCGCGCCCCTCCAGGTAGTCCAGGTCGCGGCGGATCGTGAGCGGCGACACGTCGAAGCGCTCCGCGAGCTCGCCCACGCCGGCGCTCTCGCGACCCTCCAGGAGCCTCATGATGGCCTCGCGCCTTCTGGTGACGAACGTCTCGCTGCGCCTCATGTGAGCCCTTCTCCCCGCGTGCCGCCGGTGTCGCATCGCTTCGTGCCTGTGTGTGCCTTGCATTTGTATTGATGCCATTTTAGGAACAGATTGAACGTTTGGGTGCTTGTCTTTTCTCTCACAACGTATTTTCGTGATGTATCAACATTGCGTAATATACATTTGATAACTTATAGGGCCATTGTGTTCGACTAGGCGTTCACAACGTTCATAAAAGTGAATCATGATGATATAGTACCAGTTGAAACGCCATGCGCAGGCTCTTCTCGCACATGCTGACGCGCGTCTGTCGCACGGGTGACGCTTGCGTGCCGTATCGAGTTTCTAAGAGTAAACGACAAAAAGTATGAGTTTGGATTGACTTTGTTTCCGTCGTATGTCACATTGCAGCTGTGAAGCACGTCAGGCAGACGGGATGCCGGGCGGGCAGGCAACCGCGCGCATGCGTCCCTTTGCGCGCGAATCGGCACTTCGGGCATCCCGAGGGCGGCGCGGACAGCCGCGCCGGAAGGGAGAAGGCAATGGCAACCTACAAGGCACTCGTGTGCTGCCGTGCCGGAGTTGGCTCGAGCGTCATCCTCGAGACCAGGGTCAAGCAGGTCGTCGCGGACGAGGGGTGGCCCATCGAGACCACGCACGGCTCCGTCGACCAGATCTCCGGCTTCGACGGTGACCTCATCGTCACCATGTCCGACCTCGGCCTCATCCTCGAGGACGAGGGCAAGAAGGACCTTCCCTACGTCGTGAGCGTCCGCAACATCGTCGACGCCGCAGAGATCAAGGCCGGCCTCGAGGGCTTCCTCAAGGAGAAGGGCGCGCTCTAGGGCCCGCATCGTGGCGCCAGCCGCAGCGCGGCGCGGCGCCGCCGGCCGCAAGGCAAACGCAAGTAACGCCCGCAACAGGGCGAGAAGAACGTGACAGACCGAAAGGAAGTCCACATGGACCTTGGAACCCCCTGGAAGAAGCTCGACGCCCCCGTCGCCGAGGAGGAGCTCGCGTGGGTCGACAAGTACTGGCGCGCCGCCAACTACATGTCCGTCGGCCAGATCTACCTGCGCAGCAACCCCCTCATGCGCTCGGACTGGGTGGACGAGAAGACCGGTGAGACCCGCGACTTCGGCCGCGCGGACGTGAAGCACCGCCTCGTGGGACATTGGGGAACGACCCCCGGCATCAACTTCCTCATGGGCCACGCCAACCGCCTCATCCACGACCACGGCCAGAGCGTCGTGTTCTTCATGGGGCCGGGCCACGGCGGACCCGCCGGCACCTCGCAGTCCCTGCTCGACGGCACCTACCGCGAGATTCGTCCGGACATCACCGACGACGAGGCCGGACTCCAGAAGTTCTTCCGCCAGTTCAGCTATCCCGGCGGCATCCCCAGCCACTTCGCGCCCGAGACGCCTGGCTCCATCCACGAGGGCGGCGAGCTTGGCTACACGCTGTCACACGCCTACGGCGCCGTGCTCAACAACCCCAGCCTGCTCGCGTTCGCCGTCGTGGGTGACGGCGAGGCCGAGACCGGCCCGCTCGCCACGTCCTGGCAGACCAACAAGCTCGTGAACCCGCTCACGGACGGCATCGTCCTGCCGATCCTGCACCTCAACGGCTACAAGATCGCCAACCCCACGATCCTCGCCCGCATCTCCGACGAAGAGCGCAACGAGTTCTTCCGCGGCATGGGCTACCACCCCTACACGTTCGAGGCCGGCTTCGACGACGAGTCCCACATCTCGATCCACCGTCGCTTCGCCGCCCTTCTCGAGCAGGTCTTCAACGAGATCTGCGACATCAAGTGGCGCGCGCTCGCCGGCGAGACCGCCCGCCCCGCGTACCCCATGATCGTCTTCAGGACCCCCAAGGGCTGGACCTGCCCCAAGTACATCGACGGCAAGAAGACCGAGGGCAGCTGGCGTGCCCACCAGGTGCCGCTGACCTCCGCAAAGGACACCCACGAGCACTTCCGCGTGCTGCGCGGCTGGCTGCGCTCCTACAAGCCCGCCGAGCTCTGGAACGAGGACGGCTCCCTCAAGCCCGAGGTCACGGAGTTCATGCCCCAGGGCGACCTGCGCCTGGGCGCCAACCCCAACGCCAACGGCGGCCTGATCCGCGAGGACCTCGAGCTCCCCGACATCCACGACTACGAGATTCCGGTGGCCGAGAAGGGCCATGGCTACGGCACGACCGAGGCGTCCCGCGTGTTCGGCAACTACACGGCTGACGTGCTGAAGCTGAACCTCACGAAGTTCCGCGTCTTCGGCCCGGACGAGACCGCGTCCAACCGCCTGCAGGCCGCGTACAAGCTCACTGACAAGCAGTGGGACGCCGGCTTCAACGCCGACCCCGAGAACGACTCCTACCTCAGCACCACGGGCGGCGTGATAGAGCAGCTGTCCGAGCACCAGTGCGAGGGCCTGCTCGAGGGCTTCCTGCTTACCGGCCGCCACGGCGTCTGGAGCTCGTACGAGTCGTTCATCCACGTGGTCGACTCCATGATCAACCAGCACGCCAAGTGGCTCGAGGCCACCGTGCGCCACATCCCCTGGCGCAAGCCCATCGCGAGCCTCAACATCCTGCTGTCCAGCCACGTCTGGCGTCAGGACCACAACGGCTTCAGCCACCAGGACCCCGGCTTCGTCGACCTGCTGCTCAACAAGAACTTCCACAACGACCACGTCGTCCAGATCTACTACCCGGCAGACGCGAACATGCTCTTGTGCGTGGGCGAGGAGGCCTACAAGTCCACCAACAAGATCAACGCGATCTTCGCCGGCAAGCAGCCCGCGCCTACGTTCCAGAGCATCGACGAGGCTCAGCTCGAGCTCCAGAAGGGTGCTGCGACCTGGGATTGGGCCGGCAACGTCAAGGATGGCGAGCGGCCGGACATCGTCCTGGCCTGCTGCGGCGACGTCCCGACGCTCGAGATGCTCGCGGCGTCCGACGCCCTGCAGGACCTCGGCATCAAGGTGCGCTTCGTGAACGTCGTCAAGCTCCTGGCCATCCAGGATCACGAGGAGAACGACGCCTCCCTCACTGACGAGGAGTTCACGAAGCTCTTCGGCGAGGACGTGCCCGTGCTCTTCGCGTTCCACGCCTACGCGCACACCATCTACGGCCTCATCCACGGCCGTCCGAACCACGACAACTTCCACGTGCACGGCTACATGGAGGAGGGTTCCACCACCACCCCGTTCGACATGCTGCGCCTGAACGAGATGGACCGCTTCGCCCTCGCCGCCCACGCCCTCGAGATCCTCGACGCGGACAAGTACGCCGAGAAGATCAAGGAGTACCGCGACTTCCGCGAGGAGGCCTTCCAGTTCGCCGTGGACAACGGCTACGATCACCCGCGCTTCACCGAGTGGAGCTGGCGTGACGTGGTGGGCCAGGACAACTCCGCCGCCGCCATGTCCTCCACCGGCGGCGACAACGACGAGTAGTCGTACCAAGCTTTCTCCTTGGACCGCGGACCGTCGCACCGCGCGTCCACCCGCTTCCCTGGCCGCAAGGCCAAAAGGGCTCCGGCTTCGGCCGGGGCCCTTCTTTCGTGCGCGCCCACCCTTGTGCCTCCCGCTCCCTCCGCGCGTTCCCTCCGCGCGAGGACTCCACGCGTTCCTTGTGGGTACGGCGTATTTGCCGTGGGGGTTGCGGCCAGGGTATATGCTCTTCTCACCTGCGCCGCCCGCCGGGCGGCCGACGCGCTCGGGGAGGACCCATAACGTGATTCAGGACATTGGCGACCACGGCTTCGACAACACGTACGCTCCCAAGGAGCCGACGCCCGAGGCGTACGCCCTCGCATACCAGGGCGACAACGTCCTTCTGGCCGAGAAGGACGGCAACCTCGTGCTGCCGCGCGTTCGCGACTGGCAGGCCGTGCTTGGCCCGGAAGCCTGTGGGGTGGACGCACTGGCGCCGCGCTACCTCTTCCGCGTCGACGGGAACGACTTCTTCCTGGTGGACGAGGCGACGATTCAGACGGGCGTCGTGGGCATGCCGCGCGGCTTCGTGTTCGCGTCCGTGCAGACCATGCGCTTCTACCAGCCGCGATGGCTTGCGTTCGCAGCCGTCACCGGGCTGCAGCTTTCGAGGTGGTACCTCAACAACCGCTACTGCGGCCGCTGCGGTTGCGAGCTGGGACACGTTGCCACCAGCCGCGAGCTTGCGTGCCCCTCGTGCGGAAACGTCGTGTATCCGCGTATCAATCCTTGCATCATCGTGGGTATCACGCGGGGCGACAGCCTCCTGCTCACCAAGTTCGCCCAGGGGCGCTACAAGCACTATGCCCTCGTATCGGGCTTCTGCGAGGTGGGCGAGACGCTGGAGCAGACCATCGAGCGTGAGGTGATGGAGGAGGTGGGCCTGCGCGTCCGCAACATCCGCTACTACAAGAGCCAGCCGTGGTCGTTTTCCGACTCGCTGCTCATGGGGTTCTTCGCGGACGTGGACGGCGACCCGACGGCGCGGCCCGACCACGTCGAGCTCTCCGTTGCGCGATGGGTGGCAAGACGCGACCTGCCACGCGAGCACGAGGACACGTCGAGCCTCACGAACGAGATGATCGAGCTCTTTGCCCGCGGCGACGAGCCGATGCCCAACCAGCAGGGAGGACGTGATGGTGCAGTATAGGCCGGACGGCAGCCGCGATGACGGTGCGGACACCTACGACTACGATGACCCGCGTCGCTATACCTCACGTCAGCGGGGACGACAGGGACGGCCTGAAAGCAGGAACGGCGGCGCCGTGGTGAGCCGTCGCTCTCGTTTGGGAGACGCCCTCCGCGGCGTCGGCTGGGGAGAGGAGCGTCGCTCCCAGGGTCAGGCGGCATCGCAACAGCCGTACTATCCGCAGCAGCAGTCCTTTGGCCAGCAGGGGTATCCGCAGCAGTACGGCTATCCCGAGCAGCCGGCCTATCAGGAGGAGCCTAGGAGGCGCCCGCACCGCGCCCGAAACGTCCTTCTCGCCGTCCTCGCCGTTATCGTTGGTCTCTACCTCTTGATATGCGTTCCCATAGACCGGAGCATTGCGTTTTCCGACGACGTTGCGACAAGCCTTTCTGGTGAGCTGTCCATGCACGTTCCGCTCACGCCCTACTACGTGCTCGCCCTTGGCTCGGACGCGCGGGAGGGCGACACGGTAAGCAGGACGGACACGATGATTCTGTGTCGCATAGACCCGTTGGCCGCCAAGGTGACCATGGTGTCCATACCGCGAGACACGATGGTGCAGATAGACGGCCATGGTACGCAGAAGATCAACGCGGCATACGCGTTTGGTGGCGCGGCGGGTGCCGTCAAGGCGGTGAAGAGCCTCACGGGAGTGAGCGTCAACCATGTGGCGCTCGTCCACTTCGACGGCATCGAGGCACTCGTGAACGCGCTCGGTGGCGTCACGGTCGACGTGCCCGTGGACGTGAACGACCCGGGCTACACAGGTCTCGTGCTCCCCGCCGGCACGCACGAGATGGACGGTCATACGGCGATGCTCTTCTCGCGCGTGCGGCATGGATTTGTGAATGGTGACTACCAGCGGCAGGAAGACCAGCGGATACTGATTTCGGCAATCATGAAGAAGGCCTTGTCAAACCCGTTGTCGCTGCCCTCCGTCGGGAGGGCCATGGGCGGGCTTCTGTCCACAACCATGCGCTGTTACAACATCATCCCGCTCCTCACTCGCTTTGCTATTGGTGGCCCCACGATATACAGCGCCTCCATTCCCTCGAGTCCTCATATGATAGGCGGAGTGTCCTACGTCGTGGCGGACGAACAAGCCACGGCAACCATGATGCAGGTGGTCAACCAGGGAGGAGACCCCTCGACGGTCGCAAATGGCGTTCAATAGCCACTGTCGACCTTATGATTGCGAAAAGGATGTGCGTGCATGAAAAAAGTCACTTTCTACTATGTTCGCCACGGAAGAACCGAGTTCAACCGCGACAAGATAATCCAGGGGGGCAGGGTCGACTCGCCCCTTGTGTCCGAGAGCGTTCCCACGGTCGAGAGGAGTGCAAGAGCCCTTTCTCAGATAGAGTTTGCAAGGTGTTACGTCTCACCCCTGAACCGCACCCACCAGACGGCAGAGGTGCTGCTCGCGGGGAGAGACATCGAGGTGAAGGTGAATGAAAACCTTCGGGAGTTCGACTTCGGTGACATCGACGGCAAGCCCTATAAGGGCAACAAGGGAACGTTTACTCGCTGCTTCCTTCGTCAGGACTTCTCGTCCGTGGGTGGCGAGAGCGGGAAAGAAGTGCGCGAACGCGTGAGGCGCGCCTTCAAGAAAATGTACAAGGAGAGCGCCGATGGTGACAACATTCTGGTGGTAGGGCATGGTGCCTACCTGCGGTATGTGGTGCTCGAGTTCGCAAAGATGTCCGGTCTCTCCCGGAGGCTGGTAAGCACCACCATGCGCGTGCCAAATGCGGGCATTGCGACCATCGTGGCGACGGATGGCGAATTCGAGCTCGTGTGTATGCCAGTAAAGGCGGAGAAGTTCAGGCCAGTCAATTAGCGCAGCGGGGGGCGGCGTGCCGCCCCCGGCTAGTTGCTATGTGCGTGCCTGTACGTGGACATGGTACAGCGGTCTATGGACGCTCCGCGTTATTCCAAGCCGATGGAGTATTCGCTGAATAGGTTCGCCCTAAATGCTGGGTCTGTAGCTGCGCGAACGATGTCATCTTGCCGCCCGTCTTCGTTAAGTCGTGCAACAAGCTTCGCAAAGCGTTCCTCGCCGATGGTCTGGCCTTCTTCGAGCCCGAGCTTGTGCCCCTCGTCTAACCCGAGCTTGTGCCCCTCGTCCAGGCCGAGCTTTCGTCCCTCGTCGAGCCCCAGCTGGCGACCTTCCTCAAGACCAAGTCTGCGGCCTTCCTCGAGACCGAGCTCGCGACCCTTGTCGACATTGAGCTGATCCTTTATTGCCTGCATCATGAACTCAAGCCTCCATTTGCGGTTGTCGAGGACGTGCTCCACGGCCTCGTTGAGCCTTGAGGAGAGCTCTCCCGTGACCTTCCGAGAGGAAATGTAGTCAAGGAGCTCGTTTACCCGTGGGCCCTCCTGCGGTTCCGTGGGCGAAGTGGCTGCGAGAAAGATGGTGTGCACTCCGTCGTTCAGGCAGAGGTCAGGATCGTCCTCGCAACGGCTCTGGAATGAGTATACCCTGCGTCCTTGTCCAAATAGATCAAACCCGCAGATGAATATGACGTAGGAATCCCTGAGAGAGCGGTAGGGAGCTCCCTTGCCAATCTGGGAGAGGGCAAGCATCGCGTGATAGTAGCGTGAGCGTTGCGGAAGCTCATGCGTGTTCGTTGCCTGCATCTCGACGCTGTAGACCGTTCCCCTGTCATCGCGGACGTAGACGTCGAGACGCACGCCGTGCCCGTCTTCGGTCACATCGATGGCATCCTGTCGCCCAACGTACTCGATCTTCTCGATGTCAGTGGCGAGAATCGCCTCGAGCACATCCTTGCAGAGGTCCTCGTCGAGCATGACCTTTCCGAAGACGAAGTCGTTCGCAATGGTGAGCGACTTCCAACGAGCCTCGAGCTCCTGCACCAGATTTCTGACGTCCTGCTCCATGTGTGTGCTCCCCTCCACGAAAACGAACAAACGTTCTATAGTTGAACTATAGCATGCCGCACACCCCTTTGCAACAGGGAATTTGCTGCAGATAAATGCAAGATAGCTAGGACTTTGCCATTGCGGCAACGACGTTTTCCGACCAAATGTTTCCGCTTGGAGAAGCGGGAGGAGTTTTTCTCGACCGGCGTCCTACGCTGTGGCATATTGTCCACCAACGCATCCGTGTGGATGCGAACGTCTAAGGAGCGAAAGCGATGACCAACGACTTCGTCGCATACAAGGACTTCACCGACCTCGCGGTCAGCCGCGTGGTACTTGGTGTCGTTTCCTCGCTCCTACTAGCGAGCGCGCGCTAGGCTGCACGCAGGTTGCTGCTAGCGCGTAATGTTTGACCCGCCGGAACGTGGGTTTGGCGCTCGCATCCCTTTTTCACATAGTGCGGCGTCGGCTCTATCCGGCGGATGGTTGTTTGCGTATCTGTTGACGTGTCACACCGTCCGAGAGGAGTCATTTCATGACCCGCAAGATCAACATCTTCGACACCACGTTGCGAGACGGCGAGCAGTCGCCTGGCGCATCGATGAACACCGAGGAGAAGCTCGTCATTGCCCAGCAGCTGCTCCGAATGAACGTGGACGTTATCGAGGCCGGCTTCCCCATCTCGTCTCCTGGCGACTTCCGCTCCGTTCAGGAGATTGGACGTCTGGCAGGCGACGACGCTGTCGTAGTTGGCCTCACGCGAGCGATTGACAAGGACATCGACTGCGCGGCCGAGGCCCTGAAGACCGCCAAGCGTCCCCGCATCCACACTGGCCTGGGCGTTTCTCCCCAGCATTTGCGCGAGAAGCTCCGCATGACCGAGGACGAGGTCGTGGAGCGTGCGACCCATTGCGTCAAGTACGCGAGAAAGTACGTGGATGACGTCGAGTTTTACGCCGAGGACGCAGGGCGCGCGGACCAGAAGTTCCTGGAGCGCGTGATCCAGGCGGCCGTAGATGCAGGCGCCACCGTCGTGAACATCCCCGACACGACGGGCTACCAGATGCCCGACGACTTTGGCGCGCGCATAAAGGGCTTGGTCGACCACGTCCGCGGCATCGAGAACGTGACGATCAGCGTGCACACCCACAACGACTTGGGCATGGCGACGGCACTCGCGCTCGCAGGCGTCAAGAACGGCGCCACGCAGATTGAGTGCACCATCAACGGCCTGGGCGAGCGTGCGGGCAACACCGCGCTCGAAGAGGTTGTCATGGCCATCAAGATGCACGGTGACGAGCTCGACGCGCACACCGACATCGTAACCCAGGAGCTCACGAGGGCAAGCCACCTGGTCAGCCGCATCACCGGCATGAACGTGCAGGCGAACAAGGCCATCGTTGGTTCCAACGCCTTCGCGCACTCTTCCGGCATCCACCAGGATGGCGTGCTGAAGGCGCGAGACACCTACGAGATTCTCGATCCCGCGGACGTGGGTGCGGCCGGTTCGGAGATCATCCTGAGCGCACGCAGTGGCCATGCGGCCTTGAAGCACCGTCTGGCAGAGCTGGGCTACACGTTCCCGGACGACGAGTTCGACGAGATCTACCAGCGCTTCCTGGAGATTGCGGACCAGAAGAAGGAAGTGTACGACGAGGACCTCGAGTCCATGGTGCAGGAGCGCCAGCGCGACGCATCTGCCATCTACACCCTTGACGCGCTTCAGGTCTCCTGCGGCGACCCGCTGGTTCCGACGGCGACGGCGACCATCAGCGACGAGTCGGGCGAGAAGCACGTGGTGTGCGCGACCGGCACCGGTCCCGTGGACGCCGCGTACAAGGCGGTCGACCAGGTCGTCAGCGTCCACGGTGACCTGCAGGAGTTCTCCGTCAAGGCCGTCACGCGCGGCATCGACGCGCTGGGGGAGGTGACCGTACGCATCCAGGCCGAAGACGGTCGAGTATTCACTGGCCGCGGCTCCGACAACGACATCGTCGTATCTTCCGCGAAGGCATACGTTAACGCAATCAACCGCATGATTCAGACGCAGCGCTCGAACGAAGGAAAGTAGTATGAGGCGAATCTCTGGCGCACAGGGCATTGTCGAGACCCTCGTCTCCGAGGGTGTCGACACCGTGTTTGGCTATCCGGGCGGGACCGTGCTCGAGCTGTTCGACGCTCTCTACGATGCGACGGACAAGATTCGGGTTATCGAGCCGACGCACGAGCAGCATGGCTGCCACTCGGCGGACGGCTACGCTCGGGCGACTGGAAAGACGGGCGTCGTGATCGCGACCTCCGGTCCGGGCGCGACGAACCTGGTGACGGGCATTGCCACGGCGTACCTGGATTCCGTACCGCTGGTTGCCATTACGGGCAACGTGTCGAACCAGATGATCGGAACGGATGCGTTCCAGGAGCTTGACATCACGGGCGTCACGCTGCCAATCACGAAGCACAACTACTTCGTGCGCGACGCGAACCGCCTGCAGGAGGTGCTGCGCGAGGCGTTCCGGCTTGCGAACTCTGGCAGGCGGGGGCCCGTCCTCGTGGACATTCCCGCCGACGTCCAGCGTGCAATGATCGACTGGCAGGATGCGGAGCCGCTTCCCGCCGACGAGCCTCCCCGTGCGTCCAGAGATGAGCTTGAGGCAGCTGCCGCGGCAATAAACAAGTCACGCAGGCCGTTCGTGTACTTCGGTGGCGGGGCCGTCTGGTCCGGCGCGTCGCAGGAAATCGTCGACTTCGCGAGGAAGATCGGAGCTCCCATAGGGTGCTCGCTCATGGGCGTCTCGGGCGTCCCGACCGACGCGCCCGGCTTCCTGGGCATGGAGGGCATGCACGGGCACTTCGCCAGCACAAGGGCGATGTACGAGTGCGACTGCCTCATCGCGCTTGGTGCCCGTTTCAACGACAGGTCTACGGGTGACCGCACGAAGTTCGCCCCAAGTGGCAAGGTCGTGCATGTGGACGTCGACTCGTCCGAGTTCTCGAAGAGCCTCGAGGACCAGGTGGAGGTCAAGAGCGACGTGCGGGCCTTCCTGGAGGACGTGGCCGAGCTCATAGAGCCCAACACCCACGAGGAGTGGGTGCGTCACGTGCGAGAGCTTCGTGCCCAGGAACGCGGGTACGCGGACTACCGAGAAGGGCTGACCCCCAAGAACGTGATGGAGGCCATAGACGCGGCGCGCTCAGAGGACATGGCAGTCGTGACCGACGTCGGTCAGCACCAGATGTGGGCCGCGCAGTACCTGCGCTTCACGAAGCCGAGGACGTTCATCACCTCTGGCGGCCTGGGGACGATGGGCTTTGGCCTTGGTGCCGCGAACGGGGTTGCGCTGGCGACCGGCAGGCCCTCCATCCTGGTGACCGGCGACGGGTCCTTCGCCATGGACATGGCGGAGATGATCACGGCGGCGGACAACCACATACCCGTGTGCATCGTGCTTCTTAACAACGGGGTGCTCGGGATGGTCCGCCAGATGCAGTCGCTCTTCAAGGGGCAGCGCTACGCCATGACCACCCTGAGGCATGGCGGCGCCGACTTCTGCGCGATTGCCCGAGGGATGGGAGCCGAGGCGACGAGGGTCCAGACGATCGAGGAGTTCTCCGAAGCCTTGGGGCAGGCACTTCTCGCCCAGGGTGACCCGGCAACGGCAGGGCCAAAGCTCATCGAGGTGCCGATAGACAAGGACGAGTTCGTCACGCCCGTGCTGAGAATCGGGGCGTCCATGGACGAGCTGATCGTGAACATGGACGACGTTCGCGCCAGGATGGGGAGGTAGGCGGATGACCACGTACAACATCGCCATCATGGTCAGGAACGAGTACGGCGTCCTCAATCGCGTTACCAGCATGTTCAGGCGCAGGCAGTTCAACATCCTGAGCCTGACGGTGTCCGAGACCGAGACGGAGCAGCTGAGCCGCATCACGGTGCAGTACGAGGGCGAGGAGCGCTCGAAGCGCCAACTGGTGGCACAGCTTGCCAAGCTGCCTGACGTCATCTCGTGGAAGGAGTTCGACCCGGAGGACTCCATCAGCTGCGAGCTGCTGCTGATCAAGATGGCGAACCGCAACGAGACGCGCTCGCAGGTGCTTGACGCGGCTGACGCGTTCAGGGCGAAGATCGTGGACTACACCCGCGACTCCATCGTCTTCAGGATTGCCGGGGGAAGCAGGCGCATCGACAACTTCATCGACCTGATGCGCGACTTCGAGATACTTGAGGTGTGCCGCACGGGGGTCGTGAGCCTGGAGCGTGGCCCGAGCGTGATGAGGGACGTGGCGAGCGTCTAGGCGCGATTTGAAGGAAATGTGCCGCACATCGCAAGCGTGTTAACAAAGGGAGACCCAGACTCCCCATGGGAGCCTCTGTCACATAGAGTTTCCGTACCGTCCATCAAGCGAAAGGAAAGAACAGATGGCATTCAGGATGTTCCACGAGCAGGATTGCGACGTCAGCAAGCTCGACGGCAAGAAGGTCGCAATCATTGGCTACGGCTCTCAGGGTCACGCGCACGCGCTGAACCTGAAGGACTCCGGTGTGGACGTGAAGGTTGGCCTGCGCCCCGGTTCCAAGTCCAAGGCCAAGGCCGAGAAGCAGGGCCTCGAGGTCGTCTCCAACGCCGAGGCCGCCAAGTGGGCTGACATCATCATGATCCTGATCAACGACGAGTATCAGGCCAAGATGTACAAGGAGGACATCGAGCCGAACCTCGCCCCGGGCAAGACCATCGCCTTCGCGCACGGCTTCAACATCCACTACGGCTGCATCACCGTCCGCCCGGACTGCAACGTGATCATGGTTGCCCCCAAGGCTCCCGGCCACACCGTCCGCTCCACCTATGTTGAGGGCAAGGGTACCCCGTGCCTGGTCTGCGCCCACCAGGACGCCACCGGCGACGCGTTCGACCTCGCCCTGGCCTATGGCGCTGCCATCGGCGGAGCTCGCGCGGCACTTCTCGAGACCGACTTCAAGACCGAGACCGAGACCGACCTCTTTGGCGAGCAGAACGTTCTCTGCGGCGGCGTGACCGACCTGATGGAGGCCGGATTCAACACGCTGGTCGAGGCGGGCTACGACCCTCGCAACGCATACTTCGAGTGCATCCACGAGATGAAGCTGATCGTCGACCTCATCTACGAGAGCGGCTTCGCCGGCATGCGCTCCTCCATCTCCAACACCGCGGAGTACGGCGACTACACCGCCGGCCCGCACGTGATCACCGAGGCTGCCAAGGAGGGCATGCGCTACAACCTGAAGCGCATCCAGAACGGCGAGTTCGCCAAGGAGTTCCTGCTTGACATGTCCGAGGAGAGCCACCAGGTCCACTTCAAGGCGATGCGTCGCCAGCAGGCCGAGACCCTGATGGAGGAGACCGGCAAGAAGATCCGCGCCCTGTATGCGTGGAACGACGAGGACAAGCTCCTGAACAACTAGGGGGTCCTTCGACGGCCGGATAGACCGTGAGAAGAGCGTGGGGACGCGGCTTGGGCATCTGTCCTGGGCCGCGTTCCCTTTTTGGTCTCTACCAGCTGCTTTGCGACTCGCCTGATGGCAATGCAACCACTTTGTTACGAGCGCGGAGCATCTATGGAGAAGCGCGTCGTGGTGTGCAAATATAGGGATTCACGGTTCGTAACGATTCAGACGTTTGGGGGAGGATGCCCGATGACGGAGGCAAGGTCTAACGCTCGCGGACACATGGTCTTCTCCGCTGAAACCCTAATTATTATCTAGTTGCAGCCTCTTTTTACAAAGGGGTTGCAACGCATGTGGGTCTTCGCCAGGGGCGGGGACTCTTTTTATTAGACATCAGATGAGGCTCGAGGAAGCGACGCGACAGGGCAACAAGGGAAAGGGGACCGATGGAACTGCAGCTGACAGGGGCTCAGATTCTGCTGGAATGCCTCAAGGAGCAGGGGGTGGACACCGTCTTTGGGTATCCCGGCGGCACGATCCTGGACGTATACGACGCTTTGTACCAGACGAGCGGCATCAACCACTATCTTGTGAGCCACGAGCAGGGTGCCGCTCACGCCGCGGACGGCTACGCGCGCTCCACGGGGCGCGTTGGCGTGTGCTTTGCGACGTCCGGTCCCGGTGCCACGAACCTGACGACCGGTATCGCGACCGCGATGGCGGACAGCTCGCCCGTGGTGGCCATCAGTTGCAACGTCACGTCCCAGCTGCTGGGCAAGAACTCGTTCCAGGAGGTGGACAGCACCGCGGTCATGAAGCCGATCACGAAGTGGACGCACCAGGTGTCCGACGTGAGCGAGCTCGCCTCCGTCGTGCGCGCGGCGTTTTTGGTGGCGCGCTCCGGCAGGCCGGGCCCCGTGTTCCTGGACATCACGAAGGACGTCACCCAGACGTTCACCTCGTATGCGCCCGTCCACCTCTCCGAGCACCTCTCGCACCTTGCGCCTGGCCTTCTGCCCGATGGGCTTCGCGCGTCGCTCGAGCCGCCCGCGGTCGACGCGGCGGACGTCGACGAGGTAGTCCAGATGGTGCTGGAGTCGAAGCGCCCGATGATCATCTGCGGCGGCGGCGTGGTGCGCAGCAGGGCCAACGGCGAGCTCAACCGCTTTGCGAACCAGATTGACGCGCCCGTTGCCATCACGGTCATGGGCGGTGGCGGCTTCAGGGGACGCGATCCCCTGACCACGGGCATGATTGGCATGCACGGCTCCCAGGCCTCGAACATGGCCGTCGACAACTGCGATTTGCTGCTCGCGCTTGGCTGCAGGTTCTCGGACCGCATCGCCCTCAAGCCCGACACGTTCGCCTCGAAGGCGAAGATCGTCCAGATCGACATCGACCCGGCCGAGATCGGCAAGAACGTCCACTGCGGGAAGGGCATCCAGGGCGACGTGCGCCAGGTGCTCCAGCTGCTGCTCAAGCGACTCGAGTCCGCAGGGCAGCTCGACCACTCGGAGTGGAAGGAGTTCGTGTTCTCGTATCCCACCGAGACGGTGTACGACGAGGAGGAGGGCCACCTCACCCCGAAGCAGGTGGACGACGTGGTCGCACGCCTGTGCCCGCAGGACACCATCGTGACGACGGACGTCGGCCAGCACCAGATGTGGGCCATCCAGCACTTCCACTACGACTATCCCGGCCAGCTGCTCACGTCGGGCGGGTTCGGCACCATGGGCTTTGGCCTGGGTGCTGCCATTGGCGCACAGGTGGGCAACCCCACGAAGCGCGTCATCCACGTCACGGGCGACGGCTCGTTCCGCATGAACTGCATCGAGCTCGCGACCGAGGAGCACTACAAGCTGCCCATCATCACCATCATCTACGACAACGAGGTCCTGGGCATGGTGCACCAGTGGCAGACGCTCATCTACAACGGCCACTACTCCCAGACGAACCTCGACCGCCCGCCCTCGTGGCCGGACCTGGCACGCGCCTACGGCCTGGATGGCAGGCGCGTCTCGACCGTCGCGGACTTCGAGGCGGCGCTGCGCGAGGCGCTCGACTGCGGTCACGGCTACGTGATCGACGTGGTGCTCGACCGTGACGAGATGGTGCGTCCCATGGTCCCCGGCGGCCAGCACATCACGAACTTCCTCGCGGTCTAGCAAACCGCCAGTAGCAAAAGTGGGAAACCCCAGTTCAAACCCAAGAAAGGAACCTCAGGATGCTCTCACTGGACAAGGTGTACAACGCCGCATACGCTCTGCGCGGGGTCGCTCGAAAGACCGACCTCATTGCGGCACCCAACCTGGTCGAAGGGATGGACCTGCACCTGAAGACGGAGAACCTGCAGGTCACCGGCTCGTTCAAGATTCGCGGCGCATACTACAAGATCAATCGTCTCAGCAAGGACGAGCTGTCCCGCGGCATCATCGCGTGCAGTGCGGGCAACCACGCGCAGGGCGTCGCCCTTGCGGCGACGCGCCTGGGCGTCAAGAGCGTCGTGTGCATGCCGGACGGCGCCCCCATCATGAAGGTGGAGAACACGCGCAGGCTCGGTGCGGAGGTGCGCCTGGTCAAGGGCACGTACGATGATGCCCACGACGAGGCCGTCCGCCTGCAGGAGGAGACGGGCGCCACGTTCATTCACCCGTACGACGACGAGGACGTGATCGCAGGCCAGGGCACCATCGGCCTCGAGATCCTCGATCAGCTCGACGGCGTGGACGCGGTCGTCGTTCCCGTCGGCGGTGGCGGGCTCATCTCGGGCGTCGCGCTCGCCATCAAGAGCCTACGCCCGCAGTGCAAGGTCTACGGCGTCCAGGCGGAGGGTGCCTCCGCGTTCGCGGACGCGTTCCGCCAGGACAAGTGGGCCGCCTCCGACTCCGCCGTCACGTTCGCGGACGGCATCCAGGTCAAGGTCCCCGGCACCCTGAACTTCGAGATGGTCGAGAAGTACGTCGACGACATCGTGACCGTCTCGGACGACGAGATCGCCGCCGCGATCCTCGCGCTCATGGAACGCCAGAAGCTCGTCGCGGAGGGCGCGGGTGCGACGCCGGTCGCGGCCTGCATGTTCGGTCACCTGCCCGTCGAGGGCAAGCGCGTCGTCTGCGTCATAAGCGGTGGCAACATCGATGTGAACATCCTGTCGCGCGTCATCAACCGCGGCCTTGCCATGAGTGGCCGCAAGGTCACGCTCTCGCTTAAGCTCACGGACAAGCCGGGTCAGCTGGAGCAGGTCAGCCACATCATCGCGGAGCTCGGCGCGAACGTCGTGTCCGTCGACTACGACCTGACCGATCCCGACCTTCCCATCTCGAGCTGCATCCTGCGCGTGGGCATGGAGACCCGTGACAACAAGCAGATAGAGGAGATCCGCCAGCACCTGCAGGACGCGGGCTTCTCGCTTGCGAACTAGTTAAAGAGGTAATAACGCGCCCCCGGTGGGCGAGAAGAACAAGGAGGAACCAATGGAAGAGGCTCCGGATCGCAAGCATTTCGCGAGCGATGAGATTAAGTTTGGCGCGCGCAACGCGGCGCATCGCTCGCTGTTCCATGCGCTCGGCTGGACTGAGGAGGAGATGCGCCGCCCCATCGTGGGCATCGTGAGCTCCCAGAACGAGATCGTCCCCGGCCACATGAACATCGACAAGATCGTCGAGGCCGTCAAGATGGGCGTTGCCATGGCCGGTGGCATGCCCGTGGTGTTCCCCGCGATTGCCGTGTGCGACGGCATCGCCATGGGCCACACCGGCATGAAGTATAGCCTCGTCACGCGCGACCTTATCGCGGACTCCACGGAGTGCATGGCGCTCGCGCATGGCTTCGACGCGCTCGTGATGGTCCCGAACTGCGACAAGAACGTTCCCGGCCTGCTCATGGCAGCGGCACGCGTGAACGTGCCCACGGTGCTCGTGTCTGGCGGCCCCATGCTCGCCGGTCACGTCCACGGCTGCAAGACCAGCCTCTCGTCCATGTTCGAGGCGCAGGGCAGCTACTCCGCCGGCAAGATGAGCGAGGAGGACCTGGAGGACTACGCACGCAAGGTGTGCCCGACGTGCGGCTCGTGCTCTGGCATGTACACCGCGAACTCCATGAACTGTCTGACCGAGGTCATCGGCATGGGCCTCTCTGGCAACGGCACCATCCCCGCCGTGTATTCCGCGCGCCTGGAGCTCGCGAAGCACGCCGGCATGGCCGTCATGGAGATGCTCCGCCGCGACATACGCCCGCGCGACATTATGACGAGAGAGGCGTTCGCGAACGCGCTCACCGTCGACATGGCCCTCGGCTGCTCCACCAACACCATGCTCCACCTGCCCGCCATCGCGCACGAGTGCGGTATCGATCTCAACCTCGACAACGCGAACGAGATGTCGGCCCGCACGCCGAACATCTGCCACCTGGCGCCGGCTGGCCGCACGTACATGGAGGACCTCAACGAGGCGGGCGGCATCTACGCCGTCATGAACGAGCTCTCCAAGAAGGGACTGCTCAACCTCGACTGCATGACCGTCACCGGCAAGACCGTGGGCGAGAACATCGCGAGCCACCCCGTCCTCGACTACGGCGTCATCCGTCCGGTGGACGACCCGTACTCCGCCACCGGCGGCATCGCCGTCCTGCGCGGCAACCTCGCGCCGGAAGGATCCGTCGTCAAGCGCGCCGCCGTCGCACCCAACATGCTCGTCCACGAGGGTCCCGCCCGCGTGTTCGAGAGCGAGGAGGCGGCGCAGCAGGCCATCGACGAGGGAAAGATCGTCGCGGGCGACGTCGTGGTCATCCGCTACGAGGGTCCGAAGGGCGGCCCCGGCATGCGCGAGATGCTGAACCCCACCTCTGCGATCATGGGCCGCGGCCTTGGCGAGTCCGTCGCGCTCATCACGGACGGGCGCTTCTCCGGCGCGACGCGCGGTGCCTGCGTGGGCCACGTTTCCCCCGAGGCCGCAAGCGGCGGCCCGATCGGCATCGTCGAGGAGGGCGACACCATCCTGATCGACATCCCCAACAACCGCATCGAGCTCAAGATCGACGACGCTGAGTACGAGCGCCGCATGGCGGCGTTCGTGCCCAAGCAGAAGGAGCTCCACGGCTACCTCAAGCGCTACGCCGCAATCGTGGGCTCCGGCGCGAACGGCGCCGTCCTCTCGGCAGGGGAGTAGCATGGCCGCGTGGGACGCGGGGGCGACGTTCAAGAGGCTCCGCCTTGGCCTGCTTTCGCTCGCGGTCTTCAGGGGCGTGCTCGAAGACGACGTGATCGCCGCGGTGGCGCGCTGCGTCGAGCTGGGAAACCGGCTCGAGGCAGACCCTGCACGCCCCGGTCTGGAGCACGAGTACGCAGACGCGTTTGCGCAGCTGGTGGCGGCGCTGCTCGCTACGGGCGACGCCGACCTCGCCACCCACGTGCGCACCGTGGTCCTCGACGACGAGAACGCCTACCTCAGGCGTCTTGGCGCGGGAGGCCGTGTCGTGCAGGAGCTCGAGGATGCCGCGACAACCGAGCTCGAGACGCTTGGCATGATGGCGAACCTCACGGCGGACGACCTTCTCGCCCCGGTGGGCGAGAAGGACCTTCGCGCGCTGCTGCCGCGCTTTGCCAACTCCCGGATCGACCTTCCCGCGGCTTACGCGGAGAGGGCGGCGAGCATCGGTCGGACGGGCTGGGGCATGTACGCCCGCTACCACGTGTTTCGCGTGGACGGAGGGCAGATCGTGCCCGTGCGCTATCCGGACCCGCAGCGCCTGGAGGACCTCGTCGATTACGAGCGCCAGCGCAACGCCATCCTGGAGAACACCCGCGCGCTGCTGCGTGGGCTTCCCGCCGCAAACATCCTGCTCACGGGGGATGCCGGCACGGGCAAGAGCTCTACGGTAAAAGCCGTGGCGAACGCGCTCGCGCCGGAGGGGCTGCGCATCCTGGAGGTTCGCAAGGAGCAGCTGCGCGACATTCCGGCGATCCTGGACCAGCTCACGCAGAACCCACTGAAGTTCGTCATCTTCATCGACGACCTGTCGTTCTCGGCGGACGACGACAACTTCGCGGCCCTGAAGGCGATTCTGGAGGGGTCGGTGTCCGCGAAGTCCGACAACGTCGTGATCTATGCGACGAGCAATCGCCGCCACCTGGTGCGCGAGCGCTTCAGCGACCGCGACGGCGACGACGTGCACCAGCGCGATACGATTCAGGAGATCGTCTCGCTATCCGACCGCTTTGGCATCCACCTTACGTTCTACAAGCCCGACAAGGGCGTCTACCTTGACATTGTCCACAAGCTTGCCGCGGACAGGGGCATCTCCATGGACGAGGGCAAGCTCGACCTCGCCGCGGAGCGCTTCGCCACCAGGCGCGGCGGACGCTCCGCCCGCGGGGCGCGGCAGTTCGTGGACTCGCTTCTGGCGACGCCCGACACGCTCAACTAGGAAGGAGCAACCATGGCACGTCCCATGACGATGGCGGAGAAGATCCTCGCCGACCACGCAGGCCTCGACGAGGTCGTCCCCGGCCAGCTCATCGAGTGCGACCTCGATGGCGTGCTCGCGAACGACATCACGGCACCGATTGCCATCAAGACGGTGCGCGAGATTGGTGCCGGCGTCTTCGACCCGACGAAGATCTTCCTCGTTCCGGACCACTACAGCCCGAACAAGGACATCAAGAGCGCGGAGCAGACGAAGGTCACGCGCGACTTCGCCCACGAGATGGGCATCACCCACTACTTCGAGCAGGGGTGCATGGGCATCGAGCACGCACTTCTCCCCGAGAAGGGCATCGTCGGCCCCGGTGACCTCATCATCGGCGCGGACTCCCACACCTGCACGTACGGCGGCATCGGCGCGTTCAGCACGGGCGTGGGCTCCACGGACGCCGGCGTCGGCATGGCGACCGGCCGCGCGTGGTTCAAGGTGCCCGAGACCATTCGTATCCAGGTGGACGGCGAGCTGCCGGCAGGTGCCTCCGCGAAGGACATCATCCTGTACGTGATTGGCAAGATCGGCGTGGACGGTGCGCTGTACTGCGCCATGGAGTTTGCCGGATCCACCATCAGCAACCTCTCCGTCGAGGGTCGCCTCACCATCGCGAACATGGCGATCGAGGCCGGCGGCAAGGCGGGTCTCTTCGAGGTGGACGACGTTGCGCGCGCCTGGCTGGACGGCCGCTGCGAGCGCCCGTACAAGGAGTACCACGCGGACGGCGACTGCACGTACAAGCAGGTCGTGAAGATCGACGCCGCGACCGTCGTACCCCAGGTCTCTTGGCCGCACCTGCCGAGCAACACGCACCCCGTCGCGGAGAGCCGCGACATCACCATCGACCAGGTCGTCATCGGCAGCTGCACCAACGGCCGCATCGAGGACATGCGTGCGGCCGCCGACGTCCTGCGCGGACGCACCGTGGACCCGAACGTGCGCTGCATCGTGATTCCGGCGACGCAGGGCGTCTGGCTGCAGTGCGTGCACGAGGGTCTCATGGACGTGTTCATCGACGCGCACTGCGTCGTGTCCACCCCCACGTGCGGCCCGTGCCTCGGCGGCTACATGGGCATCCTCGCCGCGGGCGAGCGGTGCGTGAGCTCGACGAACCGCAACTTCGTCGGCCGCATGGGAGACCC
>CACWMM010000016.1:0-42495 GCA_902761955.1 uncultured Olsenella sp. | reverse complement strand
AGGATGACGCTGATGAGGGCGCCACGGGCGATGAGCATGCCCACCTGCTGGATCATGGGGCTCGACACGCTGAGGTAGATGCCGAGGCATGCCAGGATCAGGATGGAGCTCGACGTCATGATGGGCTGCGCGGTCTTCTCGATGGACTGGATGGACGCATCCGCCTTGGGCATGCGCCTGCGACGCGCCAGGTACTCCTCCGTGAAGATGATGGCGTAGTCCACGGCGGCGCCCAGCTGCACGGCGTCTATCACGAGGAACGCGACGAAGTTGATGGTCTGTCCCATGAGGTAGGGGACGGCCTCGTTCATCCAGATGGAGACCTCGATCGCCATGATGAGGATGACGGGGATGGAGACGGACCTGAACATCACGAGCAGCACGGCGCCGATGGCCAGGATCGAGGCGAGCTTCACCGTGGTGGAGTCGACGGACGTGACCGCCTTGATGTCCGCGTAGCTCACGGCGTTGCCCACGAGGCGGTACGTGCTGCCGTAGCGCGCCCTGCAGAGGCTGCGCACCTTCTTCACCAGGTCGAACGCCTGCTTGGACTCGTCCGGGATGCGCGACGTGAGCACGATGCGGCTGTACCCGCCGCTGAAGAGCTGCTTTATCTGGCTCTTGTCTGCCAGCTGGTGCGGCATGGCCGAGCTTGCGATGGTGGAGTACGACAGCACGCTCTTGGTGGTGGGGAGCTTCTGCAGGTCGTCCACCAGGGCGTTCTCGTCGCCCCAGTGCTCCGCCGGCACCATGATGGCCCAGGTCTGCGACTTGCCAAACGCCTTGTCGATCACGTCGCCGTCGATCTTGACCTGCGAGGTGGGCGACATGTTGGCCGCGGACCCGTACGTGAAGCTCACGGATTGCGACGCCAGAAGCGCCGGCACCGCCAGCACGGCCGCGATCACGAGCGCGGGTACGGCCCCGGCGTGGCACACCTTCGCCATGCGGTGGAAGGAGCGGAAGAACGGCTTGTGCATGGTCTTCGCGACGAGCCCGCGCATGTTGTACAGGATGCACGGCATCAGGAGCGTGATGGAGAAGAGCGAGCACACGATGCCCTTGGCCAGTGCTATGCCCATGTCGGCGCCGATCAGGAACTGCATGGCGCCGAGCGAGAGGAAGCCGAAGAACGTGACCGCCGCGGAGCTGAGGATGACGGGGAACGACTTGGTCATGGCGCTTACCATGGCCTCGAACTGGTCGTCCGTCCTCTGCTGCGCGCGGCCGAAGTTCGTGAGCAGCACGATGGAGTAGTCCATGGAGACGGCGAGCTGCAGCACGCTCGCCACGAGCTGCGTGATGGAGGATATGGTGCCGCGGAACACGTTCGTGCCCATGTTCAGCACGATCGCGACGCCGATGGTGAGGAGCATCACGATGGGGTGCAGGTAGCTGGTGGTGTTGAGCGCCACCACCACGAGCACCACGATCACGGCTATCGTCATGATCTTGCCCATGTCCGTGTTGATGGTGGCCATGTTGGCCGCATCGTCCGCGGCAGAGCCGTCGATCGCGACGGTCTTCGCGCCGGGCACCGCCTTCGCGAGCGCGCGGATGCGGTCTATCTGGCTCTGCTTCACGCCGGACCTCAGCACGGCCTGGAACAGGTAGCCCTTGCCGTCGTACCAGTCGGCGATCGTGTCCGCGTCCTGGGTCTCGAGCGGCTGGTCCACGTCCACCTCGTCGCCAAGCCACGTGACCGAGATGACGCCCTTCTCGCCCTTGAGGCTCTTGTCGAGCGCCTTCGCGTCCGGCAGGCTGATGCCCGTGACGTACACGCGCGCGTTTGCGATGTCGTTGCCGTAGATGCGCTTCATGGCGTCCAGGTCCTGCGACGACTTTGCCGTCGGCGGCAGGTAGTCGCTCATGTTCGCATCGATCTTTACCTGCGGAATCAGGCATGCGCAGATGACGGTCAGCGCTACGAACACGTCGATGACCACCCTGCGGTGCCTGAGGATTCCGCGAAACAGCCTCTCCATCCTTCCAGGCACTCCCTTCCCTCGCGTTCGCCGGCACGTTGCCCCACTCCAGCGAACATCCGTCCTAAGACGCTCACATGTGGTAAAACATACACATGTTGAAAAATACCCAAGCGTATGGGATGTGCGCGGCAAGGGAGCTTTTTGCACAGCATTTCGAATCGTGTTTAAAACCAAACAGATTGCCGCGCAGGTGTGCGAGAAGAACGGCGGCGCCGGCAGGCGCCCAGGCGGGGGAGGAAACGTGGAAGCCAGCAGGAACCGCAACGCGCAGAGGTCCGTCCGCCTTCTGGAGGAGGCCCTGACGAGAAGCCGTACGACAAGATCACCGTGTCTGACATCACGCGCCGCGCGGACCTCAACCGCGGCACGTTCTACGCGCACTTCGACAGCGTGGACCAGCTGATGCGCCAGACGATGGACGACCTGACGGAGAAGGTATCGGCCTCCATAGACCCGCTGGTCACAAACGCGTTCTTTCAGGACCCGATGCCGTTTCTGCGCCAGATAAGCGACTTCGTGTGCGACAACCTTGCCCTCACGCGCAAGCTCGTGGACAACGACCGCCTGGGGCCGTTCCTGGGCGCGCTCATGGACCGCATAGAGCGCCACCTGCGCGACATCGCCCGCAGCGAGGACCCCAACGGCGGGAACTTCCCGCTGGAGACGGTGGACTTCCTCCTGGGTGGCGTGCGCAACGCCTACGCCTCGTGGCTGGAGGGCGCGTACGGAAACGAGGGAATAGACGACCTCAACCAGAGCCTGTGCGCGTTCATCAAGGCGGTCGGCGTGGTGCTGGCGCAGCGCAAGGCAGAGCGCGCCGCCGGTGCGGGCGGGGAGGACTAGCGATGGATGCGAGGTACGCGGACGCGGCCGAGAAGACCGTGGCCAAGCTTGGCCGCGACCGCCTGCTTGACCTTGGCGTTGGCGCGGACTTCTGGCACACGAGGGCGTATCCCGAGGCGGGCGTGCCGGCGCTTGCCGTGAGCGACGGGCCGTCGGGGCTTCGCCACCAGAGGCCTGGTGCGCGGGACATGATGGACTCCGAGCCCGCCACGTGCTTCCCGGCGCTGGCGACGGCGGCGGCCACGTGGGACCCGGAGCTCGTGGAGCGGATGGGCGCCGGCGTGGGCGTGGTGCTGGGGCCGGGGCTCAACATCAAGAGGAGCCCGCTCTGCGGCCGAAACTTCGAGTACTTCTCGGAGGACCCCCTGCTTGCGGGCACACTCGCCACGAGTCACGTGCGCGGCGTGCAGTCAACGGGGGTCGGCTCGTGCATCAAGCACTTTGCCGTGAACTCGCAGGAGTACAGGCGCTTTGGCAACGACAGCGTGGTGGACGAGCGCACCCTGCGCGAGATCTACCTGCGCGCCTTCGAGATGGTGGTGCGCGACGCCAGGCCGCAGATGGTGATGAGCGCCTACGTGATGCTGAACGGCGTCTATTGCAGCGACAACCGCCACCTCCTGCGCGACATCCTGCGCGACGAGTGGGGCTTCGACGGCGTGGTGGTGACGGACTGGGGCGGCATGCACGACCGCGCGGCCGCGTACGAGGCCGGCTGCGACCTGGCCATGCCCGGCGGCGGCACGCACCTGCAGAGACGGGCGGCGACGGCGCTGGACTCTGGCACGCTGCGCGAGGGGCGCGTGCGCGAGAGCGCCCGCAGGCTCGTGGCCCTTGCCATGGCGCATGCCGGCGGAGCCGACCCCGCCGCAATGGACGTCGCGGCAAACCGCGAGGTTGCGCGGCACGTGGCCGCCGAGGGCCACGTGCTTTTGGCCAACGACGGCACGCTGCCGCTTGCGGCGGGCGCCCGCGTGGCGCTCATTGGCCAGATGGCGGAGCGGCCCCGCTACCAGGGAGGCGGCTCCAGCCACATAAACGCGCGGCGCGTCGCGACCATGCGCGGGCTGCGTCCCGGCTGGGCGTACGCCGCCGGCTACGACGCGCGCACCGGCAGGACCACGCGGGCGCGCGTGGAGGAGGCCGTGCGCGCGGCGCGCGAGGCGGACGTGGCCGTGGTGGTCGTGGGGCTTCCCGAGGCCATCGAGTCCGAGGGCTACGACCGCGCGGACATGCGCCTGCCGGGAGGCATGAACCGCCTGGTGGCCGCCGTGGCCCAGGCAAACCCGCACACCGTGGTGGTGCTGCAGTGCGGAAGCCCCGTAGAGCTGCCATGGGAGAAGGACGTGGCCGCGGTGCTGTGCGCAGGCCTTGGCGGCGAGGCCGGCGCCGAGGCGACGGTCGACGTGCTGGAGGGCGCGACGAACCCATCGGGAAAGCTGCCGGAGACCTGGCCGCTGCACGCCGATGACGCGCCGTGCGCGGGGTGCTGGGGCGAGCCGCACCGTCAGTCGCAGTACCGCGAGGGCGTCTTCGTGGGATACCGCTACTACCAGACGGCGGGCGTGCCGGTGGCGCACTGCTTTGGGCACGGGCTCTCCTACACCAGCTTCGCGTACGGCGCGCTCGCGGTGGACGCCGCAAGCCGCACGGCGAGCTTCGACGTCACGAACGTGGGCGGCGTCGCGGGCGCGGAGGTGGCCCAGGTGTACGTGGAGCCGCCCGCCGGCGGTCTGCCGCACCCGCGCGTGCAGCTTGCGGGCTTCGCGCGCGTGGAGCTTGCCCCCGGCGAGACCCGCCGCGTGGGCGTGGTGCTGGACAGGGGGAGCCTCTCCGTCTGGGACGGCGCATGGAAGCTCGTGGGCGGCACCTACCAGGTGCTCGTGGGCTCCTCGGTGGAGGACGTGCGCCTGCGCGGCGCGCTGGACGTTGCCGGCAAGGGCATCGCCGCGCCTGGCAAGTTCGCGGGCACGTGGTACCGCTCGCTGGAGGGAAGGCCCACGGAGGCGGACTTCCGCGCCCTTCTCGGCAGGCCCGTCCCCTCGGAGGCGCACCACGCCAGGGGGACGTACGACGAGACGGACTCGCTGCTAGAGATGGCGCAGACCTCCGCTGCGTGCCGCTTCGTGGCAAACCGGATCAAGGGCTCGGTGGAGCGGCAGTACGGCGACCCGATGGACCCGCAGTGCCGCATGTCGATTGCGTCGAGCGTGGACTGCGCGCTGTTTGGCCTGGTGAACTGCTCTGGCGGTGCCTTGCCCGCAGGCGTTGCGCGTGCGCTCCTCAACCTTGCGAACGGCCGCGCGCCGTGGCACCGGGGCTGACAGGGCGCCGGGGCACCGGGGCTGACGGGGCTGACGCGCGGCGCTAGAGCCGCAACAGCTCGAAGGACGAGAAGAGCTCGTCCGCGGCGGAAAGGTCTTGCGGGACGCTCGAGCCCGTGTACCCCAGCGTGTGGACGCCCGCTGCCTGCGCCGACGCCACGCCGGAGGGGGAGTCCTCGAACGCGACGGCCTCGTGCGCCGCGATCCCAAGCGCCTTAAGCGCGCGGGCGTACGGCTCCGGGTCCGGCTTGTGGCGCGTGACGTCGTCTCCGCCCACGACGAGGTCCACCAGGTCCAGAAGGCCTACGCGTCCCAGCGCCGTCACGACGAGGCGGTGCTCCGTGGTCGAGACGACGGCCACGCGCGTGCCGTCCGCGCGTAGGCGTGCCATGAGCTCGCGCGCGCCGGGGGACGCCTCCAGCGGCATCTCCTCGTAGATCACGTCGCTGGGACGTCTGTGCGCGAAGAACTCCTCTGCGCTCACGTCCATGCCGTGCGCCCGGAAGAGGGCCGGGATCGACTCGAGGCCGTCGGTCCCGGCGAGCGAGTTCTTCTCGCCCTGAGTGGGCGTGATGCCGAAGTGGGCGTACACCTCGTCGTCGAGCTCGATGCCAAGGCGCTCCGTGTCCGCGAGCGTGCCGTCGAAGTCGAAGAGCGCCGCCTGTATGCGCGTGGGCCTTGGTGTCGCCATGGTGCCTCCCCTTGGTGTGGTGCCGGTGTGATGGCGTCCATTGTAGCGTGGAGGCGAGTGTTGCTCGGGAGTGACAAGTCGTGATGCGTGCGCTCTATATTTCGACTTATGGATTAAGTCGAATTATAGATAGCTCATAATTTGAGTTGTGTCGTAAGTCGTATTATGGAGATCACAAACTTCGAGTTGCGCGAGGGAGGGCGGACATGGGACGGTACCACGAGGCGTTCTGGGAGCCGGACCCGACGCAGCTCTCAAGGAGGGGGCGCAGGGGCGGGCCGTACAAGTGGTACGAGCCCACGCGGCTGTCAGAGCTCGACCTCGCGCTTTCCAGCGACGTCGTGAGCGACGTGCTACGGGCCGAGGACGCCCTTGCCGCCAGGCGTGGCGGGTCGGCCACGAACACGGAGGGCATTGCCCGTCTGCTGCTGCGTGCGGACGCGGTGGCCTCCAGCAAGATCGAGGGACTCTCCATTGGGGCGCGGCGTCTTGCCAGGGCGGAGCTGCACGAGTTTGACCCGGCGAGCATACGGAGCGACTGGCGCGTTGCGGCAGTGCTGGGAAACATCCATGCCATGGAGCGCGGGGTGAGGATGGCGGGCGAGCTTGGGGAGCTGGACGTGTCGTCGCTCCAGAGGATCCACGAGGAGCTCCGCAGGGGAACCGACATCGAGGGCTTTGGCGGCATCGTGCGCACGGAGCAGAACTGGATCGGCAGCAGCGGGGCGAACCCGCTTGACGCGACGTACGTACCGCCTGCGCCGCAGATGGTGCCCGAGCTTCTGGACGACCTCATGTCGTTTGCGAACAGGACCGACGTGCCACCAGTGGTGCAGGCGGCGCTCTGCCACGCGCAGTTCGAGTCCATCCATCCGTTCCTGGACGGCAACGGTCGCGTGGGCAGGGCGCTCATCCAGGTGGTGCTGTTGCGGCGCGGCGCGGTGAGCGAAGGGGTCCCTCCCATATCGCTCGCGCTCGCCACGGACGCGCGGGAGTATCGCGCGTGCCTGTACGACCTGCAGCACTGGACGGAGCGCGACGAGGGCCGAAAGGCCATCGACAACTGGGTGTCGCTCTTCTCGGCCGCCGTCGTCTCTGCCTGCCGTGACGTGGACGAGATTTCCGCCGGCATGGATGCCATGAGGGAGCGCTGGGTGGAGCGCCTGGGGCGCGCGCCGCGCAGGGGGTCTGCGCTCGAGGCGCTCCTTGTGGAGGTGCAGAACGCGCCGGTCTTCTCTGTGGAGTCGCTCGTTGCCGCGACGGGACGGTCGACCTCCTCCGTGGGCGCCGCCGTCAACAGGCTGCAGGAGGCCGGCATCATCGCGCTGACCACGCGCGGGAAGAGGAACCGCGTCTTCGAGGCGCCAGAGGTGCTCGAGGAGTTTGGCATAATCGAGCGCAGGCTTGCGTCCCCCGTGCGGGATACGAGGGTGGCGAAGCCGGCAAGGCCGGTCCCGGAGCGGGACGGGAAGCATAAGGGGCAGCGGCGTCGCCGCGAGTGAGGAGGGGCTGTGCCCAGCGAGTACGCAGAGCTCATGAACGCGATATTCAGGGACAGGCCGTGGGACGCGTCCCCGGAGGCGCACGTGCACGGCGACGGGGACGGCGCCTCTGCCAGGCGGCCGCCGTGCGCGCCCAAGGGCGTGACGGTTGGGGAGGTAGACCTCAACGGGCTGGGGGGCGAGTGCCTGACGAAGCGGGGCAACGCGGGCTGGGTGCTCTACGTGCACGGTGGCGGGTACATGTCCGGGTCTGCGCGCGAGCGCCGCGAGGTGTGCCAGTACATCGCGGACGTGCACGGCCGCAACGTGATGAGCTGCAACTACCGCCTTGCCCCCGAGCACCTGTGGCCCGCTCAGATCGACGACACGCTCACGGCGTGGCAGGGCGTGCTCGCGCAGGGCATCGACCCGGCAGACGTGATCGTCGCCGGCGAGTCCGCGGGTGGCACGCTGGCCCTCTCGCTCGCGTTCGTGCTCAAGGGGCGCGGCATGGCGCAGCCGGGCGGCATCATGGCGCTGTCGCCCTCCGTCACGCAGGCGGAGAGCCTCCCGTCGCACTCCGCAAACGTCGCCACGGACTACCTGCTGCGCGACGCGGTCGAGAAGGGCGCCCTCCGCATGGTGTACGGCGGACCCGCCTGCACGGAGAGGTTCCTACGCGACCCGGTGGTGTCGCCGCTGTACGGCGACTTCTCTGGCCTGCCGCCGGTGTTTCTCTCCGCGTCTGACACGGAGTGCCTGGTGGACGACGCGCGCGTGCTCTACCAGCGGCTTTGCGAGGCGGGGCACCCCGCGGCGCTCGACGTCAGGCACGGGTGCCCCCATGCCTTCCAGATGTTTTCCCGCATGCCGGAGGCGCGCGACGCCCTTGCCGCCGGCTTTGCGTTCTTCGACCGGCAGGCACGGGCGTAGCGTCTTCGGGCGCGCCGCGAGCGCGCTGCGGCCCCGTTGCGCGCCCGCTACGGCCCTGCTACAGGCCCTGAATCTGGCAGGAGCGCATGGTCTCGAGCGCGGCCTCGTGCTTCTGCGGCGTGACGCCGGCGCAGCACGCGGGGTCCACGGAGATGCGCGCCTCCGGCAGCACGGCCTTAAGCAAGAGCGCGTTCGACACGACGCAGATGTCCGTGCACAGGCCCACGAGCTCAAGTTGCAGCTCCTCGTGCTCGGCCATCTGCCTCACGGCGCGCGCGAGCTCCGTCGAGCCAAACGTGGGCTTGTCAAACACGTGGTCCGCGGGTACGAGCTCCGCTACCTCCGGCCGCAGCTGCCAGCCGTCCGTCCCCTTAATGCAGTGGGGGACGGGCAGGTACGTACCCTCCTGCGTGGAGAGGTAGTCCGCGGGGTGCGTGTCGCGCGTGGCGAACACGTCGCGCGCGGGGTACGAGCGGATCTTCCGCACGACGCCCGGCACGATGGCCTGGGCCTCCGGCGTGCCGAGCGCGCCGTCGATAAAGTCGTTCTGCATGTCGATCACGATCAGGATCTTGCGCATGGTGCCTCCCTCTGCGGGCGGGCCGCCGTGGCCCACGGATCTTTCTACTGGCATGCTACCGCGTTTCGCACGGCTGCGGCGCTGACGGCTACAATGGCATGCGCGGGCGTCCATGGGGGACGCCGCGACGGCGTGAGGGGGCTGGCGTGTCTGACGATGTTGCCGCAAGGGCGGACGTGAGGGTGAGCGAGGGCTACATGCCCTTTGGCGAGTGGCGGACGTACTATCGCATCGCGGGCGACGTGCGGGCGGGGCTTGCCGCGGGCAAGGCGCCGCTCGTGTGCCTGCACGGGGGCCCGGGCTCCACGCACAACTACATGGAGCTGCTTGACCCGCTGGCTACAGACGGCCGCGCCGTCATAAGTTACGACCAGCTCGGCTGCGGCAACTCGTACGTGGAGGGGCACCCGGAGCTGTGGCACGCGAAGACCTGGGTGGACGAGCTCGAGGCGCTCGTGACGTACCTGGGGCTCACGCGCTTCCACCTGCTGGGGCAGTCGTGGGGCGGCATGCTCGAGATAACGTACCTGGTGGAGCGCCAGCCCGCCGGCGTGCTGAGTGCGACCCTCAGCAGCACGCTGCCGTCCTCGCAGCTGTGGGGGCGCGAGCAGCACCGCATGGCGCGGATGCTTCCCGAGCGTGAGTGGCAGGCGCTGCGCCAGGCCGAGGAGACCGGCCGCTTTGAGGGCGAGGCGTACCAGCGCGCGATCGACCACTACATGCAGCTGCACTGCGCGGACCTCGCGTACGGTCCGGACGCGCCGGAGTGCTTGCGTCGCCCCAAGCGCAGCGGCACGGAGTCGTACGTGACGGCGTGGGGCCCCAACGAGCTCACGCCGCAGGGCACGCTGCGCGATTGGGACTACACGGACCGGCTGGGCCAGATCCGCGTGCCCACCCTGGTGGTGAGCGGCACGGACGACCTGTGCACGCCGCTTGTGGCCAAGACCATGGCAGACGGCATCCCCGGCGCGCGCTGGGAGTTGTTTGAGGGGTGCCGCCACATGTGCTACGCGGACGACACCCCTCGCTACCTGCGCATGATGCGCTCGTGGCTTGCGGAAAACGACTAGCGGCCCAAAGCACGCTGCCGCGCGCTACTCCACGCTCAGGATCACGGTCGCAAACGGCGGCAGCGTGCACGTGAGCACGTGCGTGCCTGCGTCCAGCGCCACGGCCTCCGCGCCGTGCGGCGTGGTGCCGGCGTACACGTCCCAGTCGCTGTCGAGAAGGACCTCGGCCCTCGTCGCGCCGGGCACCTCCACCTCGTAGTCCTCCTGGGTCGCGCCGGAGAGGTTCAGCACCGCGACGATGCGCTCGCCCGCGGCCGGCTGCGCCTCCGCGCCCTCGTCCTTCTCGCCCGCGTACGCCATCGCGCCGTCGTCCGTCGCGGCGGAGCGGCGCTCGATGGCGTACGTGCAGCGCTCCGTGGACGCGACGTCCAGCCACTCGAAGCCGTGCTCGGCGTAGTCCTCCTGCCACAGGGCCGGGTGGTCCAGGTACAGGTGGTTGAGGTCCGTGCAGAAGCGGTAGAACGCGTCGTGCTTGGGGAACTTGCGCATGAACCAGTCCTGCTCGCGGCGCTCGTCCCACTCGCGCAGCTGCGCCACCTCAGATCCCATGAAGTTGAGCTTCTTGCCGGGGTGAACCATCATGTAGCAGTACAGCGAGCGCGCCTGCGGGAACTTGAGGTCGCCCTCGCCCCACATCTTCTGGGCGATCGTGGCCTTGCCGTGCACCACCTCGTCGTGCGAGAGCGGCAGCAGGTAGCGCTCGTTTCTGAAGTACATCATGCTGAAGCTGAGCTTGTGGTAGTTGCCGCTGCGGAAGTACGGGTCAAGCTGGAAGTAGCTCAGCGTGTCGTGCATCCAGCCCATGTCCCACTTGTAGTCGAAGCCCAGGCCGCCCTGCTCCACGGGGCGGGTGGTGCCCTCGTAGTCCGTCGAGTCCTCCGCGATGGTGAACGTGCCCGGGTTGAGCGACTTCACGCCGGCGTTCAGGCGCTTCATGAACTCGACGTTCTGGTTGTTCACGCCGCGCGACTCGTCCCCCTGCCAATAGATGATGCGGCTGATGGCGTCCATGCGCACCGCGTCGAAGTGGTAGCAGCCGAGCCAGAAGTTCACGGACGACTGCATGAAGCTGCACGACTCGCCGCGGCTGTACATGAAGTTGTGGCTGCCCCACTCGCTCACGCCCACGGCCTCGTTGGGGTACTCGAACAGCGGCGTGCCGTCGTAATCCGCAAGGCCCCACGCGTCCGTGGCAAAGTGCACGGGCACCACGTCCAGGATGCAGCCGATGCCGGCCTGGTGCAGCGCGTCCACCAGGCGCATGAGTTGCTGCGGCGTGCCGTAGCGGCTGGTGGGGCTGAAGAAGCCCGTCGGCTGGTAGCCCCACGAGCCGTCGAACGGGTACTCGCACAGCGGCATGAACTCCACGTAGTTGTAGCCGGTCTTCGTGAGATACTCCACCAGCGGCTCGGCCAGCTCATCGTAGGTGTACCAGTCCGCCGGGTCGTCCGAGGGCTCGTCGCCGGAGCGCTTGCGCCACGACCCCACGTGCATCTCGTACACGTTCAGCGGGCCGTCCAGCTGGCGGTTGCGCCGCGTGCGGCCCGCCACCCACTCGGCGTCGCCCCACTCGTAGGAGAGGTCCCACACGATGGAGCGGTGGTTGGGCCTCAGCTCCGACGCGAACGCGTACGGGTCCGCGTGGTCCACGTAGCCGCCGCCGTGGTAGATGCGGTACTCGTAGTGGTCGCCCGCCTTGGCGCCGGGGACCTCCGCCTCCCAGAAGTTGCCGTCCTGCGCGCGGTGCATCTCGTGCGGGCCGTCGTCCAGAAGCACCACGATGCCGTCGGCCGCCGGCGCAAACGTCCGGAAGGTGACGCCGCCCTGCGTGGCGTGCGCGCCCAGGTGGTCCTGCGCATAGAACTCGGTGCCGCGATAGAAGTTCTGGATGTCCATGCTCTTCCTTCCTTACGGGTGGGGCTCCCTTGCAAGGGAAACGCGTCTCTTACGAGAGGAACGTGTCTCCCGGGTCCTGAACGCTGATGGGGATCATCGGTATGCGGCTTGCGGGGCCCTTCTCGTCCGCCGCGGCGCTCGTGCCAAACGTTGAGGCGTCCGCCTCCAGGATGTCGCGCTTGGGGTCCGGGTACAGCGGGTCCTCGTCCGGCGCGATGGCGTCCAGCACCCACGCGTCGTCCACGCGGTCGAGCGCCGCCGCGTCCAGGCTCACCCAGCTCTGGCAGTGGTCGATCACCGCGCTGTCGTTCGTGGCCACGTACGCGCGGCCCGCAAGCTCGTTGTCCACGTTGTCCACAAGCGCCGCCTGCACCTTGGGCAGGTTGGGCTGGATGTTTGCCAGGGCGCGCACGTAGTCCGCTATCGTCTTCGCAAGGCGGCCGGAGTTGCGCACCGGACGGTCGAAGTAGAACGTGGCGGAGGCCACCTGCGCCTCGGTCAGGAGGTCGAGCACGAGGTCGATGGCCTGCATCGTCTGCTCCACGGAGCGGTACGTGCCGTTTATGCCCGCCAGGTCGCGAATGGCGCCGTCCTGCGCGCGGATGAGCGGGGAGTGCACGAGCGCCACCTCGAGCGGCACGATCACGTTGAAGCCGTCTATGCACACGTCGCGCCCGCGCAGGTCCTCAAGCTCCAGGTGCTTCGCGGCGCGCGCGGCCCGCTTTGCCTCGCCGCTCACGCCGCGATTCAGAAACAGGCGCTGCCGCGTGGTGAACTGGTAGCGGTTGCCCACAAACTCCACGGCCGTCTCGCGCGGGTAGTCGCGGTCAAGCAGGAACGACAGCTCGGCCGCCGCGCGTTGCAGGGTCTCCATCGACTTCGTGCCAAAGTCCTTCTCGTCCGTGGGCTGGTACCCGCGGCGAGGCGCGGCCGCACCGTCCGTCAGGGTGCCGTCGCTTGCGTTATCGTTGCTATGGGTAATGTCGTAAGACATGGGATGCTCCTTGGTTTGCCGGCGTTTCGCACGGATACCCCTAGTCTACCCATCGCGCGCCCGCGCGTGTGCCGTGGCGCAATATCCGCGCGCCGGCTACGCACCGTCGCCCATGCCCGCGAACCCCGTCTGCCGCAGCGCCTCGTACAGCACGACGGCGACCGCGTTCGACAGGTTGAGCGCGCTGATGCGCCAGTCGTCCACGTTCACGAAGTTGCCGCAGATGTCCTGCCGCGCAAGGGGAGAAGCGCCGGCCCCCGCGCTTGCGGCCGCGTCCCCAAGCGACGCCTCGTGCGCGGCCCACGCGTCGCGGTTGGCGAGCGACGTCGCGTCCGGCAGCATGGGGATTCGCTCGCAGCTCGCGGAGTACGCCGCGAGAACCTCTTCCGGGATGCCGGTGCTCTCGGAGCCAAACACCAGAAAGTCGCCGTCGCGGTACGTGGACTCCGCGTACGTACGCCGCGCCTTCTTCGTCAGCAGATGCAGCTGGGGCGTGTCCGCGGGCGTGGCGCCGTCGGCCGCCAGGCCGTTCTGCCGCAGGAACTCGTCCCAGCCGGCGTAGCGCGTGACGTCCAGGTTTTGCCAGTAGCCAAGGCCGGCGCGGCGCAGCATGCGGCTGTCCAGGCTAAATCCCAGGGGCTCCACCAGGTGCAGGTGCGATCCCGTGAGCACGCACGTGCGGCCTATGTTTCCCGTGTTCGCCGGGATCTCCGGCGCGTACAGCACGATGTTGAACACCTGCGATGCCTCCCGTCCTGCGCGGCGCGCCAAGCCCGGCGCGCCCGCGACCATGCCCGTGGGTCCGTGGCCCACGCGTCCGCCCCAGCATCATAGGCCCATCTTGCCCCCGGCGCGCACGCGGCGCCGCAGTGGTATCGTGACGTGACGGCAGTGGCCCGCGCGGCAGGGGAGGCACCATGATCAGGCTGTTCGCTTCGGACCTCGACGGCACCCTCCTCAACGCGCTACACCGCACGGACCCGGTGGTGCTGCGCTCGATCGACCTCGTGCGCCAGGCGGGGCTGCACTTCTCGCTCGCCACGGGACGCACGCTCAGGAGCGGGCGCCAGATGGGCTTTGCGGGCAACGTGTGCGTCGTGTGCGCAAACGGCGCCATCGTGCTGGACGAGGGCGGCGCCCCCATCCGCACCCGCAGCCTCGACCCAGCGTTCGTGCAAGAGCTCGCCGCGGCGTTTCCCACGGCGCCGCTTGAGTTCGTGACGGTCCGGCACACGTACCACCTGCAGAGCCTGGAGCAGCACCGCGCGTCGTTTGGCAACGCGCCGCTCGCCCGGCGGCTCCTCATGCGCGCGCCGGGGCTCGTCGGACCTCCGGAGCACGTGTACGGTGTTACTCCCGCCCAGCTCGCGTCGCTCGACGTGCTGAAGGTGAACGCCCACCTCCAGGGACCGGGCCTCGCCCAGGACGTCCACGCGTTTCTCGCCCGGCACGCCGACGTCGCCACCAACGCGCCGTTCGACCCGTGCATGTTCGAGATAACGGCCGCCGGCGTCAACAAGGGGGAGGCCCTCGCGTGGCTGGCCGCGCGCCTGGGCATCGCGGAGGACGAGGTGGCCGTCTACGGCGACGGCGGAAACGACGTGGTGATGCTGGAGCGCTTCAGGCACGCGTACGCCACGGCAAACGGCTCGCCCGCGGCCAAGCGCGCCGCCGGCACCGTCATCGGGCCGTGCGTCACGCACGCCGTGCCGCGCCACGTGGTGCGGACGCTTCGTGCGCAGGGGTCGCTGTGCGCCGCGCGCTAGCACCAACGGATATACTGTCAAAACGACTGTCGAAACGTACACGGCGCCGCACGGGCGCCTTGGGGCCGCGCAAACGCGGCCGGGAAGGAGCCCACATGATCAAGGAACTCTGCAAGGACGAGGCGATTCTCTCCAAGAGGTGCGAACGCGCCACGGCGCAGGACGCGCCGGTCGCGCAGGACCTCATCGACACCATGCACTCGCTCGAGGACTGCGGCTGCCTCGCCGCAAACCAGATCGGCGTCACGAAGGCCGTCGTCGTGTTCCAGGACGATGCCGGCGCGGACCACGTGCTCTACAACCCCCGCATCATGATGGGCCTGCGCGCCGCGAAGATGGTCGAGGGCTGCATGACGCGCGACGAGCCGTCCAAGGTCACGCGCTACCAGAAGGTGAAGGTCAGCTTCGACGAGCTGGTCGACGGCGAGCTCAAGCCGCGCCGCCGCGACTACACGGGCTTCGAGGCCCAGATGATCCAGCACATGTGCGACCACTGCCAGGGCAAGCTGGTCTAGCAGCCCGTATCCGCGGGGCCGGCGCGCGCCCGGCAAAGCGCCAACCCGCAAAAGCGCCAAGGGAGAAGAACGTGCCATCCTCAGTCGCAGACGCCAACGAGCGTGCGATCTACTCGCTCATCTGCAGCGAGGACGGCGTGAGGGCACGCGACGTCGCCCGCAGGCTCGGCATCGACCGCACGACGGTCAACCGCTACCTGTACGCGTCGCCGTTCGTGCGGGACCTCTGCTATCGCGACGACGCCTACCTGTGGTACGGCCTCATCGGGCAGACGGTCCCGCACCACGGCCTCGGCGAGTTCTGCGGCTGGTACGGCACGGTGGGGGAGTTCCTCGCGCAGGACCGCGACGCGTGGCTGGCCGAGCTCAAGCGCGGCTGCGCGCGCATCGGGCGCAACCTCAATAACGCGCGCGGACTCTTCCACTCGTTTCTGGACACGCACGACGCCATGGCCTCGCTCTTCTCGGACCTGCGCCAGCTGGGGTCGCCGGACCCCACCAACTGGGAGCTCTGCTTCGAGCTGCGCATACGCCGCGCACGCCACGTGCGGATCTACGCGGACGTGTTGCTGCTGGTGCCGCCCACGCCAGCGGCCACAGCCGCAGCCACGGGCGCGCCAGGGCCTCCCGCGTTCGTGCGCCCGGGCTACGCGTTCAGCCTCGAGTTCAAGATGAAGGACGCCATCGACCAGGCAGAGGTCGACCAGGCCGCAAAGTACGTGCCGTACCTGGAGGTCGTGCTTGGTCCCACGTACAACGTCGTCGCGGCGCTCGTGCTCACGTCCGCCCGCGACCTGTACACCCACGCGCGCATCTCGCACAGCACGGCGGAGGTGTCCGTCGCATCCGGTGATATGCTGTTCAACGTGCTCGACGAGTACCTGGACTTCCTGTCCTAGGTCCGGGCGGGCGCGCGTCGCAAACCGCGAGCAAGAACCACCGGCCGTCAAACGCCAACCGCCGATAGCCAACTGCCAGGAGGCTCCCATGCAAGCAATGCGCAGGAAGGACCGCTCCGTCACCGACCCCGCAAGGATCGAGCGCATCCTTTCGGCGGCGCACATCATGCACCTGGGGCTCGTGGACGACGGCCGCCCGTACGTGGTGCCGCTGCACTACTGCTACGAGTACGCCGGCGCGGACCTCACGCTGTACATGCACTCCGCGCGCAGCGGCCGCAAGATAGACGTGATTGGCGAGGGCGCACCGTGCTTTGTCGAGCTCGAGTGCGACGTCGACCTGGACGACGGTGGCAGTGCGCCCTACAAGCTGGCCTGCAAGTACGGCTCGTTCTACTCCAGCGTCATGGGCGAGGGCACGGCCTCCCTGGTCACGGACGAGGACGAGAAGGTTCACGCCCTCAAGCTCCTCATGCGCCAGCAGACAGGCCGCAACTTCCCGATCACCCGGCTCATGGCCAAGCCCGTCGCCGTGATACGCGTGCACGTCCCCGCAGACGCGCTTACCGCGAAGGCCCACATGCGCAAGTAGGATCCCCACCGTTCAAATGCGTTGACAGCGTGTCGAAAAAATTGAACCTTTGAGTTCAAAATCGTTGTGCTAAAGTGTCCGTAGTTCAATTTGCGAATTGAACTACGGACATCTGCGTTAGATTGAAATTGAACTTCGAAAGGTCGGACATGTCCCAGAACCTCTTCAGCGATCGGCTTGCGGAAGCGATGGAGAAGAGCGGCCTCCGCCAGTCGGACCTCATCCGCATCGCGGCGGAGCAGGACCACAAGCTCGGCAAGAGCCAGCTGAGCCAGTACCTCAGCGGCAAGGTGACGCCTCGGGCCCAGGCGGTGGTCATTCTCGCCCAGGCGCTGGGCGTGAGCGAGGAGTGGCTTGCGGAGGGCGAGGCCGCGTCGCAGCCAGAGGCAGCTGCGCAAGAGGCCGCCGCGCGCGATGCCGTCGCACAGTCGGCATCGCACGGGGAGGAAAGACAGGAGCCAAAAGAGGGCTCGAGGGGCACCAACACGATGGAGAAGGGCACTGCCGCCGGCAGGCAAGGGGAAGGAAGCTCCATGCGCCAGTTCAAGAAGTCGTCTAAGCTCGACAACGTCCTGTACGACATCCGCGGGCCCGTCCTGGACGAGGCCTATCGCATGGAGGACCAGGGCATCCACGTGCTGAAGCTCAACATCGGCAATCCCGCGCCGTTTGGCTTCCGCACGCCGGACGAGGTCGTGAAGGACATGCAGGACCAGCTGACGGAGTGCGAGGGATACTCCAACAGCCGAGGCCTGTTCACGGCGCGCAAGGCCATCATGCAGTACGACCAGCTCAAGGGCATCCCCAACGTGGACGTGGAGGACATCTACACCGGCAACGGCGCGTCCGAGCTCATCCAGCTTGCCATGAACGCCTTCATGGACGAGGGAGACGAGATCCTGGTCCCGAGTCCGGACTACCCGCTGTGGACCGCGTGCGCCACCCTTGCCGGCGGCACGGCCGTGCACTACGTCTGCGACGAGCAGGCAAACTGGTACCCCGACATCGACGACATCAAGAGCAAGGTCACGTCGCGCACCAAGGGCATCGTCGTGATCAACCCCAACAACCCCACGGGCGCCCTGTACCCGCGCGAGGTGCTGCAGCAGATCGTGGACGTCGCGCGCGAGCACCAGCTGGTGATCTTCGCGGACGAGATCTACGACCGCCTGGTGATGGACGGCAAGCAGCACGTCTCCATCGCGAGCCTCGCGCCCGACCTGTTCTGCATCACGTTCAACGGCCTGTCCAAGAGCCACATGGTCGCGGGCTACCGCATTGGCTGGATGAGCCTCTCCGGCAACAAGCGCATCGCGAAGGACCTGATCGACGGCATCAACATGCTTTCGAACATGCGCCTGTGCTCCAACGTCCCGGCGCAGTCCATCGTGCAGACGTGCCTGGGCGGCATCCAGCGCAGCCAGAACCTGCTGGTGCCGGGCGGCCGCATCTACGAGCAGCGCGAGTACGTGTACGACCGCCTCTCGCACATGGATGGCGTCACCGTCACGAAGCCCGAGGCCGCGTTCTACATCTTCCCGCGCCTGGACCCCGAAAAGTTCCACATCACGGACGACGACCAGCTCGCGCTCGACCTGCTGAAGGACAAGCACGTGCTCGTGACAGCCGGCAAGGGCTTCAACTGGGAGACGCCCGGCTACTTCCGCATCGTCTACCTGCCGCGCAAGCACACGCTGCACGAGGCGATGGACGCCCTCGAGGACTTCCTCAGCTACTACCGCCAGTAAGCCCTGGCAGGATGCAACCAAGCGAGCGCCATGTCCGGCTGGGCATGGCGCTCTTCTTTTCCCGTGAAAACCGAACGAATTAGGCGTACGAAATTATCCTAGGTAACAAAACCGAACAAATGAGGCACTCGGTTTTGACTACAGGGGGGCAACGCATGCAAAAGGCGGGCGAGAAGGACGTGACCTTGTCCTTCTCGCCCGCTTGGCGTATGGGTGAAGCGTGGCTGACAGGGGGTTGGTAAGGGAGCCGTGCGACGCGCTAGGCGTTGTTGGCGAGCACGTCCTCGACCGCGCCGCGCGGCGGCATGGCGGGGATGGCGCCCCTGCCCTGCACGCAGAGGGAGGCGACGGCGTTGCCGAAGCGCGCGAACGAGGCCGCGTCGTCCAGCGTGAGGTCGCGGACGTTCTTGCCGGAGTCGAGCAGCGCGCACAGGAAGCCGCCCCAGAACGAGTCGCCGGCACCGGTGGTGTCCGTCGCGTCTACGCGGAAGCTCGGCACCATGCGCGCGCCCTCGGCCGTGACGACCATGGCGCCGTCCGCGTCGAGCGTGACCACGACGACCTTGGGTCCCTGCGCGAGGATCTTGCGGGCCGCCTCGATCGGGTCGGACTCGTCCGTGAGGAGTCCGGTCTCCTCCGCGGAGATCTTCACCAGGTCCATCATGCCCACGACGGAGCGCATCTGCTGCGCGGCGACCTCGGCGGCCGGCCAGAGTGATGCGCGGTAGTTGGGGTCGTACGAGAGGGTGGCCCCGGCGTCGCGCGCGATGTGCAGCGCCTCGAGCGTGGCGGAGCGGGCGGGCTCGTCGGTGAGCGAGAGCGAGCCCACGTGCAGCACGCGCGTGTTCTGCAGCGCGTCGCGGTTGAGCTCCTCCGGGCGCAGCTGGGTGTCAGCGCCGGGCTTGCGCGCGAACGAGAACGTGCGCTCGCCCGTGGGGTCGAGCGCCACGAACGCGAGGGTGGTGAAGTGGTCGGGGTCGCTCACGAGGCCGGAGCAGTCGACGTCGTTCTCCTCGAGCGTCTGCCGCAGGAAGACGCCGTGCATGTCACATCCGACCTTGCCCACAAACGCCGTGGAGTGGCCGAGCCTCTGCAGCGCCACCAGGACGTTTGCGGGGGCGCCGCCGGGGTTGCGCTCGAACAGCTTTTGCCCGGAGGGCGACATCCCGGCATCCGTAAAGTCAATCAGCAGCTCGCCCAGCGCGGTTACGTCGTACATGCCCAGATCCCTTCTGTCTGCGTCGATCGGTCGCAACGTCGCGACCGACCGTAAGGATATGCCATGCCGCGCGCCCGGGTCGGGACGCGCGGCATGGACTTGGATGAGCGGTTACTTGGAGAGCTTCACCAGGGAGGCACCGGCAACGACCGCGCCGGAGGTTCCCTCGATCGACTTGAAGTCGTCGGAGTTGGTGACGATGACCATGGTGGTCGCGGCCTTGCCGGCGGCCTTGATCTGGTCGAGGTCGGCCTCCATCAGGAGCTGGCCGGCCTTCACGTGGTCGCCTGCGTTGACGTGGGCCGTGAACGGCGCGCCCTTCAGCTCGACCGTGTCGATGCCGATGTGGAGAAGGACCTCGCATCCGTCGTCGGACATCATGCCAAGCGCGTGGCCGGTGTTGGCCACGAGCGTGACCTTGCCGTCGCACGGGGCGTAGATGGCGCCCTCGGTGGGCTCGACGGCAGCGCCCTTGCCCATGGACTCGCTCGCGAACACGGGGTCGCTCACCTGGGAGAGGGGAAGCGCGGTGCCGGTCATGGGCGAGACGAGCGTCGTGGCGTTCGCTGCGGAGGCGTCAACCTGCGGGGCGACCATGGCCTTGGGCTCGGCTGCCTTCGGGGCATCGGGCTTCTTCGCGGCCTTCGTCTTATCCTCGTCCTTGTAGATGGTGCTGGTGATGCCGAACGCGACGCCGAAGGCGACGGCGAACATGATGACGTACTGGATGGGCTGGGCGATGCAGAGCAGGATGCCGAAGATGCCGGTGACGCCGGTGCCGGATGCCGCGAGGTTGAAGATGTAGCAGCACAGGGCGCCGCATGCGGAGCCGATCATGCCGGCGACGAACGGCTTGATCTTAGGCAGGTTCACGCCGAAGATAGCGGGCTCGGTGATGCCGAGCAGGCAGGAGATGCCGGAGGGAACCGCCAGGGACTTCGTCTTCTCGGACTTGGTGCGAAGCGCCACGGCGAGGCAGGCGCCGCCCTGGGCGATGTTGGCCGCGGAGGCGATGGGCAGCCAGTAGGTCACGCCGTACTTCGCGAGCATGGAGACGTCGATGGCGGTGTACATCTGGTGCAGGCCGGTGACGACGGACGGGCTGTAGATGAGGCCGATGACGATGTAGCCGATGCCCAGGGGCACCTTGAGGAGGAACATGAGCAGGCCGAGGATGGAGTTCTCGAGCCAGACGAAGATCGGGCCGATGAAGAGGATCGTGATGTAGGCGGCGAGGGAGACGGAGACGAGCGGGGTCACGAACAGGTCGAACATCTCGGGCACGGCCTTGTGGAGGCGCTTCTCGAAGAAGCAGAGGATCCAGACGCCGACGAGGATGGGGATGACGTGGCCCTGGTAGCCGACCCAGTCGATGCTGTAGAGGCCGGGGATGACGTCGAGCGTGATCATGGTTCCCTTGGCGATGGCATCGCTCGCGCTGTACGCGTTGATGAAGTCGCTGCTGATGAGCAGGGCGCCGAACGACGCGCCGAGGTAGGGGTTGCCGCCGAAGACCGTTGCGGCGCTGAATCCGAGCAGGATCTGCAGGTTTGCGAGGGCGCAGGCGTTGATGAGCTTCGCGATGCGCCACCAGACGGTGTTCTGGTCGAGCATGAAGAAGCCGGCGCCGCCGTCCGCGACGGGGGTGCCCATGTAGCTGAGGGCGCCCATGATGCCCATGAGCATGCCGGAGGCCACGATGGCGGGGATGATGGGGACGAAGACGTCGGAGAGGACCTTGATGGCGCGCTGGAAGGCGTTGCCCTGCTTGGCGGCCTCCTCCTTCGCCTCGGCCTTGCTGACCGCGGTGATGCCGCCCTGGCTGACGAACTCGTCGTACACCTTGTCGACCGTGCCAGTGCCGTAGATGATCTGAAGCTGGCCGGCAGCCTCGAAGTTGCCCTTCGCTCCGAGGGCGTCCTCGAGCTTGTCCTTGTCGATCTTGCCGTTGTCTGCGATCACGAGACGCAGACGGGTGGCACAGTGGGCTGCGGAGACGACGTTGTCGGCCCCTCCGACGGCCTCTAGTGCCTGTCGCGCGGCTTCCTTGTAGTCCAATGCCATGGTTCCCTCCCAAGGTTGGCTTGGTACCCGACGGCGATTCCACGTGCCTTGGGGGTGACGTGTGCCCCCAGAAGGTGGCATGGCATGTGAAATCGTTCTCACAACTCACTATGAAACGCCTTGCCGAAGGCAGAAGAGTCAGCATCAGCGGCTGAGACGGACGAACGGTAGGAAATGCTCGGTGTATGGAACGGTTTTCATGGCGATCCTGTGAAGGCAAAGGTGACCGCGTTCTTCTCGCCCGGCGTCATGGCGTGGGGAGCGCGCTGAAAGATATGGGATAGTTCCCATAGCGTTTGGGACGGCTTGTGGCGGGGGTGCGCGGGGACGGACGATGTCTGGGGTGGGGGCTAGCGCGTGGAGTTGCGCATCATGATGCCGTAGGACATGCGAATCTCGCGCGGGACCACGTCCTTGCCGGTCATGGCCTCGATCAGGAGCTTTGCGGCCTCGCGGCCGGACGTCTGGTAGTGGTGGTGGATCGAGGTGAGGGTGGGGGTGACGACGCGCGTGAGCTCGCTGTCGCCGACGCCCGTGACCTGCACGTCCTCTGGCACGCGCCGACCGTACTCGCGCGCGCACGTAAGGGCGCCGAACGCGATGACGTCCGTGGCGCACACGAACGTGTCGAGCTCCGGATGGCGGGACATGAGGGACTCCGCGCACTCGTAGCCGCCGTCGAGCGAGAACGGGCTTGTGCCCATGGCGTCCGCGGGAACGTCGAGTCCGAGCTCCGCGCAGGCGTCCAGGAAGCCGCGACGGCGCTCCTGGCCTGCGGAGACGTCTTCCTGCGTCACGCCGATGTACGCGGGGTGGGCGCTGTTTGGAAGCACCTTTCGGCACAGCTGGAGCATGGAGCGGTAGTCGTCGTTGAAGACGGAGGAGCAGCCCTCCATGTCCTGGCCGAGGATGACGACGGGCACGCGTAGCGCGTCGAGCGCGCGACGGTGCTCCTGGTCGAGTACGGTCGCGATGAGGATGATGCCGTCCACCTGGTTGCCCTCCGCGAAGAGCTGCAGGTAGGAGACCTCGGTGTCCTTGTTGTTGTTGGTGTTGGCGAGCAGCGTCTGGTAGTGGGCGTCGTTGAACTCCAGCGTCATGCCGGAGAGCATGCGCGAGACCGCGTGCGAGTTGACCTTGGGGAGTATGACGCCGACGATGTTTGTCTTGCCGGTGCGCAGCGTCTGGGCCTGCTGGGACGGCACGTAGCCGGTCTCCTTGATGACGCGGGCGATGACCTTGCGCTTCTCGGCGGAGACGTAGCCGTCGTTCAGGTAGCGCGAGACCGTGGCGCGCGAGACGCCCGCGAGCTTCGCTATGGAGTTGATGTCCACGGGCGCTCCTTCCGCGTTGGGTGACGTGCTGTGGCGGGGGCGTGGCGGCCGTGGCCGCGGCGATTCTCGCCCACAATGTGAGACCGATACCAGTATGATGTGACATCAAGGTGGCTCCTGTCAAAGTCGATTGCGAGGAGGAACACATGTCCAACGCTCTTGAGCGCGACCTCGACGCGCTGCGCATTGGCGCGGAGGGGGCGGCGAGGCACGGCCGATACGCGCAGGGGTTTCACCTGATGCCGCCCGTGGGCTGGCTGAATGACCCGAACGGGCTGTGCCAGGTGGACGGGACGTTCCACGCGTTCTTTCAGTACTCACCGTTCAACGCGTCCGGCGGGGTGAAGATGTGGGGGCACTCCACGTCCGGCGACCTGCTGACGTGGGACTACCACGGCGTGACGCTCTTTCCGGACCAGCCGGCGGACTGCTCTGGCGTGTACTCCGGAAGTGCGCTCGTTCGCGAGGTGGACGGCCGGAGGCGGATGGAGCTGTTCTACACCGGCAACGTGAAGCTTGAGGACGCGGACGGCTACGACTACGTGCGCACCGGCCGCGAGGCGAACACCGTGTGGGTGACGACGCAGGACGGCGACGCGCACGGGCCCAAGCGCGTGGTGATGACGAACGCGGACTACCCCACGGACGACACCTGCCACGTGCGCGATCCGAAGGTGTGGGAGAAGGACGGGCGCTACCTGATGGTGCAGGGCGCCCGCCGCGACGACGACTGGGGCGAGGTGCTGGTGTTTGGCTCCGACGACCTGGCGCGCTGGGAGCTTATGAGCCGCGTGACCACGCCCGTGCGCTTTGGCTACATGTGGGAGTGCCCGGACTACTTCGAGCTTTCCGACGGAGAGGGCGGGTCTGCCAAGGTGCTGGGCGTTTCTCCCCAGGGGCTTGAGGGCGGAGACTGGGAGCGCAGGAACGTGTACCAGTCCGGCTACTTCACGCTGGAGGGCGATGTTACGGGCCGCTGCGAGCTGGGCGACTTTGCCCTGTGGGACGCCGGCTTCGACTTCTATGCGCCGCAGACGTTTGCCGCGGAGGACGGCCGACGCATCCTGATTGGCTGGATGGGGATCCCGGACGAGCCGACGTACGGAAACGACCCGACGGTCGCGGCGGGCTGGCAGCACTGCTTCACGGTGCCGCGCGAGGTGACGCTTGCGGGCGGGCGCGTGAGGCAGGCCCCGGTGCGCGAGCTGGACGCGCGCCGCACGGACGAGGTTCGCTCTGTGGACGGCGTGCTGGACGTTGAGGGTCGCACGGCGTTTGACCTGGTGCTGGACGCGAGTGCCTGTACGAAAGGCGTGCGCGTGACCCTGGCGGACGAGCTTGCGCTCACGTGGCGCGACGGCCGGCTGAGCATGGCGTTTGGGCGCACGGAGCGCTCTGACGCCGGCTGCGGCCGCACGGAGCGCTGGGAACCGCTGCCGGAGCTGCGAAACCTTCGCGTAGTGGGCGACGCGTCCTCCGTGGAGGTGTTCGCGAACGACGGCGAGCTGTGCATGTCGACGCGCTACTATCCCGACCGCTACCGCGTGCAGGTGGACGCGCCCGGCGCCGACGCGACGCTTTGGGGTATTTCGGTCTAGGCCATGGCGCGGCCCGCGGGGCCGCGGCGGCGAGGCTGGCGCGATAAAGGACGGGCGAGAAGGGCGTGGATGCGCTCTTCTCGCCCGTTGGCGTATGAGGGGCGTGGGTGGCTTTGCGTGGTCCGCGGGGGCTACTTGTCGCGATCGTTCCCGTGGCCCGGCTTGGCGTCGAGGTCTGCGTCCGTGCCGGCGTGCGTGCCGTGGAACAGCTCGAAGAAGTCGTGCACGGCATCGCGGCTTGTGTCCGACGTGCGGAAATGGAACTCCGGGTTCTTGGTCTTGAGCTGGCGGTACTCCGCCATCATGTCGCCGAAGATGTGCGCGTTCGAGGGCGGCGTGTACACGATCGAGTTTGCGCCGGCCTGGATGGTCTCTTGTATGGACTCGTCCGTGCGTCCGCCCGTGGCGATGATGGGCACGGTGGGGAAGTCCTTGCGGATGTCTCGCACGACCTGGGCCGTCTTGGCGCCGGCGGCGACGTTGAGGATGGTGACGCCGGCATCGAGGCGCGCCTGCACGTCCTCGTCGCCGGTGGCGATGGTCGCGATGATGGGGATGTCGATGACGCGGCGGATGAGGCGGATGTTGGAGTTGCTCATGGGGGAGTTCACGACCACGGCGAACGCGCCCTGGGCCTCTGCGTCCTGCGCGATGACGACGGAGCGCATGCCGCGCGTGGTGCCGCCGCCGACGCCCACGAAGACGGGGCTGACCGCGGCGCTGATGACGGCCTGCGAGATGGTCTGCTGTGGCGTGAACGGGTAGACGGCGAGCACGGCGTCCGCGTTGCAGTTGCGGATGATGGCGACGTCCGTGGAGAAGACGATGGACTTGATGCGGCGCCCCATGATGACCATGCCCTTGGCCTGGTAGATCACGTCTGGGACCTGAATGGAGTGCGCTCGCAGCGTGCCGGTGATGCGTGGGACGTGGTCTTCGTCCTGGGTTGTGGTGACCATGCGTTTACCTTCCCTTCAGGTGTAGGGGCGTTGCCACCTGTGCGGTGGCGGTCCCGCCGGCGTGACTATGGTCGTTAGGATATCCAATTCTTGGGGCGCCAAACAGTCATTTTTGGCAAACGCCGTTTGGCCACGTTTGCCCCCGCGGGGTTCTGGGTAGACGTTCTGCAGGAAACGGAACGCCGCCCGCGCGGAGCGTGGGCGGCACGAACGACGGGAGGCCCCCATGGCCAGCTTTGACGACCTGAAGCTCTACGTCCTGCCTGGATGCCCCTTCTGCGCGAAGGTGGACGCGTTTTTGGGCGAGCACGACATCCAGATCGAGCACCTGGACGTGACCCAGGGCACAAACGGCGACGACCTTGTGCGCATTGGCGGCAAGAGGCAGTGCCCGTGCCTGCTGATTGACGGCAAGCCAATGTACGAGAGCGGCGACATCATCGACTATCTGGCCGGACGCATTGGCGCGGACGCCCCGAAGCACGAGGGCGGCGGCGCATGCCACTTTGTTCCCGGCGGCGGCCACGTGTGCGACTAGCGCAGGCCAAATGACGGGCGCGACGCCGCCGCGCGCGGCGATGGCGCGCGCGGCGGGTATTGGCGGGCGGACTCCGTTTGGGGTCCGCCCGCCTTGCTGTGCCGCTTGCCGTTTGGGGGAGGGGGGGCGGCTCTTCTCGGCAGGAGAGGAAGGCATCTGGAAGATGGCGCGGTTGGCATGCGCTTGGCAGCGCGAATTGCGGCTGGAGGCAACGCTCTGGCGTGCGGGAGCGCCCGCCTCGCGCGAGCTCGCGTGCAGACATGTGAAAGGCGACATCTGGCCCGAGGCGCCGCTGGTGGAAAGGGTGCGACGCGCATGCGGGCGAGGGGATAGCATGCCGGCATGTCGATTGCGGTCGTGGGACATATTTCGAGCATAGAGGCGCATGACCTTGGCCTTGTAAGTGCTGACGGCGCGAGACTGCCAGTGGGAATGGCGAGCGGTACGATGGATGTGGACGGCTTGCGGGTCCAGTCCTTTCGCGTGTCTCCACCCACGTGTATGAGGCCAGATGTCGTGGCGTCGTTGGTGAGGGCGGGTCTACCTGCACCCGTGCATATGCTTGTGCCTGTGAGGGCGGATGCGTTTGCCACGCGACGTGTTATTCCCCACGGTTGGTCGTACGTCCAGCCATGGGACGACCTGGCTCGGGTCGAGATAGAGTGCCCTGCAAACGTGTTTGCGTGTCCTCCCGAGATGGCTCTGATGCAGATGGCGCGGGGTCTTGGCGTGGCAAAGACGGCACTTCTTGTTGATCAGGTGCTGGGGACGTATAGGGCTTGTAGACCGGAAGCAATCGAATCATATGGTCAGATAGAGGGGGTCTCGATCGAAAGCTGCACGGACGAGTGCGGGGCGGCTACGGCGTACGGCCTTTCGCCACTGACTACGATTGTTAGGTTGTCAAACTACTTGGATGCGATGGCGGGTGCTCCTGGGGCTAGGTCGGTCAGGAGGTCGCTCCCGCTGGTGGCCGATGGTCTGGCATCGCCGCTTGAAGCCCAGACATACGCCCTGGCGTTTTGCTCGCGCCACACGGGAAGCCTTGGGTTGCCGAAGCCACTCGTGAACCATAGGGTTGAGGTTCCCATTGAGGCCCGAGGTTGCTTTGGCTCTGCGTTTATTAGACCTGATTTCTGGTGGCCTGAACAGCGAGTAGCCCTTGAAGTCCTCGGAGTCCGCTGGCACGACGGTGCACAGGGAATCACCCAGACGTCCATGAGGGAAAAGGGGTACTACGCCATGGGAGCCTCCTGCATCACAATCACCGAGAGGGAGATTCGCATGCTGTCGAGCTTCGAGGCCGCGATGGCGGTGCTGGCGAAACTCCTGGGGGTGAAACTCCGGCCACCAACTAAAGCGTTCGAAAAAATGAGAGGTCAGTTGCGTACCGAGGTTCTGGACGTACGCCCCGCGCGTTAGCTCGGCTGGACGGAAGGTGCAGTGTGCCGAACAAATCATCTTATAGGCTGCCTGGGAATCCCGGGTAGTTGTGGGGCTGGAAGTCTCACTATCTGACAGATCCTACAGCTGTCAGATAGTGATGGGGCATGAGGGCTTGCACGTTGCCAAAGGGGCACTTAAGGCATCACTATTTGACATGTCACGTTGCTGTCAGAAAGTGGGGGTTCCAGGAGTGCCACTATCTGACAGGTTCAACATCTGTCAGATAGTGAGGGTTTCGGGTCATCACTATCTGACAAGTTGTACTGCTGTCAGAAAGTGGGAGCTCTTCAACCCCCATTATCTGACAGGTGGCGATTCTGTCAGATAATGGGGGTTCCCTGGCGCCATTAACTGACAGGTCATGCTTCTGTCAGAAGGTGAGAGAGTTTGAGCCCCCAAGGGGTCTCCTTCCACGCAAATACGGCCCACAATCTGACAGCAATCGCTTGTGTCAGATTGTGGGCTTCCTGTCCCATTTCGCTCCGCCATCCGCCTTGCGCTACTCCAGCGTGGCGGCTGCCTTCTTAAGCAGGCTCACGATGGGCAGGTGCTGCGGACACGCCTGCTCGCACTGTCCGCACTGGATGCACTCGGACGCCAGCGTGTCGCCGGCGCGCCGCACGTAGTCCTTGCGCGAGCGCTCCAGGTTGCCAAAGAGCTTGTACTCGTTCACGGTGCGGAAGATGTCCGGAATGTGCATGTGCACGGGGCAGCCGCCCGTGCAGTAGTGGCACGAGGTGCACGCGATGCGATCGATCGCGTCAAACGCGCGACGGACCTCGTCCACCGTGGCCGCCTCCTCCTTCGAAAGCGGCTTGAAGTCGCGCATGAAGCTCAGGTTGTCCGCCATCTGCTCCGGGGTCGACATGCCGCTCAGCACCATCATCACGTTCGGAAGCGATGCCACAAAGCGGATGGCCCACCGCGCGGGCGAGGCCGTCGCGTCCGCGGAGCGGAAGATCTTTGCGACCGCAGGCGGAAGCGCGGCCAGCGTGCCGCCCTTCACGGGTTCCATCACCACCACGGGAACGTCGTGCGCCACGGCGACCTCGTAGTTCGCGCGAGACTGCACCACCGGGTCCTCCCAGTCGGCGTAGTTCAGCTGCAGCTGCACAAACTCCACCTCGGGATGCTCCGTCAGCAGGCGGTCAAGCAGTTCCGGCCCGTCGTGGAACGAGAACCCCATGTGCCGCACCAGCCCGCGCGCCTTCAGGTCGCGCACGTATTCCCAGATGCCGTACTTATCGTACAGCCCCACGCTATCGCTGGACAGCGCGTGCAGCAGATAGAAGTCAAAGTAGCCGGCGCCGGTGCGCTCCAGGCTCTGCTCAAACTCCGCCTTCGCGGCGGCCTCGTCCTTCGCTGCCCACTCGCCGGCGTTCAGCTTCGTCGCAAGGTAGTACGAGTCGCGCGGGTGGCGCTCAACCAGCGCCTGCCGCACGGCGTCCTCCGAGCCCTCGTACACAAAGGCAGTGTCCACGTACTTGCCGCCCGCCGCAAGGAACTCGTCCACCATCTGCGCGGTCGTCTCGACGTCGATGGTCCCGTCCTCGCGCTTCGGCAGACGCATCATGCCAAATCCCAGCTTGATGCAGTCAGGTGCAAGGGTCCTCATGGCAGCCTCCAGCTTGCTCGTCGCGGTCGCTTCAACTACCAATTGTGCACCAATCGGCGTCCCGTGTGCGCTCCGCGTGCGCTCCGCGTCGCCATGCCGCGTAGGTCCCTCCGCCGCCAGGCGAGAAGAGCTGCCCCCTTCGCGGGCGCCCGGCCTACGCCCGCGGCCTGAAGTACGGCAGCGACTCCACCTTCCGGTCGCCGGCAGGCCGCGCGCGCATGGCAAGGCCGCGCTCGTTTTCCGCCTCGCACATGAAGTCTGGCATGCGGCCCTCCGCGCTCGCGCGGGCGATGTCCTCTATCGCGTCCGCCACGGCGTCGTCCGCACTCGCGCCAATGTGCCAGCGCGCCGCGCTTGCCACCTCCGGCACGGCGTTCGCAACGGCAACGGAGTTCGGATAGAACCCCAGAAGCTCCAGGTCGTTCTCCGCGTCGCCAAACGCGGCCACCTCGTCCACGCCAATGCCCAGGTGCCGGCGCAGCAGCTCCGCCCCCTTCGCCTTCGACCAATCCTTAGGCGCAACGTCGAACATGGGCACCTGCGGCCCGGGAGACATCAGCCTGATGCCGGGGCACAGCGCCTCCAGGCGCTCGCGCACCTCGTCCATCCGCTCCACGCCGCCCATCACGTGGATGTTCGACTTCACCAGCGGACCGTCCGGCAGGTGGTCCATCACCACCACGTCGTCGCTGTCCGCGCGAAACGCGTGCCGGGCGGCGTTAGGGTCGTCGCTCACGATCACGCGCACGGGCTCCATCGTCTCGGCGCGCGTGATCACGTTCAGCATGAAGTCGCGGTCTCCCACCAGCTCCGCGGCCAGGCGCTCCATGCCTTCGTGGTCAAGCTCCACCTGGCCAATCAGCTGCCCGTCCGCAAGCACAAGCTGGCCGTTGCTCATCACGGCAGACTGCGTGCACTCGCGCGCAAAGCCAAATGCCGCGCACGCGCCCTGGCGGATCCTTCCCGTCGTGGCGGCAAACGTCACGCCGGCGGCCTGTGCGCGCCTGATGGCGGCAATGGCGTGGTCGGTCGCGCGCGTCAGCCCAAAGTGAATCAGCGTCTCGTCCAGGTCGGTCAGGATGAGCTTTATCAAATGTCTTCCCATCTGCAATGCGGCGCCCCGCGGGCGCAAGCGTGCTTCCAAGGCTCCCATTATGCACGACGCATATGGTCTCCTCGTGTGCGTCCCGCGCATGCCGCACCTTGCGGGTACTGCGGACAACGTCCACTCAAATCTAGTGCGCCCACGCGTCCGCGTGACGCATAATTGAAACGGAACGCACGCGCCCCGGCGAGCACCCGTCGTAAGGAGACCATGGCATGAACAGCACGCACGCGACCCTGCAGAGCAAGGACTTCTCCCGCGCCATCGAGGTGGAGGTGTACGGTGACGCAGGCCAGCCCGTCATCGTGCTGCCCGAGGGCGACTCCTCGTTCGCCAGCTGGTCGGAGGGCGGCATGGTCGACGCGCTCGCCCCGCTCGTCGACTCAGGCATGATGCGCCTCGTCTGCACGGACTCCGTCGACCTCATGGGCTGGTACTCGCGCTATGCCGTGCCGGAGTACCGCCTTTCAAACATCAAGAACTTCTTCAAGTTCGTCGAGAAGGACCTGCTGCCCTTCGTCGCGGCCACGTGCGAAGACGATCGTCCGCCCGTGCTTGCGGGCGCGGGCATGGGTGCGCTTAACGCGTGCGTGCTTATGCTGTCCAGGCCGCAGCTCTTCGGCGGGCTCCTCGCGCTCTCTGGCACGTACGACGCGCGCCGCTTCGTCGTGGGCGAGCTCCCGGACGGCTGGGAGGACGTCTCCCCGGTCGACATGGTCCCCGCGCTTCCCCAGCGTGGCCGCTCGCATTTGTCTGCGGCCAGGACGCAAGCGAGGACGGCATCGACACCCAGCGCGCGCTGGAGCAGGCGTTTAGCGACCGCGGCATCGACGCCACGTTCGAGTACTGGGGATACGACGTCCGCCACGACTGGGAGTGGTGGCGCAAGGAGGCCGCGGAGATGCTCCCCGCGGTGCTCTCGCCGGAGGGCCTTGCGGACCGCAGGCTCAGCGCGTCTCTCGCCTACGCGGAGCGCGAGGCAAAGCACGCGGCCGCGCAGCTCACGGACGCGCAGGCGCGCCTCGCCGCTGCGCACGACGCGCTCAAGATCGCGAAGCACGATCTGGACGTCACCACCAAGCGTGCAAAGCAGGAGGAGAAGAGCGTGACCGCGTGCGGCGAGGCCGAGGCGGAGCTCGTGAAGGCCGCCCGCATCGCATGGGCGGAGCGCGACCGCGTGGCAAAGCTCCTGCACGATGCGGAGTCCGTGGCAAACGAGGCCCAGGCCAAGGCCGATGCCGCCACGAAGTCCCGCCGCGACGCGGAGTGGATCCTGGGCGAGGCGCGCGCGGCGGCCTCGGCGGCCAGGGCCAACAACGAGGCCGCACAGGAGTCCGTCACGGCGTGCGAGGAGGAGGCCGCGTCTGCCACCAGGGAGGATGCCCTTGCGCAGGAGCGCCTGAAGAAGACCCAGGCCCTCATCGAGGAGGAGCGCGCCAAGGCGAAGGCCGCGGCGGAGCATGCGCTCGAGCTCGCGCAGAAGCCTGCCGCAAAGAAGCCTGCCGCCAAGAGGTCCCGGTCAACCCGGAAGTCAGCTGCAACCAAGGAGCCAACGGCCTCTAAGCCTGCAGCCGCAAAACCCGCGGCCACCAAGGCGCCTGCAACCAAGAAGCCGGTCGTGAAGAAGACGCCCGCTCCCGCGACGGCAACTGCCAAGAAGCCCGTGGCGCCGGCAAAGTCGGCTCCCGCAACAAAGTCCGCACCCGCAGCAAAGTCCGCTCCCGCAAGGAAGCCAACTCCCAAGACCGCGGAGTAGCTCTTCCGTCCGGCGCACCGCCAGCCTAGCCACGCCGCCCCGTGGCCTGTTCCGCGGGGCGTCGTCGTGTGCCGGCCCCTATAGCCAGACCAGGTTCGCGAGCCCCACCACCAGGGGCACGGTCACGATGGAAAGCAGCACGGACACCACGACGGTCTCGACGGCGTACGCATAGTCCGCGTCGTGAAGCTGCGCGTATACGGCAACGTTTGCGCCCACGGGGCACGCCGCCGCGATCAGCAGGGCCATGCGCATCTGGTACGGCATGCCCGGGATGACGGAAAGCAGCGCAAGCGAGAAGAGCGGCGACACCACGATGCGCGCCAGTGCCACGCGGTAGTTTGCCACGCGCGCAAGCATGCGCCGCACGTCCGTCTGCGCAAGGTAGACGCCGATCATGAACATGGCGAGCGGCGTGTTCAGCGCCGCCACGTCGTCCAGGCAGGTGGTGACGACGTCCGGCAGGGGAGGCTGCGTGCAGAACAGCACGACGCCCACGAGCGACGCAATCATGAACGGCGCGGTCGCCACGTCGCGCAGCACCTGGCGCGGCGTGGGCGAGGGCTCGCCGTTCTGGTGGGTCAGAAGCGACACGCCGTACGTCCACGTTCATGAGCGCGATAAACCCGACGTTGTAGAACACGCTCTTCGCGCCAACCGTCGCGACCACAAGCGGTATGCCAAAGAAGCTCGGGTTGCTGAACGTGCCCGCGAAGTTGCCGATCGCATCCCTGCCGCAGACCACGCGCGCAACAACTGCGGCCAGCACCAGCAGCACAAGCGCGACCGCCGTGCCCAGCACCAGTGCAAACGCGTGCTCGGGCGTGCGCTCGACCATGAAGCTCTTGATGATGATCGCGGGAAGCGACAGGTAGATGAGCACGTTGCCTATGACGCGGTTTCCCTCCATCGAGATCTTGTGTGCCCGAAACATCGCGTACCCCACGCCCACCAGCGCAAACATCACGAGCACCTGCTTCGCGAGCACTATGGACATCTGCATGGGCGTCTCCCTCCGTCGGGCGCGCGGCGCCGGTTTGCAACGGTCACCCATGATAGGACCATCCACGCGCGCAGGCCGCAGCGACCTGCGCGCGTGCAGAACGAATGCCCGTCCATGCGGAATGTAGATGCAACAATCGGCCATGCGGAATGTAGATGCAACAATCGGCAAACTTGTACTTTATTTATAAGACATTTCGCTACTTACCGATTATTTTACCTGCATATATCCCATATAGATTGAATATCTGCAGTAAAATGTCTACCATTCCCAAAAAAGCGGCGGCCGCGCACCGCAGGGCAGGCGCTCGCCGCACGGCAAGGCGTATAGGATCGATTGGAACCCACCATGCGTAAGACCAAGACCTTCGAGGGCAAGCGCCACGTGTACGACACCGAAAGGGCGGAGGAGTGCGGGCACCGCACGTTCGGCGCGTTCGGCGACCCGGACGGCTACGAGGAGACCCTCTACAAAACGAAGGGCGGTCTGTACTTCGTGCTCGGCACGGGCGGCGAGGCCTCCCCGTACCCCACCCAGGACATCAGGCCGCTCACTGCCGTGGAGGCAAAGCAGTTCTAGCCCGGCTGCAGCGGTCGCACAAGCGTGGGGCGGCGCCGGCGTGCTCCGCCCCTCTATACACGGTTCGGTCCTTGCAATGCGGCACGGGTTGCTTCATCGTTGATGGCGTGCGCGGGTGCGTCCCGCGCCTCGCGATCTCAAGGCTGGAGGCAGCAACATGGCAGAGCAGCGCAGCGACGTGATTTCCTGGGACGAGTTCTTCATGCGGGTGGCTTTTGCCGCAAAGCTCCGCAGCAAGGACCCCAACACCCAGGTCGGTGCCTGCATAGCCGATACCGACCATCGCATACTCTCCGTGGGCTACAACGGCACGCCGCACGCCATAACGGATGAGGCCTTCCCCTGGGGCGACAGCGACGACCCCCTCAACGACAAGCACAGCTACGTCATCCACGCGGAGGCCAACGCCATCCTCAACTTCCGCGGAAGCCTGAAGGACATGCAGGGCGCCACGGTCTACGTCACGCTCTTCCCGTGCCACGAGTGCGCAAAGCTCCTGGTCCAGGCCGGCGTCGGCGAGGTCGTCTACCTCGACGACAAGTACGCCGGCACCATGGACAACCTCATCAGCAAGCGCACGCTCGACTCCTGCGGCGTCACGTACCGCAAGGTCCAGATGCCCCACGGCCTGTCCTAGCCGCCCCGCCGGGCGAGAAGAACGCGCCGTCCCATGCGCATCCTCATGCTGGGAAACAGCCTCACCACGACTCATGGCCTGCCAGACGCCCTCGCGCGCGAGCTTGGCGCCGAGGTCCGCGTGCACGCCCGCGGCGGGGCGCGCCTTGCGGAGTACCTCAATCCCAAGACCAGAAACGGTGCCCGGACGCTCGCGGCGCTTGCGCGCGAGCCGTGGGACTTCGTCGTGCTGCAAGAGATGTCCCATGCCCCCGCGACCACCCCAGACGCGTACCTCGTAAGCGCGTCGCGCCTGTGCGCGCTCGCGCACGCGGCTGGCGCCACGCCCGTCGTGTACGCAACGTGGGCGTATCGCGACGGATGCGCCAAGCTGCAGCGCCTGGGCATGACGTACTCCCAGATGCATGCCGCGATGCACGGCGCGTTCGTGCGGGCGGCGCGTCAGGGCGACGCCCTTATGGCAGACGTCTGCGATGCGTTCTTCGGCGCAGCGGACCCCGCGGCCCTCTATGCTCCGGATGGCGTGCATCCCAGCGAGTCCGGCGCACTTCTCGCCGCGCGCGTGCTCGCAGGCACAATGGGGTCCGCGGGGTCCGCCTAGCGGCTGCCTCACGCAGTGCGTGGCAGCGGGGTGGTGCCTCGTGCCGCTGGTGGTGGCTTGCGCTACTTCACGTTATAGAACGCGTCCCTCCCCAGGAACTCGGCGGAGTCACCCAGCCGGTCCTCAATTCTCAGCAGCTGGTTGTACTTGGCAACGCGGTCGGTGCGGGCGGGCGCGCCGCTCTTGATCTGGCCGGCGTTCGTCGCTACGGCCAGGTCCGCGATGGTGGTGTCCTCGGTCTCGCCGGAGCGGTGGCTCACCACGGCGGCATAGCCGGCGCGCTTCGCCATCTCGATTGCCTCCAGTGTCTCGGTCAGGCTGCCGATCTGGTTCACCTTGATCAGGATCGCGTTCGCGGCGCCCAGCTCGATGCCCTTCCTCAGGCGGGCGGTGTTCGTGACGAACAGGTCGTCGCCCACCAGCTGGACCTTCCTGCCCAGGCGCTCGGTCAGCCTCACCCAGCCGTCCCAGTCCTCCTCGGCAAGGCCGTCCTCGATGGAGACGATGGGGTAGCGGTCCACGAGCTCCTCCCAGTAGTCGATCATCTGGTCGGTCGTGAGGCTGCGGCCCTCGCCCTTGAGTTCGTACAGGCCGGTCTTTTTGTCGTACAGCTCGCTCGTGGCGGGGTCCATCGCAAACGCGAAGTCGCGGCCCGGCTCGAAGCCCGCCTCGCGCACGGCACGCATCAGGTACTCGAAGGGCTCGGCATTCGTCTTCAGGTCGGGGGCAAAGCCGCCCTCGTCGCCCACGCCGGTGGAAAGGCCGGCCTTGCGCAGTACGTCCTTCAGGGTGTGGTACACCTGGCTCGACCAGCGCAGCGCGGTCTTGAAGTTGGGCGCGCCCACGGCCATGATCATGAACTCCTGGAAGTCCACGTTGTTGTCCGCGTGGACGCCGCCGTTCAGCACGTTCATCATCGGCACGGGCAGGGTGTGCCCGTTCGCGCCGCCCAGGTACTCGTACAGCGGCAGGTTCGTGCTCGCGGCCGCGGCGCGTGCGACGGCAAGCGACGCGCCCAGGATGGCGTTTGCGCCCAGGCGACCCTTGTTGGGGGTGCCGTCCGCCGCGATCATCGCGCGGTCCACGGCGCGCTGGTCGGTAGCCTCCATGCCAACCAGAAGCTCGCGGATCTCGCCGTTCACGTTCGCGACGGCATTGAGCACGCCCTTGCCCAGGTAGCGGTCCTTGTCGCCGTCGCGCAGCTCAACGGCCTCGAACTCGCCGGTCGACGCACCGGAGGGAACGATGGCGCGGCCAAACGACCCGTCCTCGAGCGTTACCTCCACCTCGACGGTCGGGTTTGCGCGGGAATCCAGCACCTCGCGTGCGTATACGTTCTTGATCTTGCTCATGTCGGTCTCCTTACCGATTGTCTTCCTCCATTAACTCTCACAACCTCATAATACCCTCCATTGGGTAGGAATTACATCGGTTGAAAAAATGTGTACAAGTGCCGTGTGCCACGTCGCGCAAAGGACGAGAAGAGCGTTCTTCCGGGTAACATTGAGGGACCCTGCAAAGGCGGGGTCCCTTTTTCGAGGGGGCGGGACCCGTGTGGGCACCGCCGGATGGACGGCGACTGTGGTGTCGTGTTGGGGGGCGATGGCTGAGCACCTTGCGGCGGACGGCAAGGCAAAGGGGCACAAGGGTCGCGGCAGGCGGCGCAAGAGGCTGCCGCGCTGGGCGGACCGGCTCATAACCGTGCTCATCATCCTGGTGGGCGCGGGGCTGCTGGTATGGCCGTGGGTGGCGGACAGGCTCGAGGCCTCGGGCGTGTTCAACCAGATTACGACGGTATCGGGCAACATCGACGCCATGAGCAAGGAGGAGCGGGCGCGCTACCTGTCTCAGGCGCGCGCGTACAACGCGGTGCTGGCGGGGCAGACGCCAAAGATTCCCGCGAACGAGATTCTGCCGTACGCACAGCAGCTCACGTTTGACCGCGACCCCATGATGAGCTGGATCGAGATTCCCTCCATCAACGTGAGCATGCCCATCTACCACGGGACGAGCGAGTCTGCGCTGATGGCGGGCGTGGGGCACCTGGAGGGGACGAGCCTTCCCGTGGGCGGGAAGTCCACGCACTGCGTGCTGACGGCGCACAGCGGCATGAGGAACCTGAGCATGTTCGACGACATCCGCGACCTGGAGCCCGGCGACCTGGTGCTGCTGCACACCATGGGAAGGATTCTGGCCTACAAGATGGTGGACTCCGAGGTGGTGTGGCCGGACGAGGTGGGGTCCCTGGTAATCGAGCAGGGTGCCGACAAGGTGACGCTGGTGACGTGCACCCCGTACGGCGTGAACGACCACAGGCTGCTGGTGCACTGCGTGCGCACGAAGTACGTGCCGAAGCAGGCCGAGGCTGAGCGTGGCATAGCGCACAGGCACTGGGGCAGGCGCGAAATCGCCGCGGCGCTGGTTGCGGGCACGCTCGCGCTGGTGGGGCTGGACGTGGTGGTGCACCGCGTACGTAAGAGGCGCAAGGCCGCGCGGAAGGCGGCGGCCGCGTCCGCCAGCGGCGGGGACGGCGCGTAGGCGTTTACGGTCTCTTGAGGAACCACTTCCACGCGGGGACGACCGAGACGGTACCGTTTTCGGTATCGATGTCCTGCTCCTCGCGAAGCGTCACGATGGAGCCGTGGGGGAGGCGCGTGCGCTGCATGGCGGCGTCGAGCGACTCGACCTCGCGTCGCCTCGTGCGCTGGGACTCGATCGAGACGGACACCTGAAGGAGCTCGTACGGCTGGCTGGGCTGCCCTTCTCCCGCATAGGCCTCGCCAACGAGGAAGTCGACCTTGCGACCGCGCGCGCCGGGCTCCGTGTACGAGGTTATGGAATCGGTGCGGGTGCCTGCCAGCCGTCGCCTGAGCTCAAGGTAGACGGCGGTCTCGAGGCGCTTGCCCACATCCTCCTGGCTTGCGCGCGACACGGCGAGCGCAAGGCCGGGGTCGATCGCGTACAGCTTGGGAGGGTTGCCTGTGCCGGGTAGCAGCTCGCGGCTGTACTCGAACACCTCGAAGTAGAGGTAGGCCTGCCTGAAGAGCTGTGCCATCTGGCTCGTGCGCTCCCAGCCGATGGTGTTGCCGGCGTCCTTGAGGGTCTGCATGATGCCGTTTACGGACATCTCGCACGAGGTGTTGCGGAGGATGAGAAGGGCCATCTGGTTTGCGAGCGGGATGGAGGGGCGGGAGAGCCTGTCCGCCACGTCGCGTGCGACGACGTCGCGCACGTAGCCCTGGAGGACCTCGATGCGCGTGGGCGCGGAATCGCGCTGGATGCCAGGAAAGCCTCCGGTGACGAGGTAGCGGTCGAACAGGCCCTCGAGCGCGGTGCGTTCCCGTGGCGAGGCGGCGTCCGTCTGTACGTGGCCTACGCAGGCGTCTGCGGCATCTGGAAGGGCGTCTTGGTGGAAGCGCAGGTATTCCGCGAACGAGAGGGGCAGCATCTCATGCGTGTGGGAGCGCCCGCGGAAGTTGGTCGCTATCTCCTCCGAGGAGACCTTGGAGCTTGATCCTGTGACGCAGAGCGTCACGCGCTCGTTTTCTGCCACGCGACGGCAGGAGCTCTGCCAGCTGGGACAGTCCTGAACCTCGTCGAGGAAGAGGTACGCGCCTTCCGTGCGGGCCCGGGGAACTTGGCGCCAGTACTCGTCGAGCACCGCATCGATTGCGCGAAAGCCATCGCGCTCCTGCGGCAGGCGGTCATCCGAAAAGTCGAAGTAGAGCATGCGGTCGCGCGGCACGCCGGAGCGAAGGAGCCCGGCCATGACCTGGAAGAGATAGAAGGTCTTGCCGCACCTGCGCATGCCCGTGATGATTTGGACCCGGTTGAAGCGCTGCGGGGAGGGAGGCTCCTCCATGATGGGGTCGCGTTCGACGACGGGGGGAATCTCCTGCTGCATGCGCTCTGCGACGAGCTCCCGAATGACGTCCATGTGTATCCTCCTCTTCTGGTGTAGAAGAGATTATACCCGTATGTCTTCTGCTGCAGAAGAGTATGAACGCAAGAGTCTTCTGCTGCAGAAGATGTGAGCCCATGGCGCGGGTGCGAGGACGGGAGCGCGACCTTCTCGCCCGTGAAACTCGACGACTCGACGGAGAGAGCGTCGAGTACTCGACAGAACTTGCGTCGAGTACTCGATGGAAGTACCATCGAGTTGTCGAGTTTGTTGTTGCCCGTCCGACGAAGGGGTGCGGCATGGCTATTCCCGTGAACGTGGAGAGCCTCATTAACGGCCAGGTGGTGGAGTCCACGCGTATCGAGTTCAAAGCGGGGTTCAATCCCGAGCGGGTTGTTCACACCATATGCGCGTTCGCGAACGACATCGACAACATCGGTGGCGGATATGTTGTGCTGGGCGTGGAGGAGAAGGACTCGGTTGTGCAGCTGCCGCCGAGGGGCATCGCGCAAGGCGAGGTCGACGGCATCATGAAGCGCCTGAGGGAGTTTTGCCACTGCATCGAGCCGCTGTACGAGCCCGTGGCCGAGCCCGTGCTGGTAGACGGCAGGTACGTGATAGTGATCTGGTGCCCCGCGGGCTTTGGCCGTCCGTACAAGGCGGCGAAGAACGTGTTCAAGAACACGGCGGACAAGCGCTACTACATACGCAAGCTCGCGAGCACCGTCGTGGCCTCCGCCGAGGAGGAGCGCGAGCTGTTCTACGTGTCGAGCGACATACCGTTTGACGACAGACCGAACCTGACGGCGCGCGTGGAGGACCTGAGCCTTGCGCTGATGCGCGACCACCTGCGGGAGGTGGGAAGCAGCCTGTACGGGCAGTCCGAGCACGCAAGCCTGCTTGAGGTGGCGCGCGACATGCAGCTGGTGGCGGGGCCTCCGGAGGACCTGCATCCGCGCAACGTGGGGCTGCTCATGTTTTCTGACCACGTGAACGAGTTCTTTAGGTACGCGAGGATCGAGCTCGTGGACCTGCCCGACCCCACGGGCGAGGGCATGGTGGAGAAGGTGTTCGAGGGGCCCATCCAGCGGCAGCTGCGCGACGCCCTCCTGTACATCAAGAATTACGAGATCAAGAGCATGACGCGCAAGAGCCCGGACGCCGCTGAGGCGCAGACCGTGTACAACTACCCGTACGCGGCGGTGGAGGAGCTGGTGTCGAACGCGGTGTACCATCGCTCGTACCAGATTGCCGAGCCCATCGTGGTGCGCGTGACGCCGGACGAGATGGAGATCACGAGCTACCCCGGCTTCGACCGCAGCATTGCGGACGAGGACATCGCCAGGTACCACATACGCGCGCGGGTGTACCGCAACCGGCGCATAGGCGACTTCCTGAAGGAGCTCCACCTTATAGAGGGAAGGAACACCGGCTTTCCCACGGCGTTTGCCGCGCTGGAGCAGAACGGCTCCGCGCTGCCGCGCTTTAGCATGGACGAGAATCGCGGCTTCCTGAGCGTGACGCTTCCCGTGCATCCGGCGTTTGCGCCGCCCGCGAGTAGGCGGGCCGATGGCCGTGCGGAGCTGGAGCAGAGGATCCTGCAGGCGATGCCCGAGGAGCCCGTCTCCATCACGCAGCTTGCGCGTATGCTGGGCTACCGGGGCATCACCAAGAGGCTTCGCGAGACCGTGGACGACATGCTCGCGCGCGGCACGCTCGAAAGCGTTGCGGCGGGAGCGCGAAACAGGCTCGCGAAGCCGTAGGCGAATGCGGCGGGGCTAGCGCGAAAGACGGCGGATGCCGAGCACGGCCGCGCCGATGGCGCCGCAGAGCTGCGAGTCCTTATGCGTGGCCACGGGCGCGCCCAGCACGTCCGAAAGCGCGCGTACCACGCCCTCGTTGTTGGCGACGCCGCCGGTCATGAGGTACGGCGGCTCGCCGCCCACGCGGCGCGCGAGCGCGGCCGTCTTGCGGGCGACGCTCACGTCCAGCCCGTGGATGATGTCCGGCGTGGGCGTGTCGTCCGCGATGAGCGAGACGACCTCTGACTCCGCGAACACGGTGCACATGCTGGATATGGTGACGTCGTGCCTCCACTCCAGCCCCTGGCGCGACAGCTCCTCGATCGGCATCTGCAGCGTGCGGGCCATGGCCTCGAGGAAGCGCCCCGTGCCGGCGGCGCACTTGTCGTTCATCACGAAGTTCTGCACCGTGCCGTCCGCGTTGAGGTGGATGACCTTGGAGTCCTGCCCGCCGATGTCGATGACGGTGCGGGCCTCGGGCGCCAGGTAGTGCGCGCCGGCCGCGTGGCAGGTGATCTCCGTGATGGCGACGTCCATGTGGGGGATGGCCTCGCGGCCGTAGCCGGTGGCGACGCTGGTGGCAAGCTGCCCGGCGGTGATGCCTGCCTTTTGCAGCACGGCATCGACCACGGCGGCCGCGCCGCGGGACGCCTTTGCGCCCGTGGCGCCTATGACGGAGGCGACGATGGTGCCGTCAAGCTCCATCACGACGGCGTCCGTGCTGGTGGATCCTGAGTCCACGCCCAGCACGTAGCGCGGCTCTCCTTGCGTGGAGCCCATGGGGGCCTCCTTCTGGGTTGGGGTCGCGGGCGCGTGGGGCGCGTCCTTCTCGTCCGCGTCGGCGCTGGGCGAGAAGGACGTGGCGTCGCGGCCCGCGGCCGATGCGGCGGCTGCGGCCGCTGCGGCGTCCGTGCGCAGGGTCTCGTCGAAGGCCTCGATGCGGGTGCGGAGCTGGCCCGCGCTCTGGCGGGTGCCGTCGGTCTCGAGCTTGAGGATGGGCGTCGCGGTGGTGCCGGCGAGGTCCGCGTACTCGAAGCCGTAGTAGTCGCAGAACTTCATGGTGTGGTACACGACGCCCTGGTGCGCGCCGGAGACGAGGCCGGAGCGTCCGCCGACGTCGTCCATGCGCATGCACGGCGTCTGGTCCAGGAGCGCGCCCGCGTACCACTCCACGAAGCGGTCGAACGTGGAGGCGTTTGCGCCCGTGCCCGCGATGTCCGCCGTGGTGCAGCGGCCGCAGCCCGCGGACTCTGCGCGCGCGAGCTCGATGGGCGGCTGGGCGAGGATGCGCTCGCCCGTGCACGTGTGGTTGACGACGGGCCGGGAGAGCGCGTGGTCGAGCTCGTCCAGAAGCGACTGCGGCGCGTGGGCGCCCACGAGCGCGACCGATCCCGGCTTGGGCGCGGGTGGCACCTTGATGGCGGCAAGCGCGCGGCCGACCTCGAAGCTGCGGCCGCTGAACTGGGCGTACGCGCGGGCGAGGCTGCGGAGCTGCGCCTGCAGCAGGCGGCGCTCCGGCGCGTCGGTGCGGTGGGGGAGGTCGACCATCCACAGGAAGTCGAGGCAGCCCTGGGCCTTGAGCACGTCGTACGCGCGACGCATGACGTCGCAGCACGTGGTGAGCACCATCTGGCGCACGGACGGGTCAAGGCCGCACGCGAGCACGGACTTGCCAAAGCCGCACAGGTTGCCGTGGGCCAGGCGCTCCGCCACCTCGAAGCTCTGTGGCTCCGCCATGATGAGGCGGGCGTCGGCCCCAAACCCCGCGAGCAGCTCTATGGGCGCGTACTTGCAGCCATAGCAGACGACGTTGGTTGTCATGATCTTCTCCCCGACTGGAGCATCTCGAGAAAGGCCTGCACGCGCGTGGCCACCTGTCCCTCCGGCATGTTGCGGCGGGCGCAGCCGTCGCCGTCGAGCACGAGGGTGGGAAATCCCGCCTCCTCGAGCGCGGACTTCATGAGCTGCGACGCGCCGAGGGTCTCCTTGCAGCCCCAGTGGCAGAACACGACGGCG
>CACWMM010000015.1:0-32844 GCA_902761955.1 uncultured Olsenella sp. | reverse complement strand
ATGCCGATGGCATCCTTGATGTTCTCCACGACCTCCTCGCTGTAGTAGGTCGTGTGTCGCAATCCACGCAGAACCTCCGCCACCTCGCGGCGCTCGTCGCTAGTCGCTGTCATTGGTCCTCCTGTTCCACACGTCAATTGCAGCGAGCCTCGCTGGCTCATCGTCTCCTCCTGGTGCGTGGTTGTGGAAGTCCTCGCGGCCAAGCTCTTCTATCTCGTCATTCGTGTATGCGTGCCATGGCCCATACTTGTACGGCATCTTGACCTTGCACCTGCCGCACCACACTTGGAATCCGAACCGCCAATCAAGCACATCCACCTCGTTCTCGACCTCGCGGTCGTGAGTCCCGAACTCTGGCATGCCTGGCTGGAAGTCAAACACGGTCGCCCTGCGCCCAGTCCTACGGTAGGCAATCTTGCTCCTGATGTGGGCCTTGCCGCCACAGAATGGGCACGGCAGAAGCTCGTCGCTAATCGTGCTCATCGCTATTCCTCCCTCTTCTCGGCCTTGGAGCAGAAGTCATCCTCGCCCCAGATGCCGCTGTGAAGCCTGCACGTGACGCGCCCCGGCATGTATCCGCGCTCGTCGTGGTATGCGCAGTCCTTGCAGCGGACAAGCTCACCCACGTACTCTGGCATGGCCGTGCTCAGCACGCGCATGCGCCATATGCTCTCGTCGCTACTCATGCTCGTACTCCTCCTGCGCAACAGCCACCTCGCACACAAATCCGCATGACGGCATGACCTCTGTCCTCATGTTTCCGCGATTCGGGTCAAGTTCGTCCAGAAACACGCCTTTGATGCAGCTGTGACCGATTTCGCGCTCCTGCTTTGCGCGGCGCTCGAACACTGCTGGGAAGTCTCGTCTAATCCTGTTCCAGTAGCCCATGCCGCCCTTCACGCACCCGACGCAGTTGTTGTTTGGGTATCCCATGTCGTACATGACTGGACGTTTCAAGCCGAGTCTGCTGCATATCCCATGACAATCAGATTTCGTTAAACCGCGTTCAATCAGCGGGAACTCGTTCCGCGCTTCAAACTGCGCTGCGACTATCCTGTCAGCCCTTCGCTTCTCGTTCACGTCATAGCCCCAGATGTAGACGTCATCGCCTGTGAGGTTGTCGCGCTCCCATTTCTGGCGCACGCGCTTCTTCAGCATCAGCGTGCATGCAGCGCCAGCCGCTCCGTTGATGTATCGCCTGCGCTCTATCACGTCATCGACACTCGCATATTCGCTCGACTTGATAATCTCGATTTGCTTTCCGAGGACTTTCTCAGCGTCGCGCAAGAAGCGCATCGAATCTGGATGCTGGTTTGCCACGTCAATGTAGACGATACGGTCTGGCTTCCCGTAGTATGCAGCAACAAACGACGAACAACCTGCACTGAACCATGCAACCCTCATCGCTCGTCATCCTCCTCGCGCTCCCAGTGCTCGCAGGTCTCGTCCGCGTATACAATGAACGCCGCCGCATTGATTACCGATATGTCCGTGTGCTTGGCAACGAATGGCGTGACGTGCTTTCTATACGAGCAGATACCATGGTCATCCACGCCCATTACGCACCACGCGCACGTCTCGCAGACTCGCCTACTCATTGGTCTGCTCCTTCGCGAGCTTGCGGATGCGCTCGGCGAAGTCTTTAATTCCCTGCTTCAAAAGACCGCTCGCGTAGTTGGCATCCGCGAAATTGTCCAGCTCGTCAGCGATGCGCTCCCAGCTGTCGGGGCGTGTGTGGGTGAAGCGTGTTGGTTCTATCGAGAAGAAGAGCCTGCCAGTGCCGCACGGATTGACGTCGATGCTTGTATGGTCCCGCGCAATGTTGACGCGGGATACATGAACCTTGCGCCCGTTGCTCATATACACCGTATCCCCCACGTGGATGGGTACCCAGTCCCTGTCGCGCGGCAGCTCGACCGTCTCGCGGTCCGCGCGGTCAGCAATGGCGAGGAGCTCCCTCGGGTCCATGTGCTCGTCCTCGTACGAGCGCTTCACGAAGCTCCGTATCTCGTCGCTAATCATTTTTCATCCCTCTCCCTCCCGAAGGAGCAGAAGCCGTCATTCCGCATCATCCTCTGCAGGTGCCTGCACCAGGAGAAGTCCTCCCTCGGGCACCCTCTCGCGAAGGCCACGCAGCGCCCGCACCTCACGACGCGCTCCCCCACGGGTATCAACGTGGTTCCGCTGACGAAGCTCCTTATGCCGTCTACCGGAAGCTCGCACACGTACTCGCTCATCTCCGCACCCTTCCTGCCATCTCGTCCATCCACTCGGCCGCTGTCTCCGGCGACACCTGGCAGGCGTCCGCGAGGTAGTCGGTCGACTCCCCCCGCTCCACGAGCCTGCGCACGGACCACCTCAGGTCCTCGCGCGTGAGCCAGTGGACGTCCCACGCCCACCTCATGTCGTCCTTTACGATCGCCATCACCAGTCGCCCCACGTCCACACGAGGGCCACGATGCCGGCAAGGCCGATGGCGATCATGTACGGCCACGCCCTCAGCAGGAAGAGGATCACGTCGAGGAGAAGGTCACCTGCCATCTTCGCCACCCACCCTCGACACACGCCTGCTCCTGTCCGTGGCGCCCGTCGACGCGACGTAGCGCGCCACTCGGTCCGCGACCTCGGGCGAGGACGTGAACTCTATCCGCACGCGCACGCGCTCGCCGGTGGCCCTCGGAGCCTTGGGCTCTGGCACCGTGATGCCCATCTCGAAGAGCTCCTCGGCCGTCATCACGCTGTGCGTGTCGATCTTGCGCTCCTCGCCCATCACATGCCCCCAAGCGCCCGCACGCGGTCCGGCCCGTCGCTCAGCCCGCAGAGGGCCATGAGGGCGAACATGATGCCGAGGAAGATCAGGAAACCCAAGTACGGATGGCGGTCCACCCACGCATCGAGCGCCATCGCAAACGTCACTCGTCTCATCTCGTGCTCGCCTCCATCCACCTGTCCACCTCGTCCACGCGGATGCGCTGACCTCGGTCCTGGCCGTGCGGGAGCGTCGCGTGGATGCGCCCCGCCGCCATCTCGTCGCGCAGGGTGCTCATGGGCACGCCTGTGTACGAAGACGTCTCAGCGACCGTGTAGGCCATGCGCGGCGGCAGGCCCTGCGCCATCGCGTAGGCGAGCGCCCTGCTACCGCACGCGCTGCCCTCGGCGAGCCTGCGGCGGAGAAGCGCACAGGCGTCGCGGACGTCGCGCTCGAAGGCGTCGAGTGCGTCCGCCTGCCGCGTCTCCCCTCCTGCCTGCTGTAAAATCCTGTCTGACATGTCGGTCTCCATTCACTGTTGTCCGATTCGAGTTAGGCAATCGCCATGCAGTAGCGCTCGATGAAGTAGCGCTGGCCCTTGCCCGTGACCTTGGTCGTGCGGCTGATGGTCACGTGGCCGTCCGAGTGCGTGATGGCCGTCTCCTTGACGCTGAAAAGTCCCTGCTCCACGTAGCGTTGAAGCGGAACGTTTCGGTTGCTACCGCTCTTGCCCAGGTAGCCGTCATTGCGCAGGATTGCAAAAAGTCTGTTTTGCCCTACCGTGAAGCCCGCCTGTGTCATCATCTTCGCGAGCTCGCCCACGAGGCAGGTGCCGTCGCTCGCGGAGACCGCGTCCGCGAAGAGCGCCTTCGGCTCCAGCTCGGCGATGCGCCGGTCCTTGCGGTCGATGGCGCGCTTCGCGGCGAGAAGTGCGCGCGCCATGAGGGTCGCGTCGTCCTCGTCCCCGTCGCTCGCCACGTACGCGCCGTCGCGGCGCAGCGCGGGCAGGACCTCGTGCGTGACCCAGCGTTTGAAGGCGTGAGCCTCGGGCTTCTTCGATGCGAGGACGAGAGAGTAGAAACCGGCCTCGGAAACGAACGTCATTTCCTGAACTCCGCCAGGGGTGTGCATTGAACGCACACCCTTCTCGTCATCATCCAGCCTTCTGGTTGCCGTACGGTCAAGCCCGAGCGCGTCCGTGATATCGCGCGCAACAAACCACGGCTCCGCGTCCTCGTCGCGCAGGGCGCGGATTGAGCCGAATTCCTTGCTCTCGAACACCTGAGGTACAATCTCGTTTGACACCTGAATCTCCAATCTCGTGTCGTGACCGTCATCTGTTGCCGCAGGTGGCGGGCGATTTGCTTAATCGCCTACTTGTGAGCGACAACCTTCGCGTGTGGCGAAGTGGTCTGCTCCAGAAGGTATTCGGGGGAAACTCCGTAGAACTTTGCAAGGCTAATCAGGTTTCCCCCAAGAGGCTCGGCTGTTCCCTCTTCCCATCTGAGCAGCGCGTTTTCGTGGACTCCGATGGAAGAAGCCACCTCTTTAGCACTCATTCCGAGCTTCGCCCTCTCGGACTTCATGTGCCCTCTCATGTCTCACCTCCTACAACATTTCCGTGTGTCTAAATGCATAGTAAAACAACATTCGCGTGTTTGTCAACAACATTTGTGTGTGTGAAAATTGGGAGAAAAGTAGGGCCGTCACATGGGGGCGAAATGAACAACTACAGAATCGCCGCGGCGAGAAATGCAAAGGGATGGAGCCAGAAGGACCTCGCGAAGAAGATAGGCACGACTCAGCAGCAAATAGCGAGGTATGAGAGCGGCGCAAATGACGTGAAGTCTAGTGTCCTGCTTAAGCTCTCTGCGGCTCTGGGAGTAACCGTGTCCTACCTGCTCGCCCTTGACGACGACCCGAGCTTTGTGTCCGTGGTCTCCTCCGACACCGTGCCCGTCCCCGTCCTGGGGCGCATCGCGGCGGGAACGCCGCGTGCGGCCTTCTCGCAGTCCGACGACTACCACGACACCCAGCGCGGGCTGGTGGCATCGCACCCCCACGCCTTCTGGCTGGTGGTCGCAGGCAATAGCATGAACCGTCTCTTCCCGGAGGGCGCGCTCGTGCTCGTGGACCCCGACGTGGAGGTCCGCAGCGGTGACGTCGGCGCAATCTTCGTGAACGGCGATGATGCCACCATAAAGAGGATCTTCTTCGAGGACGGCACCGTTCGTCTGCACCCCGAGAGCTGGGACCCAGACTATCGCGACCGCACCATCGACCCGAGCGACCCCGACGCGCCCGCCGTGCGCGTGATAGGCCGCGCGGTCAGCTACACCGCCCCCGACGGCTGGAGGGCGTAGCATGCCGCGCCGCGCGATGCGCTCCGACTGGGGTAGCGTCGCCGAGATAGACCGTGGCCGTCGCTATCGTCTGCGCTTCTGGGCCGAGACGCAAGACGGCTACAAGCGCTGCTCCGAGACGGTACGTGGCACGCGCCGAGACGCCTACGATCGACTTGCCGAGATACGCCTAGAGCACTCGCACGACGCGCCATGCCCAACCGTGGGCGAGGCATACTCCGCATGGTGGCTCCCCACGTACGAGCGTCGCGTGGCCGACGGCGACGGGAGCACGGCAACCCTTCGCAACTACGTGAGCATCTGGGCGACGTGGTGCCGCCCGCGATGGGCTGACGTGCCTTGCGACCAGGTGCGACCCCTCGACGTGCAGAGGTGGCTGCTCTCGATGCCGTACAACCAGGCGCGCCTGTCCCTCACCTTGCTTGCGCTCGTCGCCGACTACGCCGTGCGCTATGGCGCCGTGGGCTCGAACCCCTTCCGCGAGAAGTACGTGATGCCCTCGAAGTCCACGGTGCGCGGCCACGACAAGGCCATCTGGACCGCCGACGAGGTGTCCGCCATCGCAGACGCCGTGCGCGGCATGTGGCTGGAACCCGCACTCCTGGCACAGGCCTACGGCGGAATGCGCGTCGGCGAGGCGCTGGGCATCCAGCCCGCCGACGTGTCGGGCGCCGAGTCCCACGGGGTGCCTGCGGCTATGGTGGACGTGAGGCGGCAGGTGTCGCAGACGGGCGGAGTCTCCGACCGCCTAAAGACGCGGGACAGCAGGCGCACCGTTCCCGTGGTGGGTCCTCGCGGCGCGCGCCTGCTGGAGCTCTCCGAGGCGTGCGACGGCCCGTGGCTCACGGGCGACGGCATGGGCGGGACCGTGTCACAGCGCGTGTACTCCAAGGCCCTGCGCGCCACGATCAAGGCCGCCGGCGTGCCGCTGCACCCGATAACCTCGCTGCGCAACTCGTGGCAGACGTGGATGCGCTGGCAACTCCATGTGCCGCCGTACATCATCGAGCCTATCATGGGGCACGCGGTGCCAGGCGTGACCGGGACGTACTACGACCGCCCAACTCCGCAGATGATGCTTGACGCCGTGGCATCAGCCTACGCTGGGACAAAATGGGACCAGCAATGATTATGCACGTGCTTTTACCTGCTGTTTTGTGGAAAGGACTACTACCATGACTAGCATGTGGCTCGCGCGTGCATGAGTCTATAGCGCTTATACGTGCGGTTATACTCCGTGGAGAGTTCTATAGTCGTGGCATTGGCGGCGATTTGGGACGCGCTCGGGACCATGATTCATTACAAATTGTAATGAGAAAATCCCCCGCCCTCCTTTTGGGAGAGCGGGGGAATCTTTTACGCCGTGCCGACCCAGGGCTCGGCCCTTGGGCGTGGAAAGGAGGACGCGCCCGTGCACGGGGCACGGCGCCGTGGTGGTCTATGACCATGTACAAAATTGCCCCGAAAAGTACATGGCTTCTCTAGGAGGTCTTCCGCAGGTACTCCGTTCCGCCCGTCGTGCGCACGGCGATGTACCTCTTCTTGCCACTCGTGGCGCCCGTGTATCGGCCCCACACGCAGCCGTCGGAGACCGCGCAGGCGCCGTCGAGCGTTACCGTCTGGCCCTTGTGGTACTGCGCCACGACGCGCGCCGACACCGTGGACGCGTCGCGGACGTTGAGGGTGCCCACCACGCAGACGTACCGTCCGGCGGGCACCGACGTGCTCACCGACTGCTTCGGGGCCGCTGGCTTTGCGGATGCGCCGACCTTGCGCAGGTACTCCATCCCGCCCGTGGTGCGGACGGCGATGTAGCGTGTCTTGCCCGAGCCGCCAACGTAACGGCCCCAGACGCAGCCGTCCGCCACGACTGCGGTGCCGTCCAGGCTGACGGTCTCGCCCTGCCTGTACTGCGCCACGACGGCGTAGCCCGTTCCCGCGCCCGCACGGACGTTGAGCGCGGAGACCATGCAGCGGTAGTGTCCAGCTGGCACCGAGGTGCTGACGGTTGCGTCGTGGACGGGCGTGTCGGCCTGCGCGGCCTTGGGCTGTCCGCCGACGTAGCGGTACGCCCAGCGCCAGCGGCCCGCGTCGAGCGCGCTGTAGGCGCTCTCCCAGCCCGTCTGGTCGCCCTTGGCGCCCGAGATCGTCCTGTGCTCGGAGATGCGGAATCCCGCCTGCATGAGCCTGCCGTTGACGGAGATGACCATCTCCGTGTGGCCGCTGCGCAGCAGGACGTCGCCGACCCGCAGCGACCCCAGCCCGACGCCCGCGAAGCCGTGGGACCTGAGCAGCGCCGCCTCGTTGCCCGTCCACATGTAGCAGCCGCGCGGCAGCACCCCCGCCGCCACGTAGCACATGCGCACGGCCTCGCTGCAGTCGTAGTCGCCACCGTGAACGGTCGTGACGGTGCCGTCGCTGAGCGTCAGCGTCTCGATCGTCCCGTCGCCCTTGCGGGCTGGTTGCGAGTAACCATGCGCCGCGTGCGTGACGAGGTGGTACATGATTTGCGCCGCGCGCTGGTTGTACGTGAGTGCCATCAGTCCTCGCTCTCCCTTGTCAGGCGTTCGTATGCGTACACCCCGCCGTCAGGCGACCACGGGGTGCGCTCGGTGTGGAGGCAGCGGGGGCAGGTCCACTCGGTGCCGCCCGTGTTGGTCCCGCGCACCGGGCGCATCCTGTGCCCGCAGAGCGGACACTCCGGGCCGTGCTCGTGGCTAGGCCGCATCCGCATCGCCGCCGTCCACAGTGTGCGTGTCCTTGAGTAGCGAGAGCGCCCTCGAGCCCTTGAGCTCGGGGTCGAGCTTCACGGCGTTCTCCAGGCACGACACGATCTCGTTCAGGCACAGGTAGCAGATGACGGCCGTGCAGATCGGCGCGCTGTACCCGATGTCGAGCCCGCCCATGACCAAGCCATCAACGACGTCGGCGATCGCCACGACACCGAGCTCGCCGACCTTGTGCCAGGCGCCCTGGCGCATGACGGCGCTCTGCACGTCGTGCGCCTTGGCGGCCGCGGCGAGCCCGAGCACGACGTCGAGCTCGATGAGGATCACGAGCGCCATGAGCGCGACCTGCGCCTGCGTGCTGTCGCGGATGGGCTTGAGGAACACATCGATGTACTGCGGTGGGAATCCGTGCATTATGCCCCCTGGTTCGTGGCCGTCGATGCGGCCGTGGTCGTCGTGTCGGTCGTGGTGGTTGTGTCAGCGCTCGTGCCGGCCCCCGTCGCAGCCGACGTGTCGGTCGACGCCTCCGCGGGCTTGGCCGCGCCCTGGACGACCGTGACCTCGTAGACGCGGCCGGTCGTGTCCGCGAGCATGGCCATGTCGCTCGCCACCGCGTCGCTTATGGCCGAGTACGCGAGCTCCATGTGGAACGCGCTCACGGCCTTGTTGTAGTCGTCGTACGCCGTCATGGCCGGGACGTCCGTCCCGTCCGCGTGCGCCTGGCTTATGATCACCAGGTACTTCATCCGCTGCCCCCTGTCGTTCTTCCTATCCGGTCGCGACGAAGCAGAGCGAGCCCTGCCTGTACCCGTCGGAGCCGCTGCCGCCCTGGTTGGCGACCGTCATCGTCCCGTCCGGGTTCGCGTAGAGCGTCCCCGTCACCGAGCCGCCGTTCTGGGTCGTGCACGCGCCTCGCCACGTGACGGGAGGGCGCAGCCCCTTCGGGAGGACGTAGGGGCACTTCGCCGTGTCCCAGCTCCCGCCTCCGGTCTTGAGCGAGACCGACACGAGGACGAGGCTCCCCATGGCCGCGACGGTCCACCCTCCCGAGTCGTAGAGCACGCGCCCGGGCCCGGCGACCTGCGTCACGCCCATGTCGCGCCGCCGATCGCTACGCGGTCCTCACCCAGAGGTCGAGGGCTCCCGCCGCCGTGGTCGTGTCGGCCTCGACCATGCCGAACCACCAGCTCTGCGCCTTGCTCCGGTTCGCCTCCCAGATGTCCACGTTCGCGCCGTCCTTGGTCGATGCGGCCGAGACGTCCAGCGCCTTCTGAGAGTTCAGGTTGTATATGACGATGTGCCTGCGCTCCCACGTCCCGGCGTACCCGACCCTCGCCGGCGTGGTCGTGTTCGCGAGGAACACCGCCGAGCCGACGGGCGGCGTCACCATGAACGCGCTCATGCCGCACCGCCGCCCGCGGCCTCTTTACTCTCTCTCTCTCTCTCTCTCTCGAAGAGCATGTCCCCTCCTATGCCGTCCTAAGCCAGGCCTCGAGCGACCCCGCGGCCGTGGTGGTGTCCGCCTTCACGGACTCTATCCACCACGACTGCGCCGTGCTCAGGTTCTTCTCGTAGATGTCGACGTTCGCGCCGTTGGAGGTCGACCCGCCGGCCACGTCGAGCGCCTTGCCCGACTTCTTGTTGACGAATATCAGGTGCAGCCTCTGCCACGTGCCCCCGTACCCTGCCTTGACCGGGTCGGTGTCGTTCTTGAGGAGCACCACCGAGCCCACGGGTGGCGTGACGTACCTGTCAGACATCGCATCCCCCCTACGTGTACAGCCACAGCCCGCCGTCGGGCGTGGCCACCATGCACGGCTTCGTCGGGACCGCCGACTCGTCGGGCTTGCTCTCGTAGTAGAGCACCGGCAGCATCGGCACGCCCGACCAGCTCATGGCCATGCCGACGTCCAGGCCCTCGGAGGTCGCCGCCTTCCCGACGGCGATGCCGCGCCCGCCCTTCAGCAGGTCGAGCGTGTAGAAGGTCGGCGTCACGACCGTCATCTGCGTGGCGCTGCCGCCGGGGTCGGAGACCGTGACCCTGAGGTCGTAGGCGTAGCCCGTGTCGAACGTGCCCACGACGCCCGTGGCGGTGCCGGAGGTCGCGCCGCCGGCCGTGAGGGCGACCTCGTCCGACCACGTTGACTCCCCGCGCTTGCGCCACGCGGCCGTGACGGACGAGACTGCGTTCGACGCGTCGAGGGTCGTGTCGACTGCCCACTGGCAGCTCACGCTCGCGTAGGTTCCCTCGTCGAGGGCGTTGCCCGCCGAGTCGGAGCGCACCGCCGAGAGCGTGCCAATCGTCGGGGCGACGTACCTGAGCCTCCACTGGGCGTAGACGGTGAGCGTGTTGTCGCCCGGGATCTCGTCTCCCGTGCGGTAGGTCGTGCCCGAACCGTCGGCCTTCGTGTTCCACCACAGGAAGTCGTACCTGTCGCGCGCCATCTTGAAGCTGCCGACGTAGTAGCGCGTTCCGTAGTACTTCGTGACGTTCTTGCTCGACGCCCCGTCGACCGTGCCGCCGTTCGCGTCGAACGTCATAACGTGGGTGTCGACGCCCGGTATGTACGCCGACGTCGAGACGGACGTGCCGCCCCTGTACGCCGAGAGCGTCGATCCGGGCATGGTGGCGCGGGCCGACACGCTGACGTTGCGGCCTGAGTAGTTCTTCTGTACGTCCCACGTCCTCGTGGCGCCCCACTTGGTGCCAGCGCCATTCACGGGCGCGATGGTCTGGGTGTACGAGGCTCCGTTGACCGTCGTGGTCACGGACGCGCCCGAGTTGACCGAGGCGTAGCTGTTGACGATGGACGCCTGGGTCGTGACGCGGGACGTGTCGCCGTCGACCGAGGCGACGCTCACGTCGAGCCTGATGCGCCAGTCGTCGCCGCCGACCCATCCGGAGTATACGGTCGCCACTAGCCCTCACCGACCCACTTGACCGCCAGGTTCCCGTTGCCCCTCGGGACCGCCGCGAACCCGCCCATCAGCAGCTGCTGGATCACCTGCGCGTTGCTGATGTGCAGGGTGTCAGATGACATGTAGGCCACGACCGCCTTCTGATAGAGGAACTGCAGCTGGCTGTTCGTGAGCCTCATCTGCGCCGGGGAGTCGGAGCTGCCGAGCGTGAGCGTGGGCGAGCTGTCCTCCTCGGAGAAGCGCATGAAGCTCTGGCGCGTGTGTATCTCGCTCGTCAGGCGCTGGTTGAGGTCGTCCGCGCTCGCCGCGTTCGCGTCGACGCCGTCCTGGACGGCCGCGACCTTCGACTCGATCGTGGCCGTGATGTCCGACGCGCTCTGGTCGAGGCGGGCCGAGACGTCCAGCACCTGCTCCTGCGCGTCCAGCGCCTTCGACTGCGCGTCCGTGGCCGTGCTCTTGGCGTCCTTCGCGGCCTCGTAGGAGGTCGACTTGGACGCCTTCGACCAGCTCTCGGTGCCGTCGGCGTAGACGGTGCGCTCGCAGGTCCACAGCACCTTGGTGACATCCGCCGTGGGCTCCGTCTCGGTCCATGAGCCGAGGCTTGAGGAGGACGTGGGCACCGTGGGCGTCGCAGCCGTGGGTGCAGCCAGCTGGTAGTAGCGGACCGTTGCGAGGATGCCCGCGCTCCACGCGAGGGTGACGGACGCGCTACACCTCACTGACATCTAGCCCTCCAGCTGGGCGGTGTACACGGCCTTGGAGCTCACGGACGACGCAGAGACCGAGAGCGTGGCGCCGGAACCGACGGACGTGGTGCCGCCGTCCTTGTACCACTTGATGGTTCCGAGCTGCGCAATCTGCTGAGACGTGAGCTCTGCGCCTGCGCGGTACACGTGGGCGGTCAGCGTGGTGGAGCCGTTATTGTTCTTGAAGACCGTGCCGTTGTCCGTTGTGATTGCCATCGTGATGGCGTCAGCGCCATTGGCGCCCGTATCGCCCTTGTCGCCTTTCGCTCCGACCTTGCCACCGACCGAATAGGCAGTCGAGGAGCTGCCGTTCGTGTAGGCAGTTACGGTCTTCGTCCAAAGGTACTGCGTCGTCGTCGGGGCCAGCGGGGAATTCGACCACGTTCCCGTCGGAACGTCGGTTCCGCTGGAAGAGAGCTGGTAGGTGGTTACGGTCGACTTCACGCCATTTCCTGTACTGCCAGTATCGCCCTTGGCTCCAGTCGCTCCGTGGGCCGCCACGGTGTACGCGGTAGACGTCGAGTTGTCGGTATAGGTCGTAACGGTGCGCGTCCACAGGAACTGACCAGGAGCGCTCGTCGCCACGACGGTGCTCGACCATGTGCCGGTAGGTGCCGTTGTGCCAGATGTGCCGACCTGGTATGTAGTCGTAGCAGACTTCACGCCCTTACCGGCAGCGCCAGGGTCACCCTTCGCACCAGTTGCGCCAGTGAGCGCGAGCCCACAGCTGAAGCGCTTAGTGATGGTCACGTCAGTGCCATTTACAGTAACAGGGATGAGCACGTCGCCAGGCTGCGTCATCGAGCTGGACGCCGTGATGGTGATGGTCTTGCCGTCCGTGCCGACCGATGCCGAGATGCCTGTAGGGCACGTGATGGTTCCGATGCTGAAGCCGACCTCGTTGGCGCCCTGCATGCAGACAACCGTCGTGGTGCAGTTGCCTGGCTTGGCTGCGCTGGTCGTGCCGAGGAAGGTATATGCCTCGGACGTGAGGATGACGCTATACGCGTCGGTTACGTCGACAATCGAGACTTGGTCCGCTGCCTTTACTGCCATGTGCTACTCCTTAGTCCGTGACTATCTCTGCCTTGAATGTGCATTTGACCGTTACGTCATTCGGCGTGACGGTGAGCGTGAAGCCGTCGTTGGAGAGCATCGGGTCGGAGTCCGCGAGGCTCACCCAATCGGTGTCTCCATCTCTAAGGACGTACCACCGAATGCGCGCCGTCGCGTCCAGCATCGCCTGCCTGAGCGCCGTCAGCGTCGTGAGCTCCTGCCCGCGCTTGTAGCAGCGCACGGTGAGGACGGTGCTCACCTCGGAGTTCTTGAAGACCGTGCCTCGCGACGAGTCTATGCGCAGCGTCACGAGGTCCCTCGTCTCGGAGAGCGCCTGGGACGCGTCGGCGCTCGCCGCGTCGGCAACCTTGACGGCGCTGGCGGCGTCCTCGCGCGCCTCCCTCGCGGCGAGCCCGGTGCGGTCCCCGCCGCCGACGACGCCGGTGACGCACATGGACTTGGCGGTCCCGTCTGCCCCGAGAAGCCGGACCTGCACGACGTCCCCGTCGCGCACCTCGCACGTGGTCGGGAGCTCGACCCACTGGTCGCCGGAGCCCGAGACGGTCGTGCCGCCCATGTCAACGAGGACGCTGCCGCCCGAGCTGTCCGCGACGGCCGTGCCCGTCACGTAGTGGGCGTTCGTCGCCTGGGACGCCGGCGTCTGCCGCCCCGTCAGGCCGGACAGCGCCGAGAGGTCCTCCAGGTACCCCATCACACCTCCTTGAGAGTCGCCTTCTGGGTCATCGCCCCGAGGTCCGACTCGACGGACTTCACGAGGCACTTCCTCCAAGCTCCGCCGACCCTGAGCCTGACCACGTCGCCCTGGTGCCACGCCTGCCACATGACCGTGAGCTCGTGCTCGCGCCCCGGGTCCTGCGACGCCTGCCACGACGCCTTGGCCTCTGCGAGGAGCTGCCCCCAGGTCGGGTTCTCCCCGCTGTGGCTCTCCTTCCTCGCGTACATGTAGCCGCGCACGCGCGACGATGACTCGGCGTCCGCCGGGGAGTCGTACGAGGCGACCATGAGGCTGTCCCCGCTGCCGGACGTCACGATCACGCGGCCGGGCGTGGTCTGCGAGCCGTCGCCCGACGTGACCGACCCGATGACCACGGACCTCTCCCCTTCGGGGTCCACGTCCTGCGAGGGCTCGCGAGCCGAAGGAGCCACGTAGCGCTCGACCGTGACGCGGCCGTGACCGTCGACGGAGACCCTGTCGTAGGAGCCGCACGCGTCCATGAGCACCGTGAGCGCGGACTCGCCGCACTCGTACATCACCGGGGAGCCGTAGACGTGCTCCTGGGCGCGCGAGAGGTCGCATGGGCGCCCGCAGGTCGAGAGGAGCTGCCGCGCGACTGACGTGAGCTTGGCGCCCTGCCCTATGGCCCAGCCCCCGACGAGGAGGTCGTTCTTGATGGCGTAGAGCGACGAGTCGAGCGAGTAGTCCGTGACCGTGGCGCCGTCCTCGCGCTCGCGCTTCGCGTCGGTGACGGGCCCCGTGAAGAGCTCCTCGCGGTAGCCGTCCGCCGGAACCTCGTGCACGACCCTCATCCAGGCGTGGGAGACGTACCCGTCGTCGCCGACCGTCCTGACCTTGGCCGAGGCCCGCGTGTCCTCGTAGTAGCCCTCCGACACCGAGCACCCGTCGGGCTCGACGTTCGCGAGCTCGCCTATGACGGAGTCCAGGGAGCCGGGGGCGACGAGCATCACGCGTATGGAGTCGCGCCTGCCGGACGCGGACCAGTCGGTCATGAGGACACCGCCTCCTGCTCGACCGAGACCTTCACGTGCCTGCACGTCGGAGTGGCCTTCACCGACTTGACCGCCACGCGGTACGCGTCGCCGGACGGCGAGCGGAAGAACGGCACGAACCCGTCTGCCATGGCGTGCGCGAGGGCGTCGATGCTCGCCTCGGAGCATGGGGCCGCGTCGCCCGGGAGAACGGCGCCCTCGGCGTCGAGGTCGACCGTGACGGTCGAGCCCCCGTGCGCGACGGGGAGGTCGCGCCCGGCCGTGTCGCTCACGCTCACGGAGGCCGTGTATCCCCTGTCCTGCGTGGGCGCGCCGCCGACCGCGCAGGACATGGCGGCGCAGCGCTCCCACCTCTCGCCCCAGACCCAGACGAACGCGTCAAGGGCGTCCCCGAGCGTCGCCTCGGCCACGCTGTAGGACGAGCCCGCGCCGCTCGACATGAACACCCTCGTGGGGCCGCACGTCGGAACGCGGAAGCGCATCTTCTCGCCCGAGCGCCACCCCGGGCACGCGACGAGCTCGGAGCCGTGCCCGCGCTCGACGAGCGCCCAGACGCGGTCATCAGTCCCGTACGGCAGGTCGACCAGCTCGCAGAGCGTGGCCGCGTCGCGCGACGCCTCGTAGGAGAGCGTCCCGACCGTCGCGGACGAGATCGTCGCCTGGATGGTCGAGGACGTCGAGGAGTACGTGGTCTCCCACGTGACGTCGACCGACACGTGGTCGCCAGCCTTCGGCACGGAGTAGAGGCTCCCGACTGGCACGGCGACCTCGGCCGTCTGCGAGAGCCCGGTCGCGGATGCCCTGCCGGAGAGCGGCGTCGAGCCGTCCGACGAGAGCACCCTGACGGACGCCGCGCACCCCCTGCGCGGCGAGTCTGACGAGACCGTGACGACGAGCCCGCGCGACGGGTCGAACGCCACGGAGCCGACGGACAGCGTGGCGGGCCGCGCCACGTCGACCGTGGCGTCCGCGGCTGGTCCGTGCGCGCGCCAGCCGCCCACGTCGTCGCTGTATGAGCGCACCTGGAACCTCACCGAGACGCAGTCGACTGACGCGCTCGTGGTTACCGAGACCCCATGCGGGCAGGACACCATGTAGGACCAGTCGTCCACGTCGGAGGTCCATGCGTCCCCCCAGCCCTCGTTCGAGGTGGTGCCGTCGACCACGTTGGCCCACGGGGACTCGGTGTCCGCCGAGCCGTCCGCGTGGTGGCTGATGACCTTGTAGCGCACCTTGTATCTGCCCGACGGGGCGCACCAGCACGGGTAGACGGTCACGGTTCCGTCGCGCGATATGGACCTGGAGTCGGACCACGACCCGCTCGCGGTGGTCGCCCCGAGCCGCGCCGGCGTCGGGAGGTCGCCCGTCTCCAGCTCCGCCTTCCTGAGGTAGAAGCGCTGCGCGAGCGAGCCGTTCGCGGTCCAGCACTGGACCGTCGTGGCGAGCGCCCTCGACCCGCCGGCGACGTCCATGCAGCGGCCGGACGAGCTCATGGCGCGGAGGACGTAGGTCGGGACGGTCTGGCCGTTCGCGACCATCGTGCCGGACTGGACGGGGAGCCACCTCTGGTTGGCGTTCGAGGCGTCGTACTGCCACTGGTGCACGGGGACGCCGTCGCGCGCCGCCCCGTCCGAGTCGAGGGCCTTCCCCGACTTGGCGCAGACGAGCGAGACGAGCGACGTGGACGCGTCGACCACGGCCCTGAAGATCTGGGCCGCGCTCGCGTTCCAGGCGTACGTCTGCACGCGGGCGCCGTTGGCGGTCGAGCCTCCCGCGACGTCTACCACGATGTCGTCGTCCAGCGCCGACACGATGGCGTACGTGCCGCCCTCGGTCATGCACGGCACTGGGACGAAGGCCCAGCGCTGGGCGTCCGAGCCGTTGGCCGTGTAGATCTGGACGTTGGAGCCCGCGGCCTTCCCGCCGTAGGTCACGTCGAGCACGAAGGACTCGTCCTTGGCGCACTTCACGACGTAGGTGTCGTAGCTGGTGCCGCCGACCGTGGCCGCCTTGCCGTCGGCCGCGAGGACCCACCTCTGGGCCTCGCTGCCGTTGTCGTCCCACTGCTGGACGTTCGAGCCGTCCTTCATGGACCCGCCCGCGACGTCGAGCGTGCGGCCCGTGAGCGAGCAGCGCAGGGCCGAGGTGCCGTCGGTCGTGACGAGCGACCATATCTGCGCGTCGCCGCGGTTCACCGCCCACTGCTGGACGTTCTCGCCGCTGCGGTCTGACGCGCCGCGGACGTCGAGCGCCATGCCGCTGTTCGCGTTGACGACGACGTAGGTCCCGTCATCGAGTGCCATGGCCATTCCTCCCCTATGCCATCATGCGCCGCGCGGCCCTCGCGTCGGAAGCGATGGATCCGACGAGCGTCCTCTTGTCGATGTACACCCTGAGGTTCGCGACGTCGCGGTGGAGCGAGCGCAGCTCGTCCAGCACGGCGTCAGACGTGACCCCGTCAGAGTCAGGTAGCCCGATGGCGGATGCGAGCGCGTTGGCCCAGGGCATGATGTTGCGGTTCGTGTACGGTACGATGGCCTCGTCTCCGGCCTCTCCGACGATGGCGGCGTTCTGGGCGATGCCGCCCTTGGCGTACCATGCGATGGAGAAATGCGGTAGAGACCCCTTCCCACCTATCCCGAAAGGCGCCTCTCCGCCTGATACGCTGATGTGCGGCAGCTTGAGCGGAGGAAGTGACCAGTGGAAGTTGAACGCTCCCTTGATGGCACTCACGACGTTCCTCACGACGTCTGCCGCACCGTGCAGCTTGTCCGATATGGCGCTCTTAACGGCCCCGAAGGCGGACGACGCCGTGCTCTTGATGCCGTTCCATGCGCTCGCGAGCGTGGACCCCATCCCGTTGACGATGCCCCCCACGGCCGACGCGATTCCCTGGAAGATTGATGACGCTGCGGTAGCGAGACCAGTAAATGTCGACTTTATCGCGTTGCAGATTCCCGAGAAGAAGCCGGAGACGCCACTCCACGCTCCCTGTATGAAGCTCGCGACGCTCGAGAACAGGCTTCCGGCTCCGCTGAGGATAGGGGCCAGTGCGGTGAACGCGCTCTTGACGACGTTGATCGCGACGGCGAGCACGCCTGCGAAGACCTGGGCGACCGGCGACACGACTCCCCAGACGACAGACAGCACGGCGCCGACCACGCGCAGCGCTCCGGCGAGTCCCTGGAAGGCCGCCGCCACGGTCGGGCCGATTTCCTGCCCGAGCTGACCGAGGGCAGTCGCGACGGGCTGGAGGACTGGCGACAGCTGCGCAAGCGCGCCCGAGGCCAGGTCCGAAATCGCGTCGCGGACAGGAGACGTTGCCTGCCAGAGGAAGTCCATGCCCTGCCCGAGAGCCTCGACGGCCTGTGTGACGCCGCTCATGACGCCGGAGCCCAGCGGCTCGAGCGCGGCAGAGACGTTGTTCTGGATGAGCTTCCACTTCTCGGGCCAGTCGTCGGTCGACTCCATCGTCCCCATGATGTCGCCCTTGGCGCCGAGGGCTGACTTGCCGAGGGAGTCCATGTTGATCGCGCCCGACTTCAGCGCTGCGACGAACTGCGGCGCGTTGCGCGTGCCGAAGAGATCAGACGCCGCGCTTACGGCCTTGGCGTCGTCGCCCGCCTTTATGTATTCCTGGATGCTCCCTATCGTGTCGCGGAACGTCCCCTGGACGTCCCCGCCAGACTCGGCGACGGACGTGAGGGCCTTCTTCATGCTTCCGAGGACCGCCGAGCTGTTCAGGCCCGCCTTGTCGAGCTGGCCCGCCATGTCGGCCGTGTCGTTGAAGCTGAATCCCAGCTGCGTCATGGCCGGCCCCGCACTCTGGACGGTGCTCACGAGCGAGTTGAAGCCGATGCCCGTCTGCTGCGAGACGCCGTAGAGGTAGTCCATCTCCTTGGATGCGTCCTCGCCGCTGATGCCGAAGGCGTTGAAGGCGCCAGTGAGGGCGTCCACGTTGACGGCCTGGCCCGTGAGCTCGCCCAGGGCCTCGGACTTGCTCGACACCTCCGTGAGCGCGTCTCCCGCGAGCCCCATGCGCTGCGAGAACGTCGCGACGGTGCTGCCCGCGTCCTCGAAGCTCACGGGGACGGTTGTCGCCACCTTCTTGGCCGCGTCCTCCATGCCCGAGAGCGCCGTGCCGCTCGCGCCCGTGGTCGCGACGATCGTGTCCGACATGCCGTCGAACTGCTCGCCGATGCCCTCCAGGGCCGTGCCGACGCCCACGCCCGCCGCCACGACTGCGGCGGCGATGGCGGCGGGTCCCGCGGCGGACACGACCCCGCTGATTCCCTCAACGAGCGCGTTGCCCGCGCCGTTGCCGAGTTCGCCCAGCTTGCCGCCGAGGTCGCCGAGGGCGCCCGTGATGGCGGAGAGTATCGAGTCCCCGCCGGCGCTCCCGGCGGCGTCCGCCGCGCTCTCGGTGGCGGGCACGAGGGCCGACGTGATTGCCGACTCCGCGCCCTGGAACGAGGGCATGATCTGGACGAAGGCGTTGGCTACCGTCGTTCCGCCTGCCATGCGCACCCCCAACTATTCGTCTTCGCTCGGGGCCCTCTCGCCCCTTCTGTAGTACCAGTCGTAGAAGTCGGACCTCGGTATGGCTCCGCGGCCGAAGTGCCGCCTGTGCGGGTCGTCGCGCCACGGCACGTCGATGTACTCCGGCCTCCTGACCGTCTTCGGCTTCCTCGCGTGTGCCACCTCGATGGCGTAAACGAGGTCGTAGAGCGTGTCTATGGCCTTCACCGCGAGCTGCGCGCGCCCGAAGTCCGTCACGTACGGCGCTATGTCAGAGTTCATGGCGCGCCACGTCGCCCACGTCTCGGGCATGTGGCGCACGACGGCCATGAGCCCGTCCCAGCCTATGGTGGTCGGCACGTCCGCGAGCGTGATGCCGACGTGGACGATGAGGTCCGCGCCCAGCGCCCCGTCCGTCTGGCGGTCTAGTCGGACGAGGGAGAGGATTCCCCCAGCGTCGCGCCGCCCGCGTCCTCGCCGCGGTCCTTCGACCACGCGGTCACGAGCTCCACGAGCGACGCCGTGTCGAGTTTGTCGAGGAGGCCGTCGGGGAGGATTGACGCGACGTAGGCGATGGCCGTGTCGGTCTGCTCCTGCGGCGCCTGCCCGACCATCTTCGACATGAGCGGGGCCGGCGCCGAGGTGACGGCCGGAATCGAATACTCTGAGCCATCGACCCTGAAGCGGAAGACGCGCTCGTGCTTCGTCAGTTCGAGCATCTGCGCCCCCTAGGCTGCCTTGACCTGTCCGTCATCGAAGAAGAAGTAGAGGTAGTGGCCGTCATCGTCGGCGTTAAGCGAGAGCGTGAGCGCGACGATGAGGACGTCGGACGGCACGAGCGTGAGGTCGTCGCAGTCCGTGACCTGCGCGGACGGGGCGAAGAGGCGGACGCGCCTGTCCTCGTCCTTCATGTTGATCGCGAGCGCGTTGGCAGGTCCGACGTTGCCGCTGAACTTCATGGTGAGCTGGTTGCCGTGCGTCGCGTTGGCCGCGGTGTAGGTGTAGTCGCCGCTCTGCAGCATGAGCCCGCAGAGGAACTTGTCGATGCTGATGGCGGGGATCTGGATGGTCGGCTCCGCCTCGCCCTTGGTCGTGCGGATGCGGGAGAGCGACCAGTCGCGGACGGCGTCGCCAGCGGCCACGAGGCCGGAGACGGTCACGCCGTCGCTTCCGACGTAGCCCGAGTTCTCGCCGGACCAGTCGGAGGTCGAGAGCGCGGTGACGGCGTCGGTAGGCGCGGTGACGCCCACCTTCGCCAGCTGGATGGCGCCCGTGGTGTCGGACTGGTCGGGCGTCGGCATCAATACGTTGTTGACGTTAAGACCCATGGTTTCTCCTTAGTGTCTTGTCTTGCCGTGGAGGACGGCGTTGCATGCGAAGAAGGCGCGCGGGACGCTCGTGCGCGTCGTGTCGACGTAGGCGTCGGACAGGTTCGTGACGGTCGGCTCGCGCCACTGGCGCCCGCTCGCTGGCGGCTCGTCTGCGAGCGCGGAGAACGCGCCCACGAGCTCGTCCATGGCGGACACGACGGGTCCGTAGTCGTCGGACTCGCCGGCCCAGACGTACACGTCGAAGTAGTGCAGCCAGGCGGTAGGGCCGTTGGGCTCGCATCCCACGCGCGTCACCCAGCAGACGGGATCTGAGCCGTCCACCACGTCGGGCGCGTTGGCCGAGCACCGGATTCCCGTCGCGGCCTGCAGGTCCGTCGCGAGCTCCGCGGCGGCGTCGGTCGGTGTCGTGAGTGAGAGCATCAGCCGTGCACCGCCCTGCTGAGCGCCTGCTCCTGGGACTCGGCCATGCGCGCCTCGTCCGTGGCGGTCTTGACGCTGTAGGCCACGCGCCCTCCGCCGAATCCCGCCTTCCACGGCCCCGAGACCTCGAAGCCGTCACCGGCGCGGTCGGCGATGGCCTGCGCGGCCTGCTCGCACTCGGACGCGATGGCGGCTGAGTTGAGAAGCTCCGCGATGCCGTCGTGGTCCAGCTCGATCCTGATTCCGTATCCGCTCATCTGCGCCAGCTCCCCCACGACCTGAGGTACGCCTTCGTGTGGCCGAACGACCCGAACGGGGACGTGCGCGAGAGCGGCACGCCCACGATGGCGTAGTCGTGGCCCCGGAAGGTCACGCGGTCGCCCACGGCCACGTCCGCGCCAGGAGGCGCGAAGAGCGTGGCGTCAACCGTCTGCGCGCCCGCCGTGTCGGCGGTGTCTGATGTGGTGGCCGTCGGCTGCACGCTGCAGCCCTCGATCTCGTGCGTGGTGGCGTTGGCCCAGTCGTCCACGGTCGCGCCGCGCGACGCCTTGCGCGCCGGCCGCGTGACGGTCACGGCGTCGGTCGCCCATGCCGGAAGGTCCATGTCACGCCTCCCATATCCTGTAGCGCGCGAGGACGGCCTTGTCGGCGTCCGTGAGGTAGACGCCCGCGCCCATGTACTGGACGCTCTGGTCCCCCAGTGTCTCGGACCTGACGCCGGGCGTCATCGCGAGGAAGTTCGCCGCCGTGTTCGTGACTGCCGTCTGGATGGCGAGCGCCGAGTCCAGGCCCGCCGTGTAGTCCACCGTGACGGAGCGCCAGCGGTCGGGGAACGTGCCACCCAGTAGCCGCACGATGCCGCGCTCGTCCCACTCGTACGCGGACGGGTCGAGCGTCGCGCCCGACACCGTGACCGAGGACACGTCCACGTCGCCGATGGCGGGAAGCGCCATGATGCGCCCGTAGCCCGTGCCCACGCGCTCGCACGCGAGCCTGGGGAACACGTGCCAGCCGCACCAGTCTCGGATGGCGGCGCTCACGGCGTCGAGCGCCCACGCGGCCTTCTCCGAGGAGTACGCGCGGCCGAGGGCCGCCTGAAGCTCCGAGACCGTCATGAGCGGAGGCAGCGTTGTTGCCCCGTCCGTCAGCGTGGCCGTGTAGCCCCAGGGCGTCCTAACGCTTGCGTTCGCCACTCGGCTGCGCCCCCTTGTTGCGCGGGGTGCGCTGCTTCGTGGAGACGGCGCGCTCCTTGTGCTCGACGGCGCCGTCGGGCTGCTCGCCCTCGCGCCACTGGTACGTCAGGCCCCTGTAGTCGTAGAGCTTGAAGCCATCGGGCATGCGGGCACCTCCCTTGAGAGAGGGCCCCCTGCGATGGCAGGGGGCCTCGTGCGAACGGTACTCATCGGCCGCTAGGCGGATGCCAGGGCGACCTTGGTGAATGCGGACGGGACGCGGACGGCGAGGGCCAGGCGCTCCTCGACGCGGACGGTCACGAGGTTGTTCGTGAAGTCGGAGTCGGCGGAGTTGGTCATCTCGACGCGCAGGCCGCTTCCGGCCTTGGTCACGACGGAGCCCGCGGCCTTGAAGGAGCCGACGATGGCGGTTCCCTTGGCGACGTTCGGGGTCACGACGGTTGGCAGGCCCCAGATGCCGGGCTGCGCCTGGACGCCGTTGTTGCTCGCGTAGGCGCCGTAGAAGAAGCCACCGCCGAAGTACTGGCCGTTGGAGTCCTTGGCGAGGCGCAGGGTCTGGTAGTCGGCGGGGTTGATGACGATGGCGTCGGCGGTGTAGCCCGTTGCGGTCTGGACTGCGGTCATGCCCGCGAAGATGGAGTCCTGCGCGGAGGTCGCGAAGGCCGTGGACTGAATGCCGCTGGTGGCGAGCAGCTTGGTCACGAGGTAGGACTCGACGGCCAGGTTGTGCTCGTAGGTGCCGCGGTTGTCGATGGCGGAGACCAGGAAGGCCGCGTCCTCGGTGATCTCGTCCGACTCCTTGAAGAAGCACGCGACCTTGTCGAGCGCGACGGTGGTCGCGGAGTGCGCGACGGAGATCTGCGGCTTGGCGGCGCCCTCCGCGGTCACCTTGGGCGCGCCCTCGGTCGCGCCGAGCACGTAGTACTGCAGGGCGTTGCCGCTGACGGTCTCGGAGCCGAACAGGTCGCGGACCATGAGCGGGCGCGGGATGATGTCGACCACGTTCGTGGAGGTCTGGACGATCTGGCTGCCCATGATGGTGGACGTGTTTGCCTTGAAGCCGTACGGGGTGCCCACGGTGCCGCGCGCGCCCTTCAGCTGCGCGACGTCCATGTGCTTGGCGGCGTACTGGCCGAGGGTCTTCTCGCCAGCGACGCCGCGGCCGCCCGCGGCCTTCAGGTCGGAGTCCGCGGACTCCGCCTCGGCGATGAGCTGGTTCACCTCCGCGAGCTCGCCCTTGATGTTCCTGGCGTCCTCGATGGTGGTGGCGGCGTCGAACGCCTTCTCAAGCTCCGCCTTCTTCTCCTTGAGGTTCATCTAAGCCTCCAAAAGCTCGTGAATTGCTGCCTTCTTGTATGCGTCCAGGGCGCTCTTCGCGGGGTCGTCGCCCTCGGACGGCGCGCCCTGTGCATCCGCGTCGCCCTCGCTGCCCGCATCGTCGCCCGAATCGCCGTTGTCGGCGTCGGAGTCACCGCCCGTGAGCTTGTCGAGCGAGTCGCTTACCTTCTGCAGCTCGTCCAGCACGCCCGCGATGGCGTCCTTGATGGAATTGATGGTGTCCTCGTCCGCCTTGCTGTTGCGGCGCCCGATCTTCTCGTTCACGCGGCCCTCCTTGACCTCTGTTATCTGCGCGTGCTGGTTCGCCGGCACGGTCACGATGGAGCACTCGAAGAGGTCGAGCTTCCTGAGCTCGTTCGCCTTCGTGCCGTCGTCCAGCGTGACGGTGCCCTCGTCCAGCACGTCGTACGCGAAGCTCATGCGGTCGACCTGTCCGCGCTTCAGCATCTTGTAGACGGTCCCGCCCTTGGGCGTGTCGAGGAAGATCGTCCCGTCCACCCTCAGGCCGCGATCGTCCTCTGACGCGTCGACGGTGCCGATTGCGTAGTCCGGGTCGTCCATAACGTGGCCGAAGAGCAGCGGAACCTTGCGGCCGCTGTCCTCGTGCTCCTTGAGCGTGTCCGCGAACGCTCCCTTGGCGATGACGTCACCGTAGCTGTCGGGCTCGCGGTCGAAGGTGGCCGCGTAGCCCTCGAAGCGGGCGACCTGCGGCTCTTCGCCGCCCTCACCATCGCCCGCGTCCTTGAGGCTGACGCGGAAGTCCTTTGTCTGGGTCATCCGACCTCCTTACTTCCTGATGCCAACTATCTCGACCTGGCAGCGGCAGTTCGCCGCCTCGTACGGGTCCGCTCCGACGTCGTGCGGCCATTTCAGGCCGTTGCTGAACGTGTCATCCAAGCCGACGGTCTCGCCGTCCATCGCGACGTGCTCGCCGCGGTCGGTCTCGCCGCCTCCCACGTGCACCCAGCGCTTGTAGCGTCGCCACTCGGTGGCGGGCATGCGCTGGTGGGCCGCCTCGATGCTCCCCCACACGGCGCAGGCCGTGGCGAAGGTCAGCCCGGAAGTGCTCGCGCGCGAGTCCTCGGCCTTTGAGAAGACGCCCGCTGGCGTCGAGCCCTCCGCGTCCTCGTCCATGTCCTCGCCCTCGTCAAGGGCGCGCCTGAGCTGTCGGTACGTGACGTTGTTGATCGCGCGCGCCTTGCCCTCGGCCATCGCGCGGACGTAGTGCTCCGTGCGGTCGGCGTCGTACTCGTCGGCGTCGAAGCCGAGGTCGCGCAGGGTCGCGCGGCCGCTCTTCTTCGTCAGCTGCTTGAATATCGGTTCGAGGTCGTCGGCAAGCTCGCGGTCCCAGCGTCGGGCGTCCCACCACTGGGCGTAGTGGCCGTCGCCCTCGCCCTTGGAGAGCGTGCCGCGCGCCTTGGCGCGGTCTATCTCGGGCAGCACGCGCCTGGACTGGCGCTCGAAGAACTTCGAGAGGACGGTCGTGAGCTTGGCGGAGCCGGCGGCGTCGGGCGTCTGGCGGCTCTTGACCTCCACGGCGCACGCCTTGGTCTCGGGCGTCGCGGAGCTGATGCTATTGCTAGGCTCGCCGGAGCTTCCGTAGCTCAGGTTGAGCGGATGGATGAGCTGCGCGGCGTCCCCGCCCATCGCTGGGTAGTTCAGGCGCGAGCGCGCCTCGTCCGCCGTCATCCACGGCCCGCCCACGGCGCTCGTGAGCATGGACGCCTGCTCCTCGAAGCTGCCATTGAGCTTGGCCGTGAGGTCGAACTCGCAGTACTCGTTCGCGGGCGCGCCCACGACGGGCAGCACGAACGCGTTCACGCGCTCCTGCAGCATGTCGAGGATAGGCGCGAGCGTGTCGGCGTAGAGCGCGCGGGCGTTGTCCTTCGCGCTCGCGTACGTCTGCCCGTCCGTGTGCCAGATGAGCGCGGGGTTCACGTGGTAGACGGCCGCGACGTCCTCGCGGGCGAGCTTCGTCGCCTCGGACCACTCGGCCTCCTTGGCGTTGAACTGCACCTGCTTGTAGTCCATGCCGTCCTCGAGCAGCGGCGTGCCGCCGGTGTTGGTGCCGTCCTCGCCGCTGAAGCGCTGCTTCCAGCTGGTCGCGAAGCGGTTGCGCTGCTCTGGCGACCATGCCGCCGCCTGCGCTGGGCGCGTGAGGTACCCGGAGATGCGCCCGCCGTTCCTCCATATCTGGTTGCGGAAGCGGTAGGCTGAGATCTGCTCCGCGAGCACCTGCTTCAGCGACTCGACGGGGGACGCCGGGTCGAGCGTTCCGCTCGGGTCGTATCCCGCGAAGCGCACGCATCGCGCGGCGTCGAGCGTGACCTGCACAGACGTTCCGAGGTTGGGGTTGCGCACCTCGTAGGCGTCTGGCGTCATGCCGTCGGTCGTTGGCGTGCGCACCACCCATCCCCACGGGATGAGGTCTATCTCCCACCCGCTCTCGGTCTTGGTCGAGGGCACGAGGTACCAGAGCGCGTTGCCGTAGAGCAAGAGCTCCGACACGGTGCCACGCACGAGCTCGTACGTTGTGGTCTGCGCGTTCGGGCGGTCGATGAGCATCGCCGCCGCGCTCGTGGTGTCGCGCAGCCTGTTGTTGTCGCTCTCGCGCACGTAGAGCTTGAGCGGCAGCTGTGCCACGTTGTCGGAGAGGAAGCCCACGACGGCCCGCAGGGCGGGCTGCGTGCGGTACACCTCGTCCACCGTCATGTCGAGCACGCTCGCGGCGCTCGGCACGACCATGTAGGAGCGGCCGCGCGACGTGAGCCGCGAGACGGCCGTGGAAATAAGGGACAAGCCCGCACCTCCCTAGAGGATCATGAGGTCGTGCCCGTCCGCGTAGGCGGAGGCCTGCGGCACATCCTCGACGTCCGTGAGACAGCCGAGCGCCATCGCGACGGCCATGATGGGCGATATGTCTTCCTTGCTCTTCGAGCGGTCGAAGCCCCAGGCGCCGTCGCCCATCGGCCGCACCTGCGCGACGGTCGCCGCGAGGTCGAGGGCTGGCTGGCGGAGGTGGCGGAGCCGCTTTGAGTCGCTGCCACCGTCTGGCAGGTTGGCCGCCACGGCGTCCCACAGCCTGCCGCACCATGCCGCCACGTCGCGGCCCTTGCACTCGGACACCGACACGCCGTCCACGGCGGAGATGATCGATGACACGGAGGACACGGGCGCGCCGTTGCCCTGCAGCGCCACGCGCATCGGGCGCGACGGGTCCGCGCGCTGTCGAAGCCAGTCCACGAGCCAGCCGATGCCGGGCTGGTACGCGACCAGCTCGACGTGTATGTCGCCGTCGAGCCTGTAGCCCGCGGCCGCGATGCTCGCGTGGCCACGGTCCGCGCTCACATCGACGCCGAACACTATCTCGGAGTCGGTGGCTATCGAGCTGCCCTCGTCCAGGGCCGCGTCCCACGCGCCGTCTGGGAACGGTGACTTGATGACGGCCTCCACCCACTGGCACAGGCACTCGGTCTTGAACTCGCCCTCGGGGTCGGTCGCGCACGATGACGCCAACGCCCTTTCGGTGAGGAAGCCGTAGCCAAGTGACGGGTTGGCCTTCGCCCACTGGGCGCGGTCGCGCACGTCGCAGTCGGGGTCGGCGCTCCACTCGAATATCGCGGGGGCGTACTCCACGTCCACGTCATCGGCGGTGTCTCCCAGCTCGGCCACGATGCCGTCTGGGTCTCCGATGGCCGCGTGCGCCTTCATGCGAAGCGAGCGCAGCACGACGGACGTGCCGTCGCCCGCGTTCGACATGCACCAGATGATCGCGTTGGGGCGCGCGTTGGTCGTCTTCGAGACCGCGCTCCAAGCTGACCAGTCCTGGTGCTCGCGCAGCTCGTCCAGGAGCACGAGGTCGCCCGACTTGCCGCGGGCGCCCTTGCGCGTCGATGGCGTGACCTTGTAGCGGCGCGAGCCCTCGAGGACGAGCGCCTTCTTCCCGTTGCTTCGCTTCACGCTCTCGATCTCGCGCGCGAGCTCCGCGTTCTCCTCCGCGACGCTCACCACGCCGTCCCACACGTCCTCGGCGGCGTCGAGGTTGGTCGACGTGCCGATGATGAGGGCGACGCAGAGGACGTACATGAAGAAGAGCGCCAGCACCTCGGACATCATCGTCTTTCCGTTCTGCCGCGCCACGAGCACGAGCACCGTGCGGAAGCGGAAGTGCCAGTCCCCGTCGAGGTCGCCCTCGACTTCCAGGGCGTGGACGAAGAGCCACCGCTGCCACGGCAGCAGCTCGATGCCCAGTATCTCGTCTGCGAAGTCGCATACGGCGTATCCGAGCGACGTCTCGGGCGTGAGCTCGCGGAGCGGCGGGGTGAAGACGCGCGGCTCGGTCGAGCCGTGGATCATATGGCGCGCCTTCCGAGCTCGCCGCGCATGACGAGCAGCGGGGAGCCGGCGTCGGGCTTCGACTTGCTCTTACCCTCGGTGAGGAATGCGAGGTCTTTCACCGCGTTCCTGTACTCCTGGTCGAGGTCGCGGTAGACGGTGAACGCCGGAGAGCGGCGCTCGTCCCCGCCGTCTGTGACGTAGGTGAGCGGCTTGCCGTCGAGCTCCTGTCTGGCGCGTTTCAGCAGCTTGCGAAGGTAGTTTATGTTCCTGCGCAGCTCGTTGATGTCGGTCGTCGTGACCGAACGCTGTGTGTTCGGCATCGCAGTCACCTCCGCGTCTTCCTGCCGAAATCTTTTTTTCTGCGGGGAGGGAAATATTGCGGGCGGAGAGCTGTCGGCTCGCCGCCGATTCTCAAGATTTCAAAGCCCCTAACAAAAATTTTGCAATGAAAAACTTTTACCAGACACGCGATCTCTGCCCTATCTCGTCAATGCCGGCACGCTTGCCTCGCGCGCGGTTGCAGCACATGTGCGAGGCTCTGACGTTGCTCGCGCAGAGCTCGAGCTCTGGATGCTCGGCGACGCTGAGGTAGTGGTCTGGCTCGTAGCTCAACGGCGTCGATGATGGCGCGACTGAGTAGTCAATAGGTCCGCGGGCGCCATGGCAGATCCAGCACTCGGCGTTGCGCGCACGGTCTCGCTCGTAGCACTGGATCCTGAGCTTGGTCCAAGCGTACGAACGGTGCGGTCTACTTGCCACTGCCTGCGACCCCTCCCGCGAGGTATGCCCCCACCCCTATCGTGAGGAACACCCCCCCTGCGAGCATGGTGCCCACCCAGGCGCCTACCCTAATCCCCACGGCAACGCACAGAAGCAGCAGGCCGATGAGGATCAGCACAGCACACGCGGTCTGGTAGTCATCGCTCATGGCCTACCTCTCATCCTGCCGTATATCTACTTCTTATACGTAGTAGCGAGGGCCTTCGCGCTCGCGGTTAGCGTCCCTGCCTGCCGCTTCGCCTTCGCCCCGCGCTTTCCGCACACGCTCCGTCTGCCACCGATATGGCAGTCCTCGATGGACTCCTCGAGCGCCTCAGAGAAGGTTTCCGCCGCGGCCGAGTCAGACCCCGGGAGCGCGTGCGCGTAGGCCCTGAGCGTCGTGGTCTCGTCGGCGTGGCCGAGTCTCAGGCTCACCGTCTTGAGGTCGACTCCGTGAGACAGGCACCACGTCGCGTGCGTGTGGCGCAGCATGTGGAAGCGAGACCCCTTCGGCAGCCCCACGTCCATCGCCATGCGCGCGAAGCTCCTCGACACGCTCGACGGTCGCATGACTGAGCCGTCGGTCGTGACCAGCGGGCTGTCGGGACCGAGCCCGTCAATCTTCAAGTCCTGGGCGGCGATGACCGCCATGATCTGGTCCATGTCGCGCCGGGTGACGCTCACGGTCCTGCTGCGGCGCCCCTTCGTCACGTCCAGGCGCCTGAGGCCGCCGGACTCCGTGACACTGCCGCAGACGTGTACGGACGGGTCGCGCGGGCGCACGTCCCTCCTCCGAAGCGCGCAAGTCTCCCCCACGCGCATGCCGGTCACGAGGGCTAGCCACGCGGCAACCGCCACGGCGTAGTCAGTCGACGCGGGGTCGGCGTCGGACAGCACCGAAGACAGCCTGTCCAGAAGGAGCGGCATGTCCCACTCCCCGAGAGACCTGTCCTCGTGGCGTTCGGCCCTCGGCTTCTCGACGGCCGCCATCGGGTCGTCCTGCCTGACGCCCTCCGCGACAATGCGTCTGAAGGCGGCTCGCAAGAAGTTGTGGACGGCGCGCACCGAGTTCCGCGACATGCCGTCTCCGCCCGAGGTCTCGGGGGCGAGAAGGGCGAGCTCGAAGTCCTGCAGGTCCCTCGTGGTCACGTCGACGGCACTCGCCCGCGGCATCTTGCGCCTGACCTTGCGGCAGAAGCAGCGCCACTCGGCGACGGAGGACGGGGCGGATCCCGTCCGCTCGCGCATGGACACGTACGAGTCGAGCACGTCGGCCAGGAGCGAACCGGACGCGAGCATGCCGGCGCGGAGCCCACGCTCCCACTCGGCAGCCATCCTCACGGCGTCTGACTCGTCACGTGCCGCCGCAAAACGCTTGTAAGGCCGGATTTGGCGCCCCAAAGCGTCTAGGCCTAAGTAGACCCGTGCGGACCATACGCCGTCCTTCTCGCGCCTTACAGAAGCCACGGCACGTCCATCGGGCTCCCATAGTTGCGGAAGCACCACGCGAGGTGGTCGTAGGCGTGCGTGCGCCGGAGCGGCGCGCAGACCGCGACCCCCGCCTCTGAGAGCGCGCGCAGCATGGCCCAGCTCATGGCCGTGTCGTAGCGCGCTGCGATCTCCGCCATCTCGCGAAGGCTCGTCATGAGGCCCCCTTACGCAAGGCGCCCGCGAGGTCCCATCCCCCGCGGGCGTCGAAATCGCATGATGCCATGTAAGCACATTCCGTCATGCACCGCCATGCACGACCATGCACGACCATGCAGAGTTTTCGCGGCCCTATCCCTCGGCAAGGCCAAGTCCCATCGCCATGCGCTCGATGCCGTAGGAGTCAATGACGTCCAGGGCGACGCCCACGGCGTCGTGGCACCAACGCTCGCTCATGCCCGTGCCCTCCGCGACCTCCGGCCACGTGGCCGCGGCGCAGAAGCGCCACCAGAGCGCGTCAGCGTAGGCGGCGCCAAGTATCGCCCCCACGCCGCCGGTGCTCTGGTCGGCGCCGTAGATCACCGAGCACGCCGCGTCGATGAGTCTGTAGTCCTCCTCGCGGCGCCGCTCGATCCTGCCCTCGAAGTCCATGCGCGCGTCCGTGGCCCTCATGGCGTTCCCCGTGCCAGACGACCTCCCGCGCGCCTCGTACGTCTGCGCCCTCACGCCCTCGCGCGACTCCATCGCCCGTATCCGGCGCGTGATGCTGTCGGCGTCGATGGCGGCCGAGCGCACTGACTCGAAGAAGTCCCTGGCCGACATGCCCATGTACGACTCAGCGACGCGCGCGACCCGTCCGCTCTCATCTGCCTGCGCCATCGCGCCTCCCCGTCTGCAGCCCCCTGCGCGCGACGACAACCTCCGCGTACGCCATCGCGACGTCGAGCGACTCCCTGTCGTGGTAGGCGAGCCCGCTGGACACGCAACCGCTCACGATAGGGTAGATGCGCTGCGGCACTGGCACAATGTTCTCCGGGTCGAGGTTGAGCTTGTCGTGGTCGGCGAAGACGCACCGGCACCCATCCGGCCAGGGCTCGCCGTGCTCGCGCTCCCACGCGATCCTCGCCTTTGGCACCCAGTTGTCGTGCGCCTTGACGCCGAAGGGCCGCTCGGCGACCTTTACCTCCACGATGCCCGCGCTGTTCACGCGCTCGCTCCCCGCCGGCGCGGTGTTGTGGGCCGCCTGACCCTTGGCGAACTGCGTGCGGCGGCACCGCTCGATGGCCTCCGGCGACATCCACTCGCTCCTCGGCACGCCCTTCGTGTACGGCTGATGCCCCGGCCTGAAGCGCCCGCTGTTGACTCCCGTCTTCAATCCGAGCTTGTGGATTCTGTTCTTCACGGCGTACGTGCTGAGCTCCATGCCAAGCCTCTCCCTCGCCTCGCGCACGATCTCGGCCGTGCTGTGGCCGGGAGCGTACGAGCGCAGCCATGCGTCCGCCTCTGGCGTCCAGGTGCGCCGGCCACGCATCCCGTCGTATCCATCGGCTTTGCGAAGCCCCAGGCTCTTGGCCTTCGACTGCAGAGCCATGGGCGTGCGGATCGGGAATGACCCTGGATATGATTCGACTATCTCTGCGACCGACATGGTCGGCCACCGCTCGCGCAGCCAGTCCAGCTCTGCCTGCGACCACGGCTCGCCGCGCATCTCACTCCTCCAGGAGCTTCGGCATGCGGACGGTCGAGTCGTGCCTCGACTGCAACCGCGCCGCGTCGAGGGCGACCCTGTGGTTCTCCGTGATCTGCGACGCGAGCCCCTCGACGGCCTTCGCGTGCTCCACGGCCGCCTTCGCCGCGTCCCTGTCGCTCGTGTCCACGGCCTGGAGCGCCCGCAGCTCCTCGAAGAGAGCGTTCTCCAGGGCGTTCACGCCATCCTTCATCTCGTCCGCCCTTCCGGTTTTCGACACTGGATTTTGGTTTTCGACATTTCGGCCCGCGAGCCGTGCTTGTGAGTCAACCTCTCCAGTAAGTCAACCTTCCTAGTTACTTATTCAGTAAGTAAGTCAGTAGGTAAGTACGTAAGTCAGTAAGTAAGTTAGTTAGTGCATTGCATTTGCATTGCACGTGCATATGCAAATGCATTAGCCCTCTTTCTTCTCCTTCCTAGCTGCGTTCATCCTCTCCCACCGCGCCTGCGCGGCCGCCCTCCTCTTCTCGCTTATGTCCTCCCTCGCGGCGATTCCGCTGGACACGAGCGGCGAGAAGAGCGTGCCGTCCTCGACCACGAGCGCCCCGTAGTGCGCGAGGCACGACACGACCCCGCGCGTGGCGTCGCAGTCAAGGCCTACCTGGTCTGCGATGTCCTCCCAGTCCTCCTCGAGCCCGACCGAGAGACGACCGCCGTCCTCGCGGAGGAGCATGCACAGCAGGCGCACGTAGGCGAGGAAGCCCTCGGCCCCGTAGCGGCGCGTCACCTGACGCGCGGCCTGCGTGTCGCAGAATCCGGCGTCGACCGGAAAGTAGACGCCTCCCCCCCTCGTGGCCACGTCACTCCTCCTCGACCCTCACCCTGGAGCCGCACCGGCCGCAGTACGCCGGCACGTCCATCTCGCCGCGCGTGAAGGCCGAGAGCGGCACGTGGCACGCGGAGCACGCGCTGCCGATGGGTCTTCCGCGCCGCTCGCCCGAGGTCACTACGTGGCACGTTGGGTCTATGAGGTCTGCCACGCGCTTGCTCACGTCCGTCCACGCCCAATCGCTATCGAGGTCGATGCCAAGCGCTTCCACGAACGCCATGATCCCGTGAGCCTTACGCAGCTTTTCCGCAATCTCGATGCGCTCATCGCTGGTCATCGTCTCTCTTCCTTCCGCTCGAGCAAAAGGCCATGTGCTCCGCGCTGTCCTTAGCCGGGCAGTCATGCGTGCCCCGATACGCGCAGTCAGAGCACGGAACAACGCGGACAAACCCAAGTGCATGTGCGACATCGCTGAACTCGTCGCTCGGCTCTACCTTCACGCCGATTTTCACCGACACGCTTCCTATCGAGCTGTTCTCGAATCTAGCCATCGTCCACCACCCTATGGCCGCAGTACAGGCAGTACGATGGGTTCACGTCGTTGTAGATGGGCGAGCCGCATTCCGAGCAGAAGAACGTCTCCAGGCTGCCTTTGACCAGGGCTGGCACGTCCCCGGCAGCTTCCATCTCGC
>CACWMM010000014.1:0-55723 GCA_902761955.1 uncultured Olsenella sp. | reverse complement strand
TTGGTTTGCTTGGTCGCTTCCAATCGTACCGAGACGGGGCCATGCCTCTTTATGCGGCTATCCGGTTTTCAAAAGTGCGAAAGAAACTGTACGTCATCGAGCCAAGAGTGACGATTCTGAGCGAAGAGCGACAGCGTTGAGCTGGGAAAATGCAAATCCTCATATGTCTAGTGACTACAAGGGAGCTATCAGTTGCCATGGCTTTAGTTGCGCACATCCTCCCCAGCAATCCTAGCCTCACCCTGAGTCTAACGACATCTGCGTATGTATTCATTGAGAGCAGAGAGCCACTCTACTTGAAGAGAGCACAATTAAACTTAGCAAATTAAGAATATAAGATACCTAGATTGTTTCGTTGAAAGGCAAGGTAGGAATAGAGCACGAGTTTATGTTCTCTGAGGTAGAAGCAACGTATTCACGAGATAAGGGTGTCCTATCCGGTCCAATTGGGCCTTTAACGCTCAACTCAATTATTACCGAATCATCTGATCCGCGTATGCCAAAAGCTGACACAGAAGTACGTTGCGACATCAGCATTTCACAAGGACCTAAACGCACCATCCGAATTGTCGCTTCAGAACTCGTGTATTGGAGCCGTCTATTAGGTCCGCTCTATCAATTAGAGCGGCTGCTTATGCTATTCGATGGCAGATTTATCCCGTTGGTCGACCTGAAATTCACAGACAACCTAAATGAGTCTTATGAGTCTGGCTTTGAAGCAGAGAAGGCACGCAAAGAGGCTCTTCGGAAACGTTTGAAATATTTTGACTCTGCAGATTACCTGCAAATTGACGGTATCAAACTAATAGAATTTCAAGATGTTCTGACAAGCGAACTTTTCGGACGATGGCTTAAGCTTGTTGACGCCGGGCGACTTTAGCCACATATAGCCGAAACAAAATAGCCGATTGCAGCCGGAGAAGATTGGCCACCGCTCCGCTGCATCCCTCCTATGCTGGTTGTGCCAATGTGCCGGCGATAGGAGGAATATAGAGAAAGATGGACAGCAGATACGATGGCCTGCAGAAGATTATAGACGAGGCCCTCTCGGCGATGGCAGCCGAGGCGGGTCCGGGGTTCCTGCCGGAGAAGGCGAACCTCGCGGAGTTCTGCAGGAGGACCGGACTCACGAGATCGAAGGCAAGGACGCTCCGGAAGAAGGGCTTCCAGGCCGGGCCGCACGGCAATGCAGGCAGGAAGGCAGAGACGACGGTCCTCACGGGATACACCGGCGTCGTCGATGACCAGCTCCGCAAGGGGGTGACGAACTCCCAGGCGATCTTCGACCGCCTGAAGGGGCAGGGATATGCAGGCGGCATCACGTCGGTCAAGGACTACATCGCCGCCCACCGCTCGCTCGTGCCTGCGCCGAGGAGGCAGGCGGATTCCAGGGGCCCGCGCGGCAGGAGATACCAGACAGAGCCCGGCGAGGCATACCAGATGGACTGGGGGTTCGCCAATGCGGAGGCGGCCGACGGCACCGTCTCGAGGATCGCATGCTTCGCGATGGCCTGCCACCACTGCGGCACGCCCTACATCGAGTTCTTCCCGAACGCACGGCAGGAGAACCTCTTCATAGGCATGCTGCATGGCTTCATGGAGCTCGGTATCCCGGACTGGGTGCTCACGGACAACATGAAGAGCGTAATCGTCAGGAGGGATGCAGATGGCAATCCCGTCTGGCAGAAGGACTACGAGGCGTTCATGGACTCCATCGGCTTCCGGACGAGGCTCTGCAGGCCCAGGCATCCATGGACGAAGGGCAAGGTCGAGCGCCTCATACGGTTCGTGAAGGAGAGCTTCCTCCAGGGCAGGGAGTTCACGGACATCACGCAGCTCAACGAGGAGGCGAGGCGGTGGTGCCGGGAGCAGTCGGGAAGATGGCGCCGCGCGGCGGCGTGCGTGCCCGCAGACGAGCACAGGGACGCATGCATGCAGCATGCGCGCCCGTTCGCCTTCACGGAGGAGGCGGAGCGCTGGCTCTGCCCGAAGAGGAAGATATCCTTCGACGGGTTCGTGAGCTACGAGGGCAGGCGCTTCGGCGTGCCCCTCTGGTATGCGCGCAGGGAATGCCGCGTGGAGCGCGAAGGCCGCGTGCTCCACATATACAGCGACGACCTCTCGCAGGAGCTGGTCGCGCATCCGGTCACATGGGACTGGCACGACAGCTGCTGCGAAGGGCAGTGGACCGACGACGGAGGCCCGGCAGAGCAGCCGACGCAGCCGCCGGCGCCGACGGTCAGGCAGCCTGCGGCACCGGCGGAAGATTCCGCCTTCGCGAGGTTCGACTTCGGAAGGAGGGCATGATGGCAGAGGGCATGGGCATCTTCGGCGAGGCGGCGCAGGCCGCTGCCGGCATGGGCATCCGCATATCCGCAGAGGAGCTCGCCGCGCTCGCATCCGACAGGGGCATGGGAGAGGGCGAGATCGCCGCGGTCAGGACTGTCTTCTCCTATCTCGCCGAGCAGAGGCGGCAGAAGACGGTGGATACGCTCCTGCGCCTCAGCAGGCTGCCGTCGAGGGAGCCGAAGACGTTCGAGGGGTTCGACTTCTCGAGGATACAGGGGCGCGATGCAGGGATGCTCCGGAAGCTCCCCGCCCTTGCCGACCTCTATGCGCACAGGAACATCGCCTTCATCGGCCCCGAAGGCATCGGCAAGACGCATCTCGCGCAGGCATACGGGCGCGCATGCTGCATGAAGGGGCTCAGGACCTACTACCTCAAGGCGAGCGAGCTGCGCGACAGGCTCTCCAGGGCGGCAGAGCGGGGGTCCGTCCAGCGCGGGGTCGCAGCGCTCGTGAAGCCCTCATGCCTCATCGTGGACGAGATCGGGAGGTGCAGGTTCGACAGGGCATGCACCGACATGTTCTTCGACATCGTCGACCGCCGCTACGAGAAGGACGGCCCGAGCACGGTGGTGCTCACCAGCAACATGTCCCCGAGCGACTGGAAGGGCTCGTTCACGGGCGAGGATGCGCTGCTGTGCGCCCTCGACAGGCTCTTCGACAATGCCTCGGTCTTCATGATGCGCGGACCCAGCTACAGGGGACGAGGGCTCGACACATACTCCGTGGAGGCGGTGCCCCAGGGCTAGCATTTCCGGATGCCGGCACATTGGCCAATATCGTCCGGCTGGAAATGGACAGAATCGCCCGACGCTTGGTGGCGATTATCGCCCGGCGTTAACATCAAACCAAATGTACCTATACGCCGTTTCAGATAACGGCATGCCGATGGATGTCCCGCTGGCATTTTTAACCGAACTTGCCGAACCTATGGTAGAAATCCTGAAGGAGCAAAAGGGTTTATATGAGGATTTGCACCCAGGTAAGAGGGGGACATTGCTGTTAGATTGCCTTAAGGCGCTTGCTGACCAATACGGGTCACCGGTTTTCGATAATGAACCCAATCTGGACCTATTACTTCTTAAGCTCAAAGAAAATAGGCATCGCATTATGCATATCAAACGCGAACAGCAACATCTACAGTTCGATGGAAAAGATTGCGTCCTCTATATCAACAAGCTCAGCCTAGTTTATAGGCACATCATTTTCGACCTATTGGGCATAACTCAAGATAAATATTATCAACAGTTAGAAAAGATTACCTCGACCCTAGATTCGTGGATGAAAATGATTAATTACACTTAATGCCACAAAGACTAGGTTCTAGTTTGGTGACAGCAGAACTGCGCTTATGTCTTTTGTAGGCAAATCGCATTGTGGTGCCACGTAACTAAGTAGACAGAATCTACTTTGTGGGCCCCGTTTCCCTGATATCGATGAATGGATCGGCTCCGTATCCATTCACTTTCCATGCACCTGGCTCCCACTCTGCTGCTGGGTCAGCCCCGTTGAATCGACAAAGGCGAATAAGTGCAGTCCATGTTTTGTTTTGAAAACGGAGGTTTATCCTTGCAAGAGCAATCGCAGCAGCAGGCCTATCTATCTCCTCGATCCCGTATTCTTCGATTGGATGGGGTGAGTAAAGCTCCCTCGCTTGACCTGCAAGCTTGCCGGGCGTCATACCCACGGTGTTTGGAAAAAGACCCCAAGGCTCCGTAGTTTTTCGCCTTCCATGCCTCCAAGAAGTCGTTGCAGCTTCTCAGGACCTCATCGTCTGGGCTGATAGGATGCTCGAGATTCACTTGATGCTTCTTCCAAGCATTCAGCTTTATGTCATTCTCTGCGTTGCGCTCTCGTATCTCGGAGAGGTACCTGAGCATCTCAACCAAGCTCTGGCGATTACCTTCGTCCTCTTTTTGCTCCCTGGTTACAGAATCGACCCAGTCTCCCACGGCGAACAGCATGCACCACGCCTTCGAGGCGACCACGTCGTTATCGTAGTCAGTAATCATCCCGTGCATGATACCGTTGCGGTAAACCTCGTAGACGGGCTTGTCCTCCCTCGCAGATACAGACCTTGTAAACGACTTTTGAACGGAAGGCAGCCCATCCCACACGGTAGCGACGCAATCGTTAGAGTGAAGCTCCTCTGCTTCCCTTGCGTGAAGCCCCTTCCTTTCGGACTTGAAGGCATCGTTTACAAATCCGTCCATCATGGAAACTGTTACGAGAACCGAGCTGTAGTAGCGCCCTTCGAGATAGTCCCTCTCCGCCTTTTCCAGAAGTGGGATACGAGGCCGCATATCAGAAAAACGGTTCAGCCTGGTAATCATCCAGTGAAGCGCATCCCTTTCCTTGAGGTATTCGATGAGCTCGCGCTCCGCCTCTTCGGGTGTAGGTTGTGCAACAACTTTGCGCATCCTGTCCAGATTCAGAACGTCAGAGAAGACCCAGTTCCTGTCACCTAACAGGCGATAGAAGTCATCGACAAGAGAAACGAGTCCGTCAAGCTCTTCAGTGATACCGAGCGCAGTCCTTCTAGCATCCTCGTTCCTCAACAGCCAGCCGAGAGCGCCAAAGACCGCCGCTTCTCGCCGTAGCTTCTTGACTGTGGGAAGGTTGCCAATCGATTCATGTACGCGATGCTCCATATCCCGTCTCATTCTTCAACCGCCAAGAATTACCAAGTCCTCAATTGAACCCTAACATCACACAGATGGCAGGGTTAAGCTTTCCGAAACTCGCGATTCCTCGTCGAACCTTCTCCAACCAATTTGCCTGCTTCTATGAGCACGGATATGTGAGCACTGGCGCTGCGCTTGGAAACTCCGGCTACCTCAGCTGCCTCCGCAAGCGCAAAGCTGCGTCGCGATGCCGCGAGCTCCAGTATGGCCTGGTCAATGTCCCCCAGTCGCTCGACAGCTGTCGCTTCGGTGAACAAAACTCCATCTACGTCTGGAACTGTCGCGCGGAAAACATTACCGTCCACAAGAGTCGGGTCCCCGCCCATGAAGCTCCGTGAGTACTTGAAAAGGTTGCGCGTGCCGCTACCCAACTCCTCCGCAAGGCCTATTTGGGTGAAGACATTGGCGATCGAGGGGTTCTTCGGCATCGGGCTAAAGTCATTGAGCGTGATATTCCCCTCAAAGAACGTCCTACTGGCGTTCTGGGTGTGCAACCCTGCACGGTCAATCTCCAGCTTTGCAGGATAGGGACTCGTGAACTCCCGGTGAATGAGCATGTTCGAGATGAGCTCACGGCACACGATGCCTCGCACACTTACCCTGATGTCACCCTCGAGGACAAAGGGATCAGGAAGGTTGCGCTCGCAGAACCCCATGAGAGCGTCGTACGCATCGATGAGGTTGGTCTTCACCGTTAGGCGGTCGTCGTAGCGATCCTCGTCGCGCAGCCTGACCACGGCGTCGGTCTTGTAGGTGGGGCAGAGCGAGCCGATCGTCTCATCGCTACCGAACAGCAGACCGGCGGCGAGCGTGAGGCCTTCCTGTCCCGTTGAGTAGTCCTTGACCAGAAGCTGGGCACTCCGCAAGAGCTGCTCGTCATCCAACCCTGCCCAGGGATGTCCCGGCCGCCGTGCCGTGGCCATCTGCCTTGCACGGTCGATAAGCTCTGCATGCAGATCGTTTAGCGTCAAATATGGAAAGATTCGCCGCTCAGTCTCGAGATTGCTCTTGCGGATGTACATGGCCGAAATCTGGCTGCTGGCGCTAACCTTCACATCGGCATCGGCGATGCGGTCGTACACGACGCCTTTATAGCGGTGAACGTCAGGGCTCATGGGAACCCAGATGCGGACGACGGTCTTGCCGTTTACGAAGACCGTCTCGGTTTCGAGCATCACGGCGGGGCCGAACAGCTTGGGGTTGCGCGCGACGTTTGCAATATTGCGCTGTATGTCTGTTGCTGCTCCTACTGCAACGCCGTTAACGTTCCCGTTGTCTTCCACACCAAGGTAGACGTTGCCGCCCATGTGGTTGGCGAATGCGCAGATGGTCTCAAAGGTGTCCTGTTCGGGTTGAGCTCCGCACCTCTTAAACTCGACTGACGCAGATTCACCCTGGGCGATCGTCTCTAACAACAGTTCGGCTTCCATGCGGGTTACTCATTACAATTTAGGATTCTTATTCTGTTGAAATTTTACCATGATTCAGGAAGCATTCACGCATTCAGGAAGCGATTTAGGAAGAGATTCGCGAATAGCTTCCTGAATGTTTGAAAAATCCTGCCGCTCAAATAGTGGGTATAGATTTACGGCTCGTACATTCATGCTTTATATCCGTAGAAGTTCAGCATGAAAGTACCACGGTGCGATGTTGCAACGATTGCGGAGGAATCGTCACTCTCGCATTACTATTGCCGGTTTTCGGAGGTCGAAATGGGTCCGAAATCGCCTATTGCACACAGTATTGAGAGTGACAAACGGCTCTCCGAAGGGCTCAAAAACGGCCCGAAAGTGACTACATGGTCGATCGCGCGAAGGGCTTGCGGCTAAAAAACGCGATGAAAATACTCTTCTCGCTTTGGCATGTCTTGGCATCTAGTCGCCTCTCTTGGCAACGAGTCACAACTAGTCACCCTCGTACGGTGGAGTGAAGAGTATTTCCGCAGGTTAACACCCATAAAATAAGCCCCGAAATCCACCGATTTCAGGGCTTTCTCGCGTTTGTCACTCCCCGAAAGTCCCGGTGACTTTGTCCAAGAGAGAGCACTAGTTGCAAGCCACCGCGACTAGACGTGCGGGATGAGACTAGATGAAATGGGCTAAACCCTACTCCCACTCGATGGTGGCTGGTGGCTTGGGCGTGACGTCGTACACCACGCGGTTCACGCCGTCGACCTCGTCGACGATGCGGCTGGAGATCTGGCCGATCACGTCGTAGGGCAGCTTCGCCCAGTCCGCGGTCATGGCGTCGGACGACTCGACGGCGCGCACGATGACCGGGCGCTGGTAGGTGCGCTCGTCTCCCATGACGCCGACGCTCTTGATGTCGGGCAGGACCGCGAAGTACTGCCAGCAGCTGTGCTCGCTGTTGCGCTCGCCGGTCTCCTGGAACAGGCGCTCGTTATAGGCGTCCAGCTCTTCTCGCACGATGGCGTCCGCGTTCTTGAGGATGGCGAGCTTCTCGGGCGTGACCTCGCCGATGATGCGGATGGCGAGGCCGGGGCCGGGGAACGGCTGACGGTAGACCATCTTGGCGGGAAGGCCCAGGCTGACGCCGAGCTCGCGGACCTCGTCCTTGAAGAAGTGATCGAGCGGCTCGATGAGGTCGAAGTGCACGCCCTCCGGGAAGGGAATCAGGTTGTGGTGGCTCTTGATCGTGGAGGCCTTGCCGCCGGTCTTGCGGGCGCCGGACTCGATGATGTCCGGGTAGATGGTGCCCTGGGCCAGGTACTTGACCCCGTCGAGCTTTTGGGCGACGGAGAAGAACTCCTTCCAGAACTGCGTGCCGATGCGGCGGCGCTTCTGCTCCGGGTCCGTCACGCCGGCCAGCAGCTTGGCGTAGCGCTCCTCGGCGTGCACGTGGACGAGGGGCACGTTGAACTGCTTGCGGAAGACCTCCTCCACCATCTCGGGCTCACCCTTGCGAAGCATGCCGTGGTTCACGAACACGCAGGTGAGCTGGTCGCCGATGGCGCGGTGCACGAGCGCGGCCACGACGGAGGAGTCGACGCCGCCCGAGAGCGCAAGGATGACCTTCCTGTCGCCCACCTGCTCGCGGATCGCCGCGACCTTCTCGTCGATGATGTTGTCCATGGTCCAGTCGCGCTTGAGGCCGCAGACGCCAAACAGGAAGTTCTCCAGGATTGACTTGCCGTAGGCGGTGTGGCGCACCTCGGGGTGGAACTGCGTCGCAAAGAGGTTGCGGCTGGCGTCCTCCATCGAGGCGACGGGGCAGACGTCGGTGGTCGACGTGATGGTGAAGCCCTCCGGCACGCGCGAGACGGCGTCGCGGTGGCTCATCCACACGGTCTGGGTGTCCGGCGTGTCGTCCAGGATGCGGCTTGCGCCCTGGCGCGTGATGGTGGCGGGGCCGTACTCGCCCTTCTCGGTGTGGCCGACCTCGCCGCCGAGCTTGACGGACATGATCTGCTGGCCGTAGCAGAAGCCGAGAACGGGGATGCCAAGGGAGAAGATCTTCTCGTCCATGTCGGGGGCGTCGTCCGCGTACACGGAGGCCGGGCCGCCCGAGAGGATGATGGCGGAGGGCGCCATGCGGGAGATCTCCTGCGCGGAGATGTCGCACGGCACGATTTCCGAATAGACGTGAAGGTCGCGCACGCGGCGCGCGATGAGCTGGCCGTACTGGGCGCCGAAGTCGAAGACTGCGACAAACTGCTGGGGCCTTGAAGTCTGCATTTATTCCTCCGCGAAGTGTCTTGGTGAACCAACCAATCATGCCACTACTGCGCGCGCCGTGCTCGCGCGACAGCGCGTGCGCGCGAGAAGAACAGACATCCGGGCGCAACGTCGCCGCCGCGGCGCTCGCGGGCGGACCAAAAGCCCGCGAGCGCGGGACCTCGGGCGGGCGCGAGGTGCTGGTAGAGCTTTGTGTACTTCATAAGGTGGCATGTTCTCGCAGGTAATATTAGTTGGTTGTATGCATCCTCTGGCGCAGCTCTGACGGAAGGACACGACGTGGCGCGCAAGAACATGGGCGACGAGGACCTCATTCGCGACGCGCGCGGGCTTTCCCGCGGCTCCTCGCGCGCTCACTACGCGCAGGCCCGCAGCCAGCGCCGCACGCACCGCATCGTGAAGACGGTGCTCGTGTGCGTGCTTGCGATCGTTGTGGCGGCAGCCGGCCTTGGCGCGGCCTACCTGGGCAACATCAACTCCCGCCTGCGCAAGAACATCGACAGCTCGCTTCTGGGCACGCTTTCCAAGAAGGAGGCGGGCAAGCCGTTCTACATGCTGCTGCTTGGCGTGGACAAGGACGAGGCCCGCGCGAAGGGAAGCGAGTACGGCTCGAGCGAGGGGGCGTACCGCTCCGACTCCATCATGCTGGTCCGCATCGACCCGCAGAAGAAGAAGGCCACGCTCGTATCGATCCCGCGCGACCTCAGGGTCGACATGGGCGAGTACGGCACGCAGAAGATCAACGCCGCGTACGCGCTCGGCGGGCCGACGCTCGCCGTAAAGACGGTGCAGAAGCTTTCGGGCGTCAAGATATCCCACTACGCCGAGATCGACATGGACGGCATGGAGAAGGTCGTGGACGCCGTGGGCGGCGTGACCGTGAACCTCGGCGTCGCCGTGAAGGACCCGAAGTACACAAAGCTGGACCTGCCCGCAGGCAAGGTAAAGCTCAACGGCAAGAAGGCGGCCCTTCTCTGCCGCGCGCGCCACGCGTACGACAGCTACGGGGCGGGCGACTTCTATCGCGCCGCGAACCAGCGCGCCGTCATCGCGGCCGTCGCGAAGAAGGTACTCTCGAGCGACGTGGCGACCATGACGAAGACCGTGACGGCCATGGCGGACATGGTCCACACCGACATGAGCGCGACGGACATTGTGTCGCTGGCAAGCGACATGCGCGGCATGGACACGAGCAAGGACATCATGACGGGCATGGCACCCACGGACAGCAGCTACATCGACGGCGGGTGGTACGAGATCCTGCGCAAGTCCGCGTGGGAGAAGATGATGGCGCGCGTCGAGAAGGGCAAGAGCCCGTACTCCAACTCTGACGAGGACCCCACGAGCGGCATCGCGGCCGCAAGCGGGTCCGCGAAGAAGTCGAAGTCGAGCGCGGCGGACGACTCCTCGAGCTCGGACGACTCGTCGAGCGCGGACGAGAGCGCAAGCGACGTGGAGCCCTCCTACGAGGGCAGCGTGCGCGTGCTGAACGGCTCGGGCATATCGGGCCTGGCCGGGCAGAGCGCGAACAGCCTTTCGAACGCCGGCTTCGAGGCGGTCGCCGGCAACGCGGCCGAGACCACGCGCGAGACGAAGGTCGTCTACAACGGCGACGACGCGCTCGCGAAGGCAAAGGGCGTCATAAAGACGCTCGGGCTTGATGTTGAGCCGATTGCAAACGACGGAAGCTACGTGAACACGCAGGACGTTATCGTTATCCTTGGAAGTGACCAGGGCTAACGCGATACACGGCGGCATCCGGGCCAGGAGGCCGCGCGCAAGGAGGAACCTTGGGTAAGCACAGCGCAAAGGCACCGCAGCAGGCAGGCGCGAACGAGGGCGACGCCAGGCCGCAGGTTCAGGCCCCGTTGCCGGACGTTCCAAGGGGACACCACGCTGGCGCGCGGACGCACCACGGCACCTCGGCCGTGGGAGTTGGCGCGGCGCCGCAGGGCGCCGGCAACCCCAATGCGCCACGCTATTCTCGCGCAAAGGGCGCTGAGGAGTACATCGAGAAACGCCAGCGACGGGGCCGTCACCACGTGCTGCGCGCAGTGCTGGTGACGCTTGTGGCGCTGGTGGTTGCGGGAGGCGCGGCCGTCGCGGCGTACGTGCATCACATCAACTCCACCATCACCGCGGGCGTGGACGACAAGCTGCGCGACACCCTTGTGGAGACGAAGGACCCCGGCGACCCGTTCTACATGCTGCTGCTTGGCATCGACAAGGACGAGGAGCGTGCGGAGAGCAGGGACTACGGCAAGGACTACAGCGCGTACCGCACGGACACCATCATCCTGGCGCGCGTAGACCCGCGCGACGGGAAGGTCGCGCTGATTTCGATCCCGCGCGACACCCTGGTTGACCTGGGGTCTAACGGCAAGCAGAAGATCAACGCCGCATACTCGTTTGGCGGCGCCGCGTACGCGACGAAGGTCGTGAGCGAGTTTGCGGGCGTGGACATTTCCCACTACGCCGAGATCGACATGGACGGCTTCGCGAAGGTGGTAGACGCCATCGGCGGCGTGACCGTGGACTTGCCCGTAGAGGTGAAGGACCCGAAGTACACGGGGCTTGACCTGCCCGCAGGCAAGCAGAAGCTCGACGGAAGGACGGCGGCGCTGCTTGGCCGCGCGCGTCACGCGTACGACAGCTACGGCGGAGGCGACTTCTATCGCGCCGCGAACCAGCGCATGCTGATTGGCGCGGTCATCACGAAGGTGATGAAGGGCGGTGCCTCGACCATCGTGCCCACGGTGACGACGCTTTCCAGCTACGTCACGACCGACATGGACGTGACCTCGATCGCGTCGCTCGCGTCGAGCTTCAAGGGCATAGACGTCGAGAAGGACGTGTACTCCGGCCAGTGCCCCACCATCAGCAAGTACGTCAACAACACGTGGTACGAGATCTGCGACACGACCGCGTGGAAGAAGATCATGGACCGCGTGGACAAGGGCCTGCCGCCGTACAAGGACGCGTCGCAGGACTTTACCGCGGGCGTCGCGGGGTCCGTGGGCGTGAGCACCTCCACCGGGGACGACTCCTCTTCCAGCAGCACCAGCGCAAACGGCGCCGCGCAGGTGAGCCCGGAGTACACGGGTACCGTGCTTGTGCTGAACGGCACCTCGACCGCCGGCGTCGCCGGCAACGGTGCGTCCACGCTGACGAGCGCCGGCTTCGCGGCGACGACGAACGACGCGCCGTCGCTGCAGGCGAAGACGACGGTCTACTACAACGGCGACGCCCAGGCGAAGGCGGCCGGCGTCGTGAAGACGCTCGGGCTTTCCGCCGCGCCCGTGCAGAACGACGGCTCGTGGGACACGTCGTCTGACGTCGTGGTGGTGTTTGGCGCCGACTGGATCGACGGATCCGCCAAGTCTGCCGACGCGACCGGCTCGACGGGCACGGGCGGCACGGCGTCTGCCGGCAGCAACGCCGTCACCGGCACGAACTAGGGGCCGCCGCAGGTCGCGGCACCCAGGGCACCAAGACGAGAAACGCCCCCTTCCGGACTGATGGCAAGCCGGAAGGGGGCGTTCTTCTCGCCCGCGCGCTGGTGTTGCGCGACGGAGGTGACTGCGTTGGCTGGTGCTACACGTTGAAGCGGAAGACCATCACGTCGCCGTCCTGCACGACGTAGTCCTTGCCCTCCATGCGCATGCGGCCGGCCTCCTTTGCACCCTGCTCGCCACCGAGGCTGACGTAGTCGTCGTAGCTGATGGTCTCGGCCTTGATGAAGCCCTTCTCGAAGTCCGAGTGGATGACGCCGGCGGCCTCCGGTGCCTTCGCACCGATGCGGACGGTCCAGGCGCGGACCTCCTTCGGGCCGGCCGTGAAGAAGCTCTGCAGGCCAAGCAGGTGGTACGCCGCCTGAGCCAGGGTCTCGAGGCCGGAATGCTCAAGCCCCATGGACTCCAGGTACTCCGCGGCTTCCTCCGCGTCGAGATCCGCGAGCTCCGCCTCGACCTCTGCGCAGATGGGGATGGCCTTCTGGCCCTGGATGGTGAGGTCGTCGTGCAGCTGGTCCTCGTCGCAGTTCGCGACGTACAGGATCGGCTTCATGGTCAGAAGGAACAGGTCGTGCGCGGCAGCGCGCTCGTCGTCGGTGAGGTCGAGGGTCGCGGCGCGGTTGCCCTGGTTGAGCCAGTCCTGGAGGCGCTTCGCGACGTCCAGGCGCGGCTTCATCTCCTTGTCGCGCTTCGCCTCCTTCTCGAGCTTGGGGATAGAGCGCTCGAGCGAGCCCAGGTCCGCAAGGATGAGCTCGGTCTGGATGGTGTCCACGTCGGCCGCGGGGTCCACGAACTCGCCGGTGCGGCCGGTCTCGCGCATGACGTTGGGGTCCTTGAAGAAGCGGACGACCTCGCAGATGGCGTCGCAGTTGCGAATGTTTGCCAAGAACTGGTTGCCGAGGCCCTCCCCCTCGTTCGCGCCCTTGACCAGGCCTGCGATGTCGACGAACTCGACGGAGGCCGGCACGATCTTCGCGGGATGCACCATCTCGGCAAGCTTGTTCAGGCGCTCGTCAGGAACGTCCACGATGCCCACGTTAGGGTCGATCGTGGCAAAGGGGTAGTTGGCCGAGAGCCCGCCCTTGCGGGTCAGCGCGGTGAACAGGGTCGACTTGCCCACGTTGGGCAGGCCTACGATACCGATTGAAAGTGACACGTCCTCATCTCCGTCTGGTAGAAACTTGCGGGAGCCTGCTTAGGCTATTCGTCGGCAAGGCGCTCGAGTCCGTCGAGCACCCTGTTGAGCTGCTTCTTGCCCTCGGCCTTCGTCTTCTCGATCCGGGCCTTCTGCTTGGCTGCGGCACGCTTGCGGCGTTCGGCCTCCTCGTCGCGAACCACGAGGTCCTTCTTGTCGCAATCCACCATCGCGAGCGCCCCCTCGGGACACGCCTTCGCGCAGGCGCCGCAGTTGACGCAGTATGCCGGCTCTACCGAGAAGTGCCCGCGCCCGTCCAGGTCGCACGCGTGCAGCGTGCACGTCGTGACGCAGTCGCCACAGGCAGTGCACAGCTCCGGATCGCACTTCGGAATCTTCAGGTCGAAGCCCTCCGCGAGCGAGTTGTCCTTCTGGATGGTCGTGAGCATGAGCTTGCGGTTCTGCGTGAGGATGCGACGGCGCTTTTCCGTCGTCTTTGCGCCGACCGCACGCTCGAGGGAGTTCTGGAGCTCCGTCATTTGCTGGGAGTGCCTGCGCACCTTCTCGGCAATGGCGGCAGCCCCCGACATCGCGGGGTTCGTGGTGGCAAGCGCCGCGGTACCGGCCTTCACCATGGTCGACATGAACTGACTGCGTTTATAGGCGCGCGTCTGCTCGTGGGTGAGGTCCTTCTCGTCCACCTCGAGACCCATGGCCCCGTGGCTCAGCTCCTCCCCCGCCGCGATCTCGTTCGCATACGTCTCCTCGCCCGTGACGTTGCGGCACTTGTCGCAAATGCCCAGGGGCAGGTAGATGCTCAGGTTGTTGTATTCCCTCAGCAGGGCGAACCACGTCTCGCGGGATACGGCGCCCACGCACGGCAGCAGGATCTCGTTGTCCTTGGGGTTGCGCCCCAGGGCGCGCGTGCAGGTGATGTAGCACTGCTCGTACTCGCTCGCCACCTTGGAGATCCTGTCGTACAGGCTCTTCGGAGTGACCTTGTACGCGACGAAGACCTCCGTGGGGCACACGACGCTGCACAGGCCGCACTTGCGGCAGTTGTCAGCGATCTTGACAGCGTTCTTCGTGATGGTGACGGCATCCACGGGGCAGACATCCAGGCACCGGTGGCAGTCGTCGGCGCCCTCCGACGCGACGCGCGTGCAGAACAGGGAGTTCGCGCGCGGGCGCTCCTTGTAGTCCGAGGGGTCGTAGAAGTTCTCGTTATCGGGGTCGACGGCAAGGGAGCCGGCCAGCCCGCCCAACGGATTCTTGACGGCCTTCCAGTCGCTCTGGATGTCGATGAGGTCGTCGATTACGTCGCGCTTCTGCGCCATGTCTCCCCTTTCGTATTGCCGAACTGCAATTGTACCGCTTAACGGACACATGCGAGCCGCAATGGTCGAGTAGACCGGCACGCATACAAAAAGAGGCCCCGGACCCCGCGGGGATGCCGCGAAGATCCGGGACCGAACGATATCGCTCTAGCGAATGGCCTTAGTACATGCCACCGCCCTGGCCGCCCTGTGCGGCAGCCGCGGAGATGGCCTCCTCGATGGTGGTGTCCTTCGGCTCGTCGGAGACGGTCGCCTCGGTGATGAGGATCAGGGACGCGACGGACGCGGCGTTCTGGAGCGTGGTGCGGGTGACCTTGACGGGGTCGAGGACGCCCATCTCAATCATGTTGCCCCACTCGCCGTTTGCGGAGTTCAGGCCCTCGCCCTCGGGCAGGGTCTTGATCTTCTCGACCACGACGGAGCCCTCGAAGCCGGCGTTCTGCGCGATGGTCTTGACCGGGGCGGTCAGGGCCTTGCGGATGATATCGACGCCGATCTGCTCGTCTGCGTCAGCGGCCTCGACGCCGTCCAGCGCCTTGGCGGCCTCCAGGAACGCAACGCCGCCACCAGCGACGATGCCCTCCTCGACGGCGGCGCGGGTTGCCTGCAGCGCATCCTCGATGCGGTGCTTGATCTCCTTCAGCTCGACCTCGGTAGCCGCGCCGACCTTGATGACGGCGACGCCGCCGGACAGCTTGGCCATGCGCTCCTGCAGCTTCTCCTTGTCGAAGTCGGAGTCGGTGTGCTCGATCTCGCCCTTGATCTGGGAGATGCGGTCCTCGATGGCCTCCTTGGAGCCGGCGCCGTCGACGATCGTCGTGTTGTCCTTGGTGATCTTGACGGACTTCGCACGACCGAGCATCTCGGCGGTGACGTCGGTCAGCTCGACGCCGAGCTCCTTCATGGCGACCTGGCCGCCGGTCAGGATGGCGATGTCCTCGAGCATGCGCTTGCGACGGTCTCCGTAGCCGGGGGCCTTCACGGCGGCGACGTTCAGCGTGCCACGGAGCTTGTTGAGGATCAGGGTAGCCAGGGCCTCGCCGTCGACGTCCTCGGCGATGATGAGCAGCGGGGAGCCGCTCTTCTGGATGGCCTCGAGCACGGGCAGGATGTCCTGGATGTTGCTGATCTTCTGGTCAGTCATCAGGATGTAGGGGTTCTGCAGCTCGGCGGTCATCGTGTCGTTGTTCGTGGCGAAGTACGGGGAGATGTAGCCCTTGTCGAACTGCATGCCCTCGACGGTGTCGATGTCGATGCCGAAGGTCTGGGAGTCCTCGACGGTGATGACGCCGTCCTTGCCCACGACCTCCATGGCCTCGGAGATCTTCTGGCCGATGGCGGGGTCGCCGGCGGAGATGGTGCCGACGGACGCGATCTGCTCAGAGGTGGAGACGTCGGCGGACATCTTCTTCATCTCGGCGACGGCGGCGTCGACGGCCTTGTCGATGCCACGACGGATCGCGATGGGGTTCGCGCCTGCGGCGACGTTGCGGAGGCCCTCGTTCACGATGACCTGGGCAAGCAGGGTAGCGGTGGTGGTGCCGTCACCGACGGTGTCGTTCGTCTTGGTGGCGACCTCCTTCACGAGCTGGGCGCCCATGTTCTCGATCGGGTCCTTCAGCTCGATCTCCTTTGCGACGGACACGCCGTCGTTCGTAATGGTGGGGGCGCCGTAGGAGCGCTGGAGCGCCACGTAGCGGCCCTTGGGGCCAAGCGTGGTGGTGACGGCGTCAGCAAGGGTGTTCACGCCCTTGGCGAGCTTGGCACGTGCGTCGGTGCCGAAAACAATGTCCTTAGCCATTCTTATCCTCCGATGTCACTCGTTTGTGAGATGTCCCGTGAAGCCTGCCGGCTACTCGGTAATGATCGCGTAGATGTCGTCGGCACGAAGCAGGAGGAAGTCCTCCCCGTCGACCTTGACCTCGTTGCCGCCGAACTTGCCGTAGTAGACCTGGTCGCCGACCTGGACGTCCGGGACGATGCGCTCGCCCTTGTCGTTGAGCTTGCCGGCGCCGACGGCGACGACCTCGCCGCGCTGCGGCTTCTCCTGCGCGCCAGAGGAGATGTAGAGACCGGAAGCGGTCTTCTCCTCCTTGGGAGCGGGCTTAACAAGAACGCGGTCACCAAGCGGCTTAAGAGTCATGGTCAAAACCTCCCGTTTTCGTGCGTACCTGCACGTCTCTTGGTATCTGAAGGGGCTTGCGCCCCCTCTCGCCTATCTGACGTTCTGAATTCTACCCAGAACCCAACCCTTATACAACAAAAGAGAAAAAATCTTACAGGCGGCACTTAGATTTTCTCGCATGGGTCAACGCATGTGCATGTTTCCACCCGCATACGCACGCGGCCTGGCACAAAGCCAGGCCGCCATGCGTCTTCGCTCATAAACAGGGCGCAGGAGGCACGGGCGCTACGACAGCTTGTCCAGTTCGGCAAGCCACAGCGTGGAGCACGCGTCCGACGGCATGCGCAAATCGCCGCGGGGCGACACGGCGGCGGAGCCGACCTTCGGGCCGTCCGGCAGGCAGCTGCGCTTGAACTGCTGCGAGAAGAACCGCCGGTAGAACGTGCGGAGCCACGCAAGGATCGTCTCGTCGTCGTAGGAGTCGCCCAGCGCGTAGCGCGCGAGGCGGTACACCTTGCGCGGCGGGAAGCCGCGGCGCAGCACCTGGTACAGGAAGAAGTCGTGCAGCTCGTACGGGCCGACGAGGTCCTCGGTGCGCTGCGCGATGGTGCCGTCCTCCTCCGCGGGCAGAAGCTCCGGCGAGACGGGCGTGTCCAGCACGTCGAGCAGCACCTCCGAGAGCGCGTCGGACTCCGTGGTGTCTGCGACGTAGCGCACGAGGTGCCGCACGAGCGTCTTCGGGACGGACGCGTTCACGCCGTACATGCTCATGTGGTCCGCGTTGTACGTGGCCCAGCCCAGCGCGAGCTCAGACAGGTCGCCCGTGCCCACCACGAGGCCGCCCACCTGGTTCGCGACGTCCATCAGTATCTGCGTGCGCTCGCGGGCCTGGGCGTTCTCGTACGTGACGGAGTGGTCCTTCTCGTCGTGGCCTATGTCCGCGAAGTGCTGGCGCACCGCCTTTGTGATGCTCACCTCGCGCAGCGTGGCGCCCAGTGCGTCTGCCAGGACCTCCGAGTTGCCGTGCGTGCGCTCCGTCGTGCCGAAGCCCGGCATGGTGACGGCGACGATGCCCGCGTGGTCCATGCCCAGGATGTCGAAGGCGCGCGCCGTCACGAGCAGGGCGAGCGTGGAGTCGAGCCCGCCGGACACGCCGATGACGGCCGCCTTGGAACGCGTGTGCGCCATGCGCTTTGCAAGGCCATACGACTGGATGGAGAGCACGTCCTCGCAGCGCGCGCTGCGCTGCGCCGCGTCCGAGGGAACGAACGGGTGCGGGTCCACCCAGCGCGTGAGCTCGGTTGGCTCCGCCTCGAGCGAGAAGGGCGTGACCACGTAGCCCGCGGCCTCGCCGGAAGGTGCGGTCACAAACGTGCTCAGGCGGCGGCGCTCCGCCGCGAGCATGTCGACGTCGACCTCGCTCGTGGCGCGCGCCTCGCGAAACGGCCTGCCCTCCGCAAGCACGCTGCCGTTTTCCGCCACGATGTCGTGCGCGGAGAACACGAGGTCCTGCGTGGACTCTCCCCAGCCGGCGCTGCAGTACACGTATCCCGCGACGAGGCGCGCGGACTGGCCCGCGACCAGGCTTTTGCGGTACGCCGCCTTGCCGACGATCGCGTTCGACGCGGACAGGTTGCACAGCACGGTCGCGCCGGCAAGCGCGTGCGCGATGGACGGCGGCTCCGGAACCCACAGGTCCTCGCACACCTCCGCCGCGACGACGAGGTTCGCCATGCCGTCGCATGCAAACAGCTGGCGCGCGCCAAACGGCACGCCCCGCTGCCCGGCGAAGTCGATGCGCGTGACGTCCAGCGGGCCGGCGCAGAAGTGCCGCGCCTCGTAGAACTCGTTGTAGTTGGGGATGTGGCGCTTTGGCACGATGCCGAGGACGCGGCCGCGACTGAGCGCGACGGCGCAGTTGTACAGCTTGCCGCCCGCGCGCACGGGCGCGCCCACCAGCACGAGGGCGTCCACGCGCGACGTGGCCTGGGCCACGTCCGCCACGCCCTTCTCGGCAGCGTCCAGAAGCGCGTCCTGCCAGAACAGGTCCTCGCAGGTGTAGCCCGTGAGCGCGAGCTCGGGCAGGACGATGACGCGGGCACCGTCGAGCGAGAAGGACTTCCGCACCTCTTGCACCACGGCCTTGACGTTGAAGTCGACATCGGCCACGCGGACCTCCGGGGTCCGGGCCGCGACCTTTACGAATCCGTCCTGCATGAAGTCCCCTTTCGCGAGCGCTCGTGGCGCGGGCGCCGTCCGCGCATGCCGTCACAGACAGCATATGCCAACTTGCGGGGCTATGCCTCCCACACCGGCGTGCCGCCGACGTATGTGGCGACGGTCGCGACGTCCTGGATGCGCTCCGGGTCCGCGGTGACGAGGTTGGTGTCGAGCACCACGAAGTCCGCGAGCCTGCCCGCGGAGAGCGTGCCGAGCTCGTGCTCGCGCCCGACGAGGCGGGCGCTGCCGCGGGTGTACGCATCGATCGCGCGCGGCATGGAGATGCGCTCCTGGGGAAGCCAGCCGCCGGCCGGCTGGTTGGTCTGCGGCACCTCGCGCGTGACGGCGCAGCTGAGCACCCGCATCGCGCTGTCCGGCACGCACGGCGAGTCCGTGCCGAACGCCATGGTGACGCCCGCGCGGGCATAGCTTGCAAACGGCCACATGAACGCCGCGCGCTTGGGTCCAAGGTCGCGCTCCGGCTGCGTCACGTCTATCACCACGTGCTGCGGCTGGACGGAGGCGACGAGGTCGATCCTGGCCATGGCCTCCACGTCCGCGGGGGTGAGGTTCTCGATGTGCTCTATCGCGTTCATGCCGTGGCGTGGGCGGCCGTAGGCGCGACGCGCCTCCGCGAAGATGTCGATCGCGGTGCTGACGGCCCTGTCGCCTATGGTGTGGATGCGCGTGGCGATGCCGCGGCGCGCGGCCTCCATCACGTAGGAGCGCATGACCTCGGGATCGACGGTGGGACGGCCGCAGTCGCCCGGGAAGTACGGGTTCGCGTACGGCTCGTGCAGCCACGCCGTGTGCGCGCTCGATATGCCGTCGAAGAACTGCTTCGTGCCCGGGACCTGCACCATCTTGCCCCTGAACTCTGTCTGCAGGCTCTCGACGCGCTCGAACGTGCCGACGTTCTGCGGGTACAGGTGCACGCGCATGGGGATCTGCCCCGCGCCCAGAAGCTCGCGGTAGATGTCGTCGTACACGAAGTCCGCGCCCGGGATGGCGCAGAGCGCCATGTCGCACACGCTCGTGATGCCCTGCGAGAGGCTCATCTGGAAGTAGTCGCGGTACGCGTCGAGCACGCCCTGCCTGGGCAGGCTCGCGAACACCTTCGCGACGTAGTACATGCCGGCGGCCTCGTGGATGACGCCGGTGAGGTGGCCGTCCGCGTCGCGGTCGAAGAAGCCGCCGGCAGGGGGCACGGTGTCGTCCGTGATGCCGAGCTCCGCGAGGCCGCGCGTGTTCACCCACAGCGTGTGGAGGTCGCCCTCGTACATGCAGACCGGCCGGTCCGGGAACGCCTCGTCGAGCGAGGCGCGCGTCGGCGGCACGGGCGGGTCCCAGAGCGCGGAGCGAAAGCCCTGGCCCAGAAGCCACCCGTCGCCGGGGTGCCGCGCCGCGAACTCCCGCAGCCTGCGGACGCAGTCCTTCTCGCTTGTGCCCGCGTACGAGAGCGCGAGGTCGCTCCGGAAGAGCGACGTGTGGAACACGTGCTGGTGGGCGTCGTGGAAGCCGGGGCATATGAACGCGTCACCGAAGTCGCGCACGGGCGTGCCCTCTGGCACGACGTGGGCCAGGTGCTCCGGAGAGGCGACCGCACGGATGGTGTCGCCCCCGATCACGAGGGCGGCGCGGACGTCCGGGCTCCCCTGCCCCAGGAAGACGTGGTTTGACTTGACGACGCTCAGAGAACCCATGGGCCCTTGACCTCCTACTTTGTGTGAATGCGGCGCTACGGAGCCGCGATGGGGCGGCGCGACGGGGCGTCTACAGCAGCGTCTGCTGGATGAGGCGCACGAAGAACCTGATGCCCTGCATGTAGGCGCGGCGCGTGATGCGCTCGTTCGTGCCGTGCACGCCGCGGTCCACCTCGTCCGCGTCCGCGACGAAGGGCGAGAAGCGCAGGCAGCTGTCGCAGACGCACTCGTACATGCTCGCGTCCGTCGCGCCGGTCTGAAGCGACGGCACGAGCGGCAGCGGCGAGCCGTCGAGCGGCTCCGCGAAGTAGCGAGACGCCGCCTCCCGAAGCGCGGCGAAGCCGGCGCCGTCCGCGCGCGACGTGTGGGACGGATCGTTGCACACGTCCGCCCTGAGCTCCACCTCGACGCCGAGGCCGTCCACGAGCTCGCGGACTCGCTCCTCCACCTGTGCCACCGTCGTGCCGGGCAGGATGCGGAAGTTGATGGTGGCACTCATGTCCTGCGGCATGACGTTCGACTGGCGAGACGACCCCTCGATCATGGTGGGCGCGACCGTGGTGGTGACGAACGGGAACAGCTGCGGATCTTGCAGGAAGACGTCCGCAATTTCTTGCGCGCGCGCGTCGATGGACGCGCGGCCGCCCGAGACGAACCGTGCGAGCGGACCCTCCGTCACGTACGGCGCGAGCGCTGCGAGCATCGTGCGATCGACCTCGATGAGCTCTGCCGGCCAGGAGCTGCTCGCCACGCGGTCAATCGCCTTCGCGAGGCGCGCGAGCGACGTGCCTCCATAGGGGTTGGAGGAGTGCCCGCCCGCGCTCCTGGCGATGAGGCGGACGTCGGCGTAGCCCTTCTCGGCAAGGCCGACCGTCATGCAGTGGCGCCCGGGCGCCCCAAGGTGCGCGAGGTCCGTCACGAGGTAGTCGCCCTCGTCCACCACGAAGTGCAGGCGCACGCCGCGCTCCGCGAGGAGCCTCCCCATGGAGCGGGCGCCGGACTGGAGGGTCTCCTCGTCCTGGCCCAGGCACAGCATGAGCGTGCGGCGGAACTCCCACCCGTGGCGAAGCGCGTACTCCACGGCCTCGAGCACGCCCATGACCTGGTCCTTCATGTCGAGCGCGCCACGGCCCCACACGTACTCGTCGTCCATGTGGCCGCTGAAGGCGCCGTGCTCCCAGTCGCCCTCCGTCCCGGGGACGACGGGCACGACGTCCATGTGGCCCATGAACATGACGGGGTCGAGGGAGGCGTCCTGCCCGTGGAGCGTGAGCATGAGCGAATGGTCGATCTTCTCGACCTCCGCCGCCTCGAACACGTACGGGAAGGACCTGCGGAAGAACTCGCCCAGCTCGTCGAAGGCGGCCCAGTCCGTTTCGTCGTGCGTGGGGCCGTCCACCGTCGCGATGGAGAGCGCCTGGGCGAGGCGGGAGCACGCGGCGGCCTCGTTCAGGTCAGCGTAGTCGCCCTCGTGCGAGAAGAACTGCCATACGGACGCCATGCGCTATGCCTCCCGCACCTCGGCCGGCTTGTCCTCCAGGTAGCGCGAGAGGAACTCGCGGGTGCGCGGCATGCGCGGGTTCGTGAAGATCTGCTGCGGGTCGCCCTGCTCCGCGATGACGCCCTGGTCCATGAAGACGACCTTGTCCGAGACGTTCTTCGCGAACTCCATCTCGTGCGTGACGACGACCATGGTCATGCCCTCCCTCGCGAGGTCGCGCATGACGGAGAGGACCTCGCCCACGATCTCTGGGTCGAGGGCGGAGGTGGGCTCGTCGAACAGCATGAGGTCCGGCCTCATGCACAGGGCGCGCGCGATGGCGACGCGCTGCTTCTGGCCGCCGGAGAGCGACGTGACCGGGGACTTCGCGAACTCCGCGAGGCCGACCTCCGTGAGGTGGCGCATCGCCTCGGCCTCCGCCTCGGCCTTGCTCATCTTCTTGAGCGTGACGGGCGCGAGCGTGCAGTTCTGGAGCACGTTGAGGTTGTTGAACAGGTTGAATCCCTGGAAGACCATGCCGATCTTCTCGCGCAGTCTGTTGACGTCCACGTGCTCTGCCGCGAGGTCCTGGCCGTGGAACCACACATGGCCGGAATCCGGCGTCTCGAGCAGGTTGATGCAGCGCAGGAGCGTGGACTTGCCGGAGCCTGACGCGCCGATGATGGTGACGACCTCGCCCGGCATGACGTCGAAGTCGATGTTCTTGAGGACGACGTGGTCGCCGAAGCTCTTGCGCAGGCCCTCGATCCTGATGACGGGCTCGGTGCCCGCGGTGTTGCTTGCTGCCATGGCCTACATGCCTCCCCTGTGCTGGGTCTGTCCGGACTCGATTTCGGTCTTGATGGTCTGGCTCGCGCTGCCGGCGACGCCCGTGGTGACCTTGACCTCAGACGACGACAGCGCCGGCCCCATGGCCGGGGCGTCCAGGCGGACGGCGAGCATGGAGAGGAGCTTCGAGGCGATCATGGTGAGGATGAGGTAGCACACGGCCGCCGCGATGTAGGTCTCGAGCTGGCGGTAGTAGATGCCGGCGACAGTGGTCGTGGCGAACATGAGGTCGAACACGCCGATGACCGAGAGCACCGAGGAGTCCTTGATGTTGATGACGAGCTCGTTGGAGAGCGCCGGGATGGAGTTCTTGATGCCCTGCGGGAACACGACCTTGCTCATGGCCTGCCACTGCGAGAGGCCGAGCGAGCGCGCCGCCTCCGTCTGGCCGGGGTCGACAGCCTCGATGCCGCCGCGCAGGACCTCCATCATGTACGCGGTGGAGTTCAGCGAGATGGTGACGAGGCCGGCGACGAACGTGGACCAGACGGCGCGGATCTCGTTCGTGCTCATGCCGGAGCCGGACAGCACCGCGAACCCGGCGAAGTAGATGATGAGCGACTGCACCATCATGGGCGTGCCGCGGACCACGGCCGAGTACACCTTGGCAAATCCGCAGCCCACGACCTTGAGGAAGCGCACGAAGTCGTTGTCCGGACGGTCGATCCGCTGCAGGCGCAGGAACACCAGCAGCAGCGCGAGGAAGAACGCGATGACGGTGCCGAACACCGCAAGCTCGATGGTGGTGGCGATGCCGCGCGCGAAGATGCCGCGCCCCTTGTACACCATGTACACCATGGCGCTGAGGAAGTCCTTGGGGTTGGAGTTGGACGCGACGGCGCCCTGCACCACGGACACGAAGCCCATGACCGCGCGGTCGACGAAGAGCACGGCCGAGAAGAGCCAGACCACGTAGGAGCACCTACGCTCGGCACGGCGTGCCGCCGGCTTAGCGAACGGCGACGTCCGGACGTAGTCGCGCCACTTGGCGAGCTTCGTCACGAGCGCGACCGCCGACACGATAACCCACGCGAGCAGCACGTAGTACATGACGACCTCGAGCGCGTACACGGGCGCCAGGAAGCTGAGCGACGAGCGCGGCTGCATCGAGAGCCACATGCCGAGCACGGCGACGACGCTCGTCCCCAGAAGGACGTAGCGGTGGTCTTTTAGCAGGAAGCTGCCAAGACGGCCCCTGCCCTTCTCCTTTGGGGTGCCTTCCGCACCTTGGGCTGTGCTCATGGGCACGACCTCCTTGCGACTAATGCGTGATGCGTGCCCCTCCGCCGCGCCGGTGCGGGCGGGAGGGCACGCTCTTCTCTACCTAGAGACGCGATGGGCTCGATGCAGCACGGCCTACGACGGCTGGCGCTCGACGGCGGCGTCGAACATCTTGGTGCGGGTGTCCTGGTCGACGGCCGCAAGCGCCTTGTTGATCTTCGCGAGGACCTTCTTCTGGCCCTTGGCGAGGCCGACGTTGGCCGGGACGGTCTCCTTGAAGCCCTTGCCCTTCTCGAACTGGATGGCGACGAGGTCGGGGTTGGCGCGCAGGAAGCCGTTGGTGTTCTCGGTGTTGTAGGTGATGGCGTCGCAGGTGCCCTGGTCGAGCTGGGAGAGCTGGTTGGGCACGGAGTCGACCGGCGTGAGATGGTTGACGCTCGGGATCTCGTCGATGACGGTGTCGAGCAGGGTGTCCTTCTGGCCGAGGACCGCGGCGCCGGAGAAGTCCTCCAAGGACTTTGCGCTGGCGTACTTGGAGTCCTTCTTCACGAGGAGGCCGAAGCCGCCCACGAAGTACGGCTTGGAGAAGTCGATGGACTGCTTGCGCTCCTTCGTGGCGGACATGCCGGCGATGATCACGTCGATCTGGCCGTTGTTGAGGGCGTCGATCAGGCCGGAGAAGCTCATCTTGACGGCGACGGGCTTCATGCCGAGCGCCTTGCCGACGATCTTTGCGAACTGGACGTCGTAGCCGTCCGCGTACGCGCCGTCCACGTTCTCGATGGGGATGGTGTACTCGGACTCCTGCGTGGTCTGCCAGTTGTACGGGGCGTACGCGGCCTCCATGCCGACGCGCAGGGTCTTGCCGTCGCCGAGGACGCCGGTGTCGGACTTGGAGGAGGAAGAGGAGGACTTGTCGGAGGTGCCCTGCGCGGCGGGGCCGCACGCGGTGAGGAAGGTGAGGCCGGCGGCGGTGATGGCCGTCATGCCAGAGACCTTCAGGAAGCCACGGCGGGAAAGCTGCCTTGCGGCGTCGCGTCCCGACGCGTTCGTTTGCGGATTGATTTGCTCGAAATCGTGCTTCTGGGTCATGGTGTTCCTCGATTCCCTTGGCAAGCTGTGAAAAGACCCCTTCCGCGCGACGCAACCGGAGGGGACCCATTCCCCTCCCCCTTGCAACTTAATGCGAGAAAGTTACGCGCACACTGCAACCATACGCCGTTTGCCGGCGCAGCGCCACCCCTCGGGCCAGCGGTAACAACAGCGTAACCGGCCGGCCCGCAAAACGTCGCAGGCCGGCCGGTCATAAATTACTTTTGCGTTTTCCTTGCGCCGGGAGGCGTCGGCGAGAAGTGCGTGAAGGACGGGTCGCTACGCCTTGTTGGGCCACGGGCCGCTTACCACGGGCTTCTCGTTCGAGGACCAGCAGCCGAGCTTTGCGTTGGGGTTAGCGTCGAGCGAGAGGTCCGCGAACTTGCCGGCACGATAGTTCCTGAGCGCCGCCACGGCGATCATGGCGCCGTTGTCGCCGCAGACCACCATGGGCGGCACGGTGACGCGCACGCCCCGGCGGCCGAACTTCTTGCGGTACTCCGCGCGGAGCTGCGGGTTCGCCGCGACGCCGCCGCCGACGCAGAAGTCGGACACGCCCGTCTCGTCCACGGCGGCAATCGCCTTCGACACCTGGACGTCGATGACGGCCGCCTCGAACGACGCGGCGAGGTCTGGCAGGTTGATGGGGCGACCGGCCTTGTTCTCGCCCTCGATGTACGTGATGACCGCCGTCTTGAGGCCGGAGAGGCTGAAGCGGTAGTCGTGGCTGTGCATCATGGCGCGCGGGAAGTGGATAGCCTTCTTGTTGCCCTTCGCCGCGAGCTTGGAGATGACCGGCCCTCCCGGGTAGCCAAGGCCAAGCGCCTTTGCCACCTTGTCGAACGCCTCGCCGACGGCGTCGTCGATCGTGGCGCCGAGGACCTGGTAGTCGCCCCAGTCGCGCACGTGGACGAGCATGGTGTTGCCGCCCGACACGAGGCTTGCCACGAAAGGCGGCGTGAGGTCTGGGGTCTCGAACAGGTTTGCGAGCAGGTGGCCCTCCAGGTGGTTCACGGCCGTGAGCGGAAGGCCCGTCGCGGCGCAGAGGCCCTTCGCGAACGCGACGCCCACGACGAGGGCGCCCACGAGGCCGGGACCCGCCGTGACGCCGACGCAGGACAGGTCTGCCGGCGTGAGCGTGTCGCAGCCAAAGTGACGTCCCGCCTGGGCCATGACCTCCTCGAACACGCCGACGATCGCCTCGACGTGCTTGCGGGACGCGATTTCCGGCACGACGCCGCCGAAGCGCGCGTGGAAGTCGATGGACGTCGCGACCACGTTTGCGCAGATCTCGCCATGCGAGTCGATGACGGCCATCGCCGTCTCGTCGCACGAGGACTCGATCGAGAGCACGAGGTCGCCCGCGGAAGCGAGGCGCTCGCGGACCGTGGCGTCGCGCTCCCCCACCTGGATGGGCCACGGCCTAATGGAGGCCGACGGCTCCACGTGGTCGAGCGTGTGCTCCGCGTCCGCCGCGAGCGGCAACGCCACCTTGAGGATGAGGGCGTCGTGCCCCTCGCCGTAGTACGCGCGGCGGCGCCCTACCTCCTCGAAGCCAAGCGAGGCGTATGCGGCCCGCGCGGGTGCGTTCTTCTCGTCCACCTCGAGCGATGCCGTGGCGGCGTTCAGCACGTGCGCGTCGTAGCAGATGCGCGACACGAGCCTGGACGCGATGCCCCGGCGACGCCTGTCGCGCGCGACGACGACGTCAGTCACCTCGAAGTCGTCGCCCGCGAGCTGGCCGCCCGCGAAGCCGATGATGGTGCCGAGGTCGTGCGCGACCCACCAGCTGCGGCCGGGCTGCGAGAGCTCGTCGTAGAACATGCGCTCGCTCCACGGCGTGTGGGCAGCGCCCGCGTAGGAATCGCTCTCGAGCGCCGCAACGGCCGGCAGGTCGTTCACGGACATGGGACGTAGCTGGAGGTGCCTGTCTGCCAGCGCGTCGTCCACGCCGGTGACCTCGACGCTCGCGGGCGCCTTCAGGCCCAGGCGCTTGCGCTCGTTCTCCTCCGCGTCCGAGAGGCGCGTGTAGATGGGCAGCACGAGGGCCGGGTCGCCGCTGCCGCGCACGGGCGACGCCGCCCAGGCGCGCGCGAGCCCCTGCGCCGTGGGGTGCCACAGCGACTCATCCAGCACGCGCGCGAGGCCGGCCGCCTCGAAGCGGTCGCGGTACTTCTTCAGGCCGTCGCCCGTGAGCGAGAGCTCGGCCGCGTCTGCGCGGGCAGCGAGCTCCGCAACGGCGTCGTCTGCCGCGACGACGCGCTCCGCGTCGAACGTGCGGTGCGCACCCGCGTCATCCAGCAGGTAGACGCCGGGGTAGACCTCGCCGCGCATCGCGTCGTCCACCACGGCCAGAAGCCCGCGCTCGCCGGCGGCCCACGCGCCCCACGCCACGGCGTCCAGGGTCGACGCGCCAAAGAGCGCGCTTCCCAGCCCGCACGCGAGGCCCTTCGCCGTCGCGATGCCTATGCGCACGCCCGTGAACGAGCCGGGGCCCCTGCCCACGAGCACGGCGTCCACGTCGCCCATCGCGAGCCCCGCCTGGGACAGGCAGTCCAGCGCCGTGTTCACGAGCTGCTCGTTTGCGTGGCGACGGCACAGGTGGTCGCCCGAGGCGAGCACGTCCACGCCACGGGCTCCGTCCGCCTGCGCCCCTATGCGCGCGACGGCGCAGGCGAGCATGTCGGTGGAGGTGTCGACGGCAAGGACCGTGAGAGGTCCTCCGTCGGTGACGTCGCTGGTGACGCTGTCTATCTGCATGTGCACTCTTTCCCGGGGCGTCTCGCCCCCTTGTCAATCAGTTACCGAGTTCGGCGTCGAGCCGGTCGAGCAGCTCTTCTCCCCTGGCGTTGCGCGGCACGAGCCTGATGCCGCGCGGCGGCTCCTGGCCGGGAGCGACCTCGCCGTCCAGGCGCGACACGAACACGTCCACGCGGTCGTCGCCGATCTCACGCGAGAACTGCTCGCCCCACTCGATGAGGCACGGGCCGTCTGCGCCGAGCACGTCGAACAGCCCCGTGTCCTCCAGCTGGTCGGCGCTGTCCAGGCGGTACAGGTCGAAGTGGTACAGCGGCATGCGCGAGCCCTCGTAGACCATCTCGATGGTAAAGGTCGGGCTCGTCACGTCGTCCGTCACGCCCATGCCGCGCGCGACACCCTTCGTGAGCTGCGTCTTTCCAGCGCCGAGGTCACCGGTCAGCACCAACACGTCCGTGGGGCCAAGCACGCGCCCCAGCGCCTCGCCCAGGCCCATGGTCTCTTCCGCGGAGGTCGAGAAGAACTCGCCCCTGCCGCGCCTTGCCGCAATCTGCCCCATGGTCACTCCTTACTTCCGGCGTCGGTACCCACCTGCGCCGCGGGATGCTCCCGCAGCCACGCGCCCACCATTGCGATGTCCTGCTGCAGAAGCGGCTGCCATTGCTCGTGGTACAGGCATGCCGCGGGGTGGAACGTGGGCACCACCGCGAAGTGCCCCGTCTGGTACACGTGCCCGCGCAGGTGCGTGACGCCCTTGTCCGTGCGCAGCACGAACTGCGTGGCGAAGTTGCCCAGGCACACCAGGACGTCCGGCCACACGCTTCGGATCTGCTCGCGCAGAAACGGCGAGCACGCCTCTATCTCCTCCGGGCGCGGGTTGCGGTTTGAGGGCGGACGGCACTTGATTACGTTCGCGATGTACACCTGGTCGCGCGTGAGCCCCGCGAGCGAGAGGAGCGAGTCCAGGTTGTGGCCTGCCGCGCCCACGAACGGCTCGCCCTGCAGGTCCTCGTTTCTGCCCGGCCCCTCGCCTATGAACATGACGCGAGCGTGCGGGTCGCCCACGCCAAACACGATGTTCGTGCGGGTCTGGGCCAAGGGGCACAGGCGGCAGTCGCCCAGCACGTCCCTTATCTCCTGCAGAGACACCTCTTTCGGCCGCTGGTGCTCGTGGCCGGGAATCCGCATGACCGGCATACGCGCCCCCTAGACGTAGATCCTGTCGAGGCGCTCGCTGAAGTTGCAGACAACCTCGTAGTTGATCGTGTCGCGGCGCGCGGCGAGCTCGTCTGCCGTGATCTCCTCGTCGCCGTCGCGGCCCATGATCGTCACGATGTCGCCGCGCTGCACCGGCTGCGCGGGCTTGTACGCGCGCACGCTGTTGACGTCCACCGCAAACATGAACTGGTCCATGCAGATGCGACCCACCTGGCGGGCGCGCGCCCCGTTCACGATAACGTCCATGTTGTTCGAGAGGCTGCGCGCGAGGCCGTCCGCGTACCCTATGGGCACGGTCGCGATCTGGATGCTCGGCTTCGGCACGCGATACGTCAGGCCGTAGCCCACGCCCTCGCCCACGGCGGGGTTCGCCACGCGCGTCACGCGTCCGCGCACGCTCATCGCAGGCGTGAGGCTAATGCGCGGCGCCGTCGTCTCCGCAGGCTGCAGGCCGTACAGGCCAATGCCCACGCGGCACATGTCGTAGTGGTGCTCCGGGTGCAGCACGGTGCCCGGCGTGTTGTCGCAGTGCGCGAGCCCCACCTCGAGCCCGGCCTGCCTCAGCGCGCCCACCGTGTCCGCAAAGCGCTGGGCCTGCTGCTTGAAGTCCCAGTCGCCAATCACGTCCGCCGTGGCAAAGTGCGTGAACGTGCCGGCGCACTCCAGGCCGCGGTGGAAGTCGATCATGTGGCGAAACTCGACGGCGTCCTCCGGCATCACGCCTATGCGCGACATGCCGGTGTCGACGGCCAGATGGTAGCGGCCCACCTTGCCCAGCGCCACGGCACGCTCGCCGTACGCGAGCGCGAAGTCGCTGTCGTACACCGCCGGCATGATGTCGTACTCCAGAAGGTCGTCCAGGCTCTCCAGCGGCGACTCGTTCAGCATCAGGATCGGCTCCGAGATGCCACCGCGGCGCAGCTCGATGCCCTCGTCCACCGTCGCGACGGCAAACTGGTCCGCGCCGGCCTGGCGCATGACCTTCGCGCACTCCACGGCGCCGTGGCCGTACGCGTCCGCCTTCACGGCGCACATCATCTTGACGCCCGGCTCCAAAAGCGCCTTGAACGCCCTCGTGTTCTTGCGGATGGCCGCAAGGCTCACCTCGACCCACGCCCACCTGTTCTTGGGATACGTAACTGGCATCTGTCCTCCACCTATTCCGCTCCGCCGGAGTCGGGGAAGGCCATCTGCTCCTCAAGAGCGTCCTCGGCAAGCCCCAGCGCATCGATAATGTCGCGTGCCATCGCGCCGCGAGACCCAAAGCGCTCCGCGGCGATGGACCCCGCGTACCCGTGCACCTCGCACGCAAGCGAGCACAGCACGGGAATGTCCTCGTTGTCCACGTTCGACCGGGCGAGAAACGCCGCGATCACGCCCCCAAGCACGTCCCCGGACCCGGCGGTCGCCAAGGCGGCAGGGCCGGGCTTCGGCAGCACGGCGACGTCCACGCCCACGCAGGCCGTGGCAGAGCCCTTCGCGACGACGGTCAGCTCGGAGCCGCCGTCCGCCCACACGATGCGGCGCGCTGCCTCCATGGCCGCGGTGAGCGACGCGGGCGGCGTGTCCTCCAGACCAACCAGGCGGCCAAGCTCCCTGCGGTGCGGCGTCAGCACGAGCGGCGCCGCGCGGCGCAGCAGCTCCGGGAACTCGTCGGCCCTGTTCGACGTCAGGCGAGAAATGCAGTTCAGGCCATCCGCGTCGACCACCAGGGGAACCTTCGTCTCCAGGAGCCTCGACACCACGCCCACGGTACCAGAGCTCACCCGCATGCCGGGGCCGACCAAGGTCGCCGTGCGCTTCTCGGCCAGCTCCGCCACGAGCTGGATGGCCTCGCTCGAGAACGTGCCGTCCCTGCCCGCCGGCAGCGCCAGCACGGGAATCTCCATCATGCGCGCCTGGATGATGGGCGCCACGGGCTCGGGCACGGCAAGCGTCACGTAGCCGGCGCCGGCGCGCGCCGCCGCCATGGCCGCCATCATGGGCGCGCCCACGAAGCGCGTCGAGCCGCCAACCACCAGCACGGACCCGCGCGAGAACTTGTCGACGGCGTTCGAGGCCGGCTCGAGCACGTCCACGTAGTCATCCAGGTCCGCGCGCCATGCCACGGGGTCCGCCTCTATGGTCAGGCGCTCCGTCTGCTCGGCCAGGGGCGCCACGATGATGGCGCCGCAGGCGTCGCGGCCGCTGTCGGAAAGCAGGCCGGGCTTCAGCACGAGCATGGTCACCGTGGTGTCCGCGATCACGCACTCGCTGTCCGCAAGGCCGGTCTGGGCGGAAAGGCCGCTCGGCACGTCCACGGAGAGCACGCGCGCGCCGGACGCGTTGATGCAGGCGATCCAGATGTCGAACGGGGCCCGGGGCGTGCCGTGGAAGCCGGTGCCCAGCATGGCGTCCACCACGACGTCCGTGCCGGAGAGAAGCTCGACCACCTTGTCGCGCGGCGGGGCGACCAGGATGCTGACGCCGGCCGCCTGCGCGCTCTTAGCGACGACGCGCGCGAGGTCGCCCTGGATGTCGTCCGGCTCGACGGGGCTCACGACGGTGACGGCGACGCCCTTGCCGTGGAGCGCCTCCGCGGCGACCCAGCCGTCGCCGCCGTTGTTGCCCAGGCCACAGAAGACCGCGACGCTTCCCAGGTCGCCCATGCGGACGACCTCGCTCGCGGCCGCGGAGCCCGCCCGGTGCATGAGCTCGGATATGCTGACGCCCACCTCCGTGAGCCCGGCCTTGACGCGCTTGACGTCTTCCACGTTCAGAACTGGCTGCATGTGCGCCTCACTCTCCCATCGAGCCCTCGAGCGGAAGCTCGTCTTCCCGGGGCTCCGCGGGACCATCGTCTCCAAGCGTATCCATTATGCCGTCCTGGAGCCGCTCGAGCTCGTCGATTATCGACTTTGCCTCCCTGAACGAGGCCTGGAACTCCTTCTTCGGGTCCGGACCCTCGTCCGCATGCGGACGGACGTCGTCCGTCATGGCGACGGCATTCGCCACCGCAACGTCGTGCGTGCGCGAGAGCGACAGCACGACCTCGTCAATGCCGCGCTCGTGGGCCGCCTCGGCCGCGCGTCCCGAGAGGATGGCGACCGGCCTGCCGTGCACGTCTCGTCCCACCGAGACATCCCGCATGCCGATGCCCCCCGAGAAGCCCGTGCCCAGCGCCTTCACCACGGCCTCGCGCGCGGCAAAGCGCGCGGCGTAGTGCTCGGCGGGGCGCGCCGTCGAGTCGCAGTACGCGCGCTCGTCGTCCGTGAACACCCGCGCCGCAAAGCTGGGGTGCCTCTTCAGGGCGCGCTCCATCCTTGCGATCTCGAGCATGTCCACGCCTATGCCAACGCGCGCCACGGCCTACTCCACGGTGACGGACTTCGCAAGGTTTCGCGGCTTGTCCACATCGCAGCCGCGTGCGCGCGCCACGTAGCGGGCCAGCAGCTGCAGGTGCACGACGGCCACGAGCGGCACGATCCACTCCTCGGGACACGGCGGAATCCACAGCACGTTCTCGCACAGCTTCGCCACGCGCTCGTCCCCGTCCGTCGCGACGGCCACGACGGTGGCGCCGCGCGCAATGGACTCCTCGATGTTGCTGACCGTCTTGTCGTGCACGTGGTCTGCCGGCACGATGGCAACCACGGGAAATCCCGGCTCCAGGAGCGCGATGGGGCCGTGCTTCATCTCGCCGGCGGGATAGGCCTCCGCGTGCAGGTAGCTGATCTCCTTCAGCTTCAGCGCGCCCTCGTACGCGGTGGTCGAGTTCACGCCGCGGCCCAGGAACAGCGCGGACTTCGCGTTGCGGAACACGCGCGCGGCCTGCTTGTCCTGCCACCTGCGGCTGATGACCTCCTCCATGAGGCCGGGCACCTGCTCCAGGCTCGCGAAGTGGCCGCGCACCTCGTCCTCGTCCATGCTCCCGTTCGCAAGGGCAAGGCGCAGGGCGAGAAGGGCGGACGCCACCATCTGCGCTGTGTACGCCTTCGTGGAGGCAACGCAGACCTCGGGACCGGCCTGGATGTACATCGTGCCGTCGGACTCGCGCGCGGCGGAGGAGCCGAGCACGTTCGTGATGGCAAAGACCTTGCAGCCGAGAGCCTTCATCCTCCTGGCGGCGGTCAGCGTGTCCGCCGTCTCGCCAGACTGGGTGATGATGACGCAGAGCGTGTGGTCGGTGACGAGCGGTTCCTTGTAGTTAAGCTCGGATGCGTACTCGCAGAACACGGGGATCTTCGCCCAGTCCTGCACAAGCTCGCGGGCGATGAGGCTCACGTGGTACGACGTGCCGCAAGCGACCATGTACACGCGGTCGATCGCCGCGAGGTCGTCGTTGCTCATGGAGAGCTCGTCCAGCTCGACGCCGTGCTTTCCCAGGCGATCCTTCAGCAGGCGCGAGATGGCGGCCGGCTGCTCCGCGATCTCCTTCGCCATGAAGTCGGAGTAGCCGCCGAGCGTCGCCGCGGAGGCATCCCAGTCGATGTCGAGCGGCTTTGGGTGCTCGACCGCGTTGCCCTCGCGGTCGACGATGTCGATGGTGCCGTCCTCGTGCAGGGTGGCGATGTCGTAGTCGTCGAGCTGCAGGCAGTGCGACGTCGCCTTCGCGAGCGGCATGACGTCCGACGCGGCATAGGCACCGTCCTTGGTGGACGCCACGACGAGGGGTGACGCCTTTCTCGTCACCACGACCTCGCCCGGGCAGTCCGCGCAGACGACGCCGAGCGCCCAGGAGCCCTCGAGCCTGTCGCAGGCATAGCGAACGGCCGAGGCGAGGTCGCCCCTCGCGGGTCCGCGCCATGCGTCCTCGATCAGGTGCGCCACGACCTCGGTGTCCGTGTCGCTCTTGAAGCTGTGGCCCTCCGCCATGAGCTGGCGCCTCAAGGTCTCGTAGTTCTCGATGATGCCGTTGTGGACGACGGCGATGCGGCCGTCGCAGCTCGTGTGCGGGTGCGCGTTGCGGTCGGTCGGGGCGCCATGCGTAGCCCAGCGCGTGTGGCCGATGCCCGTGGTGCCGACGAGGTTCGCCGCGTCGCAGCGCTCCTTCAGGGCGGCGACGCGCCCGGCCACCTTCACGAGGTGGAGGTTGTCGTCCGGCGAGAGCACGGCGACACCCGCGGAGTCGTACCCGCGATACTCCAGGGTCTGCAGCCCATAGAGGAGGAAGTCGATTGCCTCGCCCTTACCGGTGTATCCTACGACACCACACATTTGGTTACCTCCTGTGTATGCGCCCGAGGCGCAGCATACGTCCATAGTTAGGAGTCCATGGTACCAGCACTTGAAGCCGGCGCCGGGCGGCACCCACAAAAGACACGGCGGCCAAACCCGCAGGCCATGAGTTGGAAACGCGCGCACGAAAAGGGCAGACGGCCCCAACCGGAGCCGCCTGCCCTTCTCGCCCGCGTAAACACGCAGGTATTTTTCCTGTCGCTACTCCTTGTACGGCTCGAGCGCGTCAATGACGATCGCGTCCGCCTTCTGGCAGAGCTCGTCAGTGGGCGCCTCCGCAAGCACGCGGATGAGGGGCTCGGTGCCGGACGCGCGCACGAGCACGCGGCCGTTGCCCTCGAGGAACTCCTCGGCGCGCCTGACCGCTGCCTGGATGTCCTCGGAGGCCATGACGGCGTCCTTGTCCTGCACGCGCACGTTGATGAGGAGCTGCGGGTACAGCTTGACGGGACGCGTGAGCTCGGAGAGCTTCTCGCGCTCCGCGCGCAGGACCTCCATCACGCGCAGCGACGTCATGATGCCGTCGCCGGTCTTCTCAAGGTCGCCGAAGATGATGTGGCCGGACTGCTCGCCGCCGAGCGTGTAGCCGTTCTCCATCATGCACGCCCAAACGTTCTTGTCGCCGACGGCCGTGGAGACGTGGTCGATGCCCGCGGCGTCGAGCGCCTTGAAGAAGCCGAAGTTGCTCATGACGGTGGGGACGACGGTGTTCTTGGCGAGGCGGCCGTGCTTCGCGAGGTAGACGCCGCACACGTACATGATGAGGTCGCCGTCGACCACGTGTCCGCGCTCGTCCACCGCGATGCAGCGGTCCGCGTCGCCGTCGTAGGCGAAGCCGACGTCGAGCCCGTTCTTCACCACGAAGTCCTGCAGCCTCTCGATGTGGGTGCTGCCGCAGTCCACGTTGATGTTGAAGCCGCTTGGGGCGTTGTTGATCACGTGGGTCTCGGCACCCATGGCATCGAACACCGGACGCGCGACGGAGGACGCCGCGCCGTTCGCGCAGTCGAGGCCGACCTTCACGCCCTGCATGCTGAAGCCGCACGACGCGATGAGGTGCGCTATGTAGCGGTTGCGTCCCTGCATGTAGTCCACGGTGCAGCCAATGGCGTCACCCGTGGCCAGGGGGACGTCGAACTCGCCGTCGATGTATGACTCGATCTGCTCGAGGACGTCTTCCTCCATCTTGTAGCCCTCGGTGTTCACGAGCTTGATGCCGTTGTCCGTGTAGGGGTTGTGAGACGCGGTGATCATGATGCCGCAGTCGAAGCCGCCGTCCGCGGTCTCGTACGCAAGGCCGGGCGTCGGGATGACGTGGAGCATGTACGCGTCCGCACCGGACGCGACGAGCCCGGCGACAAGAGCGCTCTCGAACATGTAGCTGGAGCGCCTCGTGTCCTTACCCAGGATGACGCGGGCCTTCTTGCCCACGCGGGCGCCGTAGTGCCAGCCGACGAAGCGGCCGATCTTGTACGCGTGCTCGACGTCTAGCCCCTCGTTGGCCACGCCGCGGAACCCGTCCGTACCAAAGTACTTCATAGCAGACCTCTCTCGTGTGAGACGCGGCGCCCGGAGGTCGCCGTTGCCTACGCTAACACTGTAACGAAAAAGGGCCTGCCGACCAGAGTCGACAGGCCCTCCGTACGTGCATTGAAAGCCAGTGGGCCTTAGCGCTTGGAGAACTGCGGGCGCTTGCGGGCCTTCTTCAGGCCGTACTTCTTGCGCTCGACCGCGCGAGAGTCACGGGTGAGGAAGCCGGCCTTCTTGAGGTCGGCGCGGTACTCGCCAGCCTCGAGGAGGGCGCGAGCGATGCCCAGGCGGAGTGCGCCGGACTGGCCGTTGATGCCGCCGCCATCGCAGTTGGCGAGGACGTCGAAGCGGTTAACGGTGTCCGTCACGCGGAACGGAGCGAGTGCGTTGTCAACGAGCTGCTGACGGCCAAAGTAGTTGAGGGCGTCACGGCCATTGACGGTAACCTTGCCGGTGCCGGGAACGAGGCGAACGCGGGCGGTTGCCTCCTTGCGACGGCCGGTGCCGGTGTAAACAGCGGTGTTGTCAGCCATCGGTTAAGCCTCCAGATCGATCTTGACGGGGTTCTGAGCGGCGTGCGGGTGCTCGGGGCCAGCATAGACCTTGAGCTTCGTCGCCTGCTGGCGGCCGAGGGACGTGTGGGGAAGCATGCCCTTGATGGCGTGCTCGACGACACGCTCGGGGTGCTTCTCCATGGCCTCCTTGAAGGACTCCTTCTTCAGGCCACCCAGCCATCCGGAGTAGCGCCAGTACTCCTTGTGGTCGGCCTTGACGCCGGTAAGCTGGACCTTGTCGGCGTTGATGACCACCACGAAGTCACCCGTGTCGGTGTTGGGGGTGTACTGGGGCTTGTTCTTACCACGAAGGATCATGGCAGCCTTGGTAGCGAGGCGGCCAAGGGTGGCGCCGTCGGCGTCGATGAGCACCCAGTTGCGCTGGACCTCACCCTTCTTGGCGTAATGAGTCGACTTGTTCACTTGACTCCTCCATGTGCTTACTAAACAGAACGCGTTTTCCTGTGAGATTACGGGGCTCAGTGGAAAAGCTTTAGAAGTATACAACACCGTGGCGTGTTCGACACAAAACACGACATTCCCACACAAAAGACGCGGTTCGGGCCCGGACGCATCGCCCGGGCCCGATCGTCATGCCTTTGGTCGGTACGTGCCTTGGCAGGCCTCTACCCCACCAGGATCTTCAGGTCGTCGTCCACGTTCGTGATGCCGGCGATGCCGAAGTTGCGGGCAGCGTCGGCCCAAGGTGGATGTTCTTGACGCCAAGGGCAAGAAGGGCGAGAAGAACGATGACTGCCTTCTGCTCGTACCACGCGATGTTGAAGGCCAGGGGCAGGTCGTTCACATCGTCCAGGCCGAAGATCTCCTTCAGCTTCAACGCGATGAGCGCAAGCGAGTAGGAGTCGTTGCACTGGCCGGCGTCAAGCACGCGCGGGATGCCGGTGCCGGGGACGTTGCCCAGGCCGAGCTTGTTGTACTTGTACTTGGCGCAGCCGGCCGTGAGGATGACGACGCTCTGGGGCAGCGCACGGGCGAAGTCCGTGTAGTAGCTGCGGCTCTTCGCGCGGCCGTCGCAGCCGGCCATCACGACGAACTTGGTGATCTTGCCGGTCTTCACGGCGTCGACCACCTGGTCGGCAAGGGCGAAGACCTGGTCGTGGGCAAAGCCGCCCACGATGGAGCCCTCCTCGATCTTGGTGGGCGGCTCGCAGGTGCGGGCGAGCTCGATCAGCGCCGAGAAGTCCTTCTCGCCCTGCTCGTTGGCCTCGATGTGGGTGCAGCCGGGGTATCCCGCCGAGCCGGTGGTGAACATGCGGCCCTTGTAGGAGTCGCGCGGGGGCACGATGCAGTTGGTGGTCATGAGGATCGGGCCGTTGAAGCTCTCGAACTCCTCGTTCTGCTTCCACCACGCGTTGCCGTAGTTGCCGACGAGGTTGTCGTACTTCTTCAGTGCGGGGTAGTAGTTCGCGGGGAGCATCTCGGAGTGGGTGTACACGTCGATGCCGGTGCCCTTGGTCTGCTCAAGCAGCATCTCCAGGTCGCGCAGGTCGTGGCCGGAAACGAGGATGCCGGGGTTCGAGCGCGGCTCGATGCTGACCTCCGTTACCTCCGGGCTGCCGTACGCGCCGGTGTTCGCGGCGTCCAGAAGCGCCATGCCATCCACGCCGTGCTTGCCGAGCTCGAGGGTGAGCGCGACGAGGTCGTCCACGCCAAGCGTGTCGTCCAGGGTCTTCGCCAGGGCCTCCTGCATGAACGCGTCCACGGACTCGTCGTACTTCAGCAGGGCGTTCGCGTGCGCCGTGTACGCGGAGAGGCCCTTCACGCCGTAGGTGATGAGCTCGCGCAGGCTGCGCACGTCCTCGTCCGCGCACGCGAGCACGCCGACCGTGGCGGCCTTCGCCGCGAAGTCCGCGTCCTCGCCGCTCCAGAGCGCGGCCTCGGGCAGGCCGTCCGTGTCGCCCAGGCGCGCGAGGAGCGACGCCTTCACGCTCAGCGTCCTGGCGATGCGCTCGCGGATGGCGGCCTCGTCGAAGTTGGCGTTCGTGATGGTGTGGAACATGTTCGTGGCGACGAGGCTGTTCACGCCGCGCGACACGGACTCGCCCTTCGCGCGCAGCGCGCTCGTCACGGCAGACAGGCCCCTCGTCACGTAGACAAGAAGGTCCTGCATGGCGGCGACCTCCGGCGACTTGCCGCACACGCCGCGAATCGTGCAGCCCTTGCAGCCTGCGGTCTCCTGACACTGGTAGCAGAACATCTTAGGATCCATCAAGCACCTCTCTCTGACGCGCGGCCCCCGCCGCGACTTTCGACAACGAGAAGCCTACGCCAGATATGCGATGCAATCAGTTGCATTTGCAACAGCTGCCGAGTTGGCCACAAGTCGCACGCATGCGCTTCTCGCCCGGGCGCCGTGGTCGGGCAAGAGGTGGCGGACGAGAAGGACGCGGCCGCGCGGCCGCGGGCGTGGCCGTGGGCGCGGGGCGCTACGCGTTGTGGCCGATGAACGCCGCTATCTCTTCCAGGCGGGCCTCCGCCTGCTGACGCCCCTTCACGTAGAGCGAGAGCAGCGCGCCGCCGTCCGCACCGGTGACGTCCACGTCGACCGGGTCCGGCGGGGCAATCACCAGCACGCGCGGGTCCTGCTCCGCCTCCATGGCAAACAGCAGGTCGCGTTGGGCGTTGTAGCGCAGGTAGCGCGTCTCGAGCGCATGGGTGAAGTACGGGTAGGCGTCGTAGCGGTGGCTGCGCAGGACCAGTCCCTCGTTGCCGAGGCCCTTGATGTAGTCGCGGTCGCGCGTGAGCACCACGACGGCCCTCTGCGCGCCGTCGTAGCCGTCGACCTTGCGCGCGCCGTCCGAGCCGAGCGCTACCTCGAACGGTATGGAGTCCGTGGTGCCGCCGTCCAGGTAGCGGTTGCCGTCAACCTCCACCATCTGGGACACGCCCGGCATCGAGGCGGACGCCTGCACCTTGGCCACGTCCTCCGGGAAGCTCTTGCACTCGAGGTAGTCCGCCGTGCCGAACACTACGTTGGACGCGACGCTGAACATGCGCGTCGGGTTGCCATTGAACGTCTTGACGTCGCAGGGGTCCAGCACGTTCTGGACCTCCTCGTACATGAACTCGCCGCCGGCGATGTTGCCCGTGGTCAGAAGCGACCAGAACGACATGAACCTGCGGTCGTCCCTAAACGCGAGCATGATGCGGGCCGTGCGGCCAATCTGGCGGCTCTTGAAGCTCGACGCGCTGATGGAGCCCGCCGAGACGCCCCACACGCTGCCGAAGTCGTACAGGCCATGCTCCATCAGGACGTCGAGCACGCCCGCCGTGAACATGCAGCGAAATCCTCCACCCTCAAGCACGAGGGCCGTGTCTTGGGCCGCCATGGGCGTCCCCCTCTCTGTTGGGGCCGGGGCGCGCCGCGCCGGGCCGGCCATGCGTAGCAAAACGGCGCCGCACCCCTTGCGGGGCGGGCGCCGACGAAGTCCATGGTGGAGGCGCGGAGAATCGAACTCCGGTCCAACGCAGCTCCCTGGCAGGTGTCTACAAGCTTAGTCGCCAATTGGGTCTTGGACGCCGCGCACTTGGCGACCCGCGCTTGGCGTCCCAGCCGGTTCTTGCTTTTCCCTGGGCATACCGACTACGTCCCAGAGAGCATCTCCCTAAATGACGTCGCACCGGGGACGGGAGCGATCCCGGGATTGACGGCTGCTAGTTAATAATTAAGCAGCGAGGGCATAGCCCTGGTAAGAATCGTTGTCAATTAAATTTGACGGTACCCCTGTTTTACGTGGCGAGGAGACCACGGCCTGCTGCCCACCTCAGAACTACCCTGTCGAAACCAGTCGCCCCCATGAGGTGCTTGGGGCCGAATGCCACCATGCGTCTGTCAAAGTGCCGTCCGGGCCACGCCCGAGCATGTTAAGTCTACCCAACTTCCTGCGCGCCAGACACCACGACTTTTCGCGGCGCCCTCTTGCCCGGGCGCCTGGGCGAGAAGGGCGAGGCCACGCACCAGCGCGACCCCGCCCTTGCGCGCGTGCGCCAGAGCGCTGCGGAGGCTACTCCTCCACCAGCTCGAACTGATCCGGGCCAACGCCGCAGACGGGGCAGACGTAGTCCTCGGGCAGCTCGGGGGTGTCGACCTCGACCTCGTAGCCGCAGACCGTGCAAACGAACTTGTAGGTCTTCTTCTCGTCAGCCATGGTGTTTCCTCTCTCTATTTGGTCGTCCGCGTTCGCGGAACCGTCCCCAGTGTTTGCGACCTCCTTCGGAACGTACGAGGAGGCCTTCGGCGGCGTCTTTCCCTTCAGCACCGTGTGGTAGTAAGCATACGTGAGCGGGTCCGCATCGCCAAGGGTCCTGGCGTCCTGCACTTCTCCCACAAACACCATGTGGGTGCCCACGTCCAGCGTCGCCACGACCTTGCACGAAACGACGGCGAGCACGTGCGGCAGCGGGTAGCGGTCGCCGAGCGCCGTCACGGCGGAGTCGATGCCCGCGAACTTGTCGACGTCCGCGGAGGACTTGAAGCCAAAGCGGCCCACGTACTCCATGTCACACGTCACGTCCAGCGGGCAGAGCGCGAAGTGGCCGGCGTCCAGGATCGCCTGCTGCGTGTGGTTCTGCTTGTTGACGACGACCTCTATCTGCAACGGTGTGCTCGTGAGCTGCAAGCCGGTGTTGATGAGGCACGCCGAGGTGCCATCGGCTCCGGACGCAGATACGACGTAGAGCCCGGACGTAAACTTCGCGAACGCGGTAGTGTCCATCTGTTCCTCCAAACGCACGCCTTCGCCCCACGCGGGGCGCTTACAGACATTCTAGGGTCGCGCACCGGCGCGGCAAGACCCCGCGTCGCAAGCGTGGCCCCCGCACGCTAAGCGCGGCTGCGCTCCTTCAGCACGCGGCGAATCTCGCGGTCGGCATCGCGGCGCGCCATGTCCGCGCGCTTGTCGTACAGCTTCTTGCCCGTGGCGAGCGCGATGGTGAGCTTCACGCGGTTGTGCTCGTCGAAGTACATCTGAAGCGGCACGATGGCAACGCCCTTCGTGCGGAGCTTCTGCTCCATGTAATCTATCTGCCTGCGGTGCAGCAGCAGCTTGCGCCGGCGGTCCGGGTCAGCAGCCACACCTCGCCACCGCGTATGAGCACGAACGTGTCCGTCAGCTGCGCCGCGCGGTCGCGCAGGCTCTTCACCTCCGCGCCCGTGAGCTCGATGCCCGCCTCGAACGTCTCGTCGATCGCATAGTTGTGGTGCGCGGCACGGTTCTTCGATATGACCTTGATGCCGGGGCGTCCGCCCTTCGCCTTGCTAGCGGCCATCTGCGTCACCCCCGACCGTGCCGTCGGCGCCATCCGGCGCGTCCTTCTCGCCCGGCGCGCCTTGGCCCGGCGTGGCACCCCGGTCCGCCGCGAGGTCAGCATCGCTCTGGCGGATCAGCCTCAGCAGCGCCATGGAGGCGTCCTCGCCAACCAGGTCGCGGGCGCGCACCGTAAGGTTGGTCGCAACGTCCTGCTGGCCGGCCTGCGCGGCGTCCGTGGCGCACATCAGCAGGCAGATGGCGATCTCTGCGTTGGCACCGTCCGGCAGGCCCTCCTGGGCGAGAAGATCGCGGGCCTCGTCGTCGCCCACCAGGTCCGGGTCGTGCGTGGTGCCGGTCGCCTGGTCAAGCGCCTGGTCGAGCGCATGCTCCCTCACGCCCAGGCGGCGCCCCGCGCGCAGCGCCGCCGCGGCCGTGCGCGGCTTCTGCTGCACCAGGAAGTACTCGCTGAAGTTCGCGAACGCCCGCGCGAGGTGGCGCGCGTCGCTCGCCCGCTCGAACACGGAGTACGTGAGCGCAAGGTACTCGTTTATGTCGCCGTTCATGCGGAAGAGGTCCGCAAGGTTCAGGCGGTTCTCGCACCCCATGGGGTTCCAGCGCACCGCCTGCTTCAGGGCGTTCGTCGCAATGTCGTAGTCGCCGGTGTGCACGGCCGCAAGCGCAAGGTCGCCGTACAGCCGGTCCATGGGCTCGCCCACGTCACGCAGCTCGCGCGGGTCCTTCTCCACGCGGCGGTACGCCAGCCGCTCGAAGATCGTGGGGAAGCTGAACCACTGCACCTCGTCCGTCGTGGGGCAGTTGCGGTCCACGTACTCCTCCGCGTCCTCCGCGATGCCCAAGAGCACGGAGAGCGCCTCGTCGTTCTGTCCCTCTATCATCAGGGCCTCCGCGTGAGCCAGGCCCTCCGTCATTCCACTTTCGTCCATGTTCCTCCAGCGGCCGCGCCGCCCTCGTGCCCCGCCCGCGGCGGGATTGCGTATGTGTTCTAGGCTACCCGTTGCGCGTCACTTTGATGCATGCGACGTCGCGCGCGAGGCGCCCTGCGCCGGCGCGAAGTCTATCTGCCCGCGCGCCGGGTTCGTTCCCGTGACGGTCACGGCCACGCGCTGCCCGCAGCGCCACGCGCGCCCGGACGACTCGCCCGTCAGGCTCAGGCGCTTCTCGTCGTACGCAAACCACTCGTCGCCGAGCGCGCCCACCGGCACCAGCCCCTCCGCGCACGTGTCGTCCAGCTCGACGAAGAGCCCGTAGCGCTCCACGCCCACGACGACGCCCGAGAAGGACTCGCCCACGTGGTTGGCGAACAGCTCGGCCATCTTGACCTTCTGCGTGTCGCGGGCCGCGCCGTCCGCGATGCGCTCGCGGTCGGAGCACGTGCGGCACAGCTGCGCGAGGCCCCGCGCCACATCCAGCTGCTCGCGGCCACGCGCCCGACCCTCCAGCTGCGCCCTGAGCGCGCGGTGCACGACGTCGTCCGGGTAGCGCCTGATGGGCGACGTGAAGTGGCAGTACGCCTTCGCGCCCAGCGCGTAGTGGCCCTCGTTCTGTGGCAGGTAGACGGCCCGCCTCTGCGCGCGCAGCAGGAGCGTCGTCGCCAGGGCCTCGCCGGCGGTGCCGCGCGCGGCCTGAAGCACCTGCTGGATGGCAAACGGGTCGCCCGCGACCACGCGGTCCGCAAGCTCGCCGTGGACGAGCCCCAACTCCGCAAGAACAGGTATGGTCTGCGCGAGCTCCTCAGGGGAAGGCCGCTCGTGCACGCGGTACGCCGCCGGAGCGTCCGCGTCCGCCAGCATCCGCGCGACACTCTCGTTCGCGATGAGCATGGCCTCCTCCACCAGGCTCGTCGCGCGCGTCTTGCGGCGGACCTCCACCCCCACGGGCACGCCCCTCTCGCCCAGGCGGACCCTTGCCTCGCGGGTGTCGAAGTCGATGGCGCCGCGCTCCGCCCGTCGCGCGATGCGAAGCGCCGCCACCTGGTCCAGCACCGCGATGGCCTCCGCCACCCGCGGCGCCGCGTCCGGCGCGCACGGGAGCCCCGCCGCGTCCACGCGGCCCTCCAGGAGCGCGTCCACCGTGTCGTAGTCGAGCCGTGCGGCGGAGCGTATGGCCGTGGGGAACGCCTGCGCGTCCGTCAGGTTGCCGCGGCGGTCCATGCGCATGACGACGCTCATGCACAGCCGGTCCACGCCGGGCCTGAGCGAGCACACGTCGTTGCACAGGCGCTCCGGCAGCATGGGCAGCACGCGGTCCACCAGGTAGACGGAGCACCCGCGGCGCTTGGCCTCGTTGTCGACGGGCGAGTTCCACGGCACGTAGTGCGTCACGTCCGCGATGTGGACCTCCACCTCGAAGCCGTCGTCTACGCACCTGGCGCCCACGGCGTCGTCGAAGTCGCGGGCGTCGGTGGGGTCGATGGTGAAGACGCAGCTCGCGCGCATGTCGCGGCGCAGCGGGTCGCTCGCGAGGGCGGCCTCGGCGTCCACTGCGATCGCGTCCGCCTGCACGAGCGCCGCCGAGGGAAACTCGCCTGGCAGGTCATACGACGCGATGACGGACTCCACGTTGAGGTCGAGCTCCGCGGAGGAGCCCACGCGCCGGTCTATGGTGACGACGCCCGCGCTGTGGCGGGAGGGATACTCCGTGATGCGGGCGGACACGACGTCGCCCTCCCCCACGCCCAGGCGCGCGGCGCTCTTGTCCTGCGGGATCACGAAGAAGTCCCGCTTGATTCGCGCGTCCAGCGGCACGACGGCCCCCAGCGGGTCAAGGTGCCTGTAGACACCCAGGAACGTCGTCGTCGCGCGCGTGACGACGTTCTGCACGCACGCAAGCTTTTCTCGCCCGCGCACGTCCTGCAGGCTCACCTGCACCTCGTCGCCGCTCATGCCCTCGCGGATGCCGCCGCGCGCCACGGGAAACGTCCCCTCCGACGTCTGCACCTCCGCGACGCCGGGCCTCATCACGCGCAGCGTTCCGGTGAGAAGGACGTGCGCCTTGCGCTTGCCCTCCCGTCCGGGACGGCGACGGTTTCCCCTGTGCGGGCGCTTGCGTCCCATGCGAGACCTCCTTTGGTAGGGAAAGGCGGCGTGACCCGCAGGCCGCGCCGCCTTTGTACGAGGACGATGCCGGTTGCTTGGCTAGACCTTAAGGTAGCGCCTCATGGCAATCATAGAGCCAAACATGCCGAGGAGCATGCCGATTACGATGAGCCCCGCGTACGTGCCCGCCAGCACGTGTGCCGGCAGGTCGAACGAGAGGAACTTCAGGCTGTTCTGGAGCCTGGGCATGACGACGGCGAGGCCGCCGTTGAGCGCGACGACTGCCAGAACCGAGCCGAAGAGCGCCTCGAGCAGGCCCTCCATCATGAACGGCCCGCGGATGAAGCCATTAGACGCACCGACCAGGCGCATGATAGCGATCTCGCGGCGACGCGCCGAGATGGCGAGGCGGATGGTGTTGTTGATGAACACGAACGCGATGAACGCGAGGAGCGCCACAAGCACGATTGCGCCGATGCGCAGGTAGTAGGTGACGCTGAACAGGCGCTCCACCGTCTCGCGGCCGTACTGGACGGAGTCGCTGGGGTTGGAGGAGTTGTCCGCGACCTTCGCGAAGTCCGCGTCCTTGACGAGCCTGTTCGCCACCTTCTCCACGTCCTGCGGGTCCGACAGCTTGATCACGAGCGAGGCGGGCACGGGGTTCTCGCCGTCGAGGGCGGCGACGGCGTCCGCGGCGTTGCGGTTGCTCATCGTCTCCTTGTACTGCTTGAGCGCCTCCTCCTTGCTCTTGTACGAGACGGACTCGACGTACTTCCAGCCATCGACCTTCTTCTGGAGCGCCTCGACGGCCGTCTTGTCCGCATTGTCCGAGAGGAACGCCTGGATGGTGACGCGGTCCTCCACGTTGCCGACGAGGTTGCCGACGAGCACGGAGCCGAGCACGAACATGCCGATCACGAAGAGCGACAGGAAGATCGTCACGATTGCCCCGAGCACCGTGGACCAGTTGCGACGGAAGTGGCGGAAGGCCTCGTGGAGCGAGTACCCAATGTTAGATGGCACCATAGAAGCCGTAGCCTCCCTTCTCCTGATCGCGCACCACATGGCCGGCCTCGAGGGCGATCACGCGCCTGCGCATGGAATCGACCATCTCGCGGTCATGGGTCGCCATGACGACGGTGGTCCCCGTACGGTTGATGCGGTCGAGCAGCCTCATGATGCCAAGCGAGATGGCCGGGTCGAGGTTGCCCGTCGGCTCGTCGCACACCAGGAGCGGCGGGCGGTTGACCATGGCACGGGCAACGGAGACGCGCTGCTGCTCGCCGCCGGAGAGCTGGTCGGGGTAGTTGTCCATCTTCTCGGCGAGGCCGACGAGGCGCAGCGTCTCGGGCACCTGGACCTTGATGACCGCGCGCGGCTTGCCGATGCACTCGAGCGCGAACGCGACGTTCTCGTACACCGTCTTGTCCGGCAGGAGCTTGAAGTCCTGGTAGACCGTGCCGATCTGGCGACGGAGGTACGGGACCTTCCTGTCGCGCAGCTTCGTGAGGTCCTGGCCCGCGACGATGACCTTGCCGCTCGTGGCGCGCAGCTCGCGCGTGAGGAGCTTGAGCAGGGTCGACTTGCCCGAGCCGGAGTGGCCGACGACGAACACGAACTCGCCGGGATAGATGTCGAGGCTCACGCCGTCGAGCGCGGGCTTGTTGGGCTGGGCCGGGTAGATGAGTGTTGCGTTTCGAAGCGAGATGGTCGGCCTGCCCGTGTGGGGTACCACGCGGTTGCCGTCATCCTGCAGGGGTGCGAAGACGCTTTTGGTCTCTGGCTGCGACTCGATGTCGCCCGCGGTCTGGGACACCACGAGGCCCTCGCCCTGCGGTGCCTGCGGCGCGTCCTCTGCGGTGTGCGCCGTTACCGTGGTGACAGGCTGCAGGGGCTCGGCGTCCGCGGGCGCCTGGGGCGCGGGGTCTGCCGGTGTCTGCGCAGCCGGCGCCGCGTGCGCCGCCGTGCTGCGGACGTTTGCCGCCTCCTCCCGCGCGATGGCGTCTACATGGGACTGCGGGTCAAACGACCCGTCGCCCTGGACCGCATCGGCCTGCGGGACCTGCGGACTCGTGGAGTCAAGCCTGTCGTCCCCCTGCCGCTCGCTGCTGCGAAAGTGGTTGGCCACTAGAGCTCCTTTTTCTACAAAGCGATACTGACAGAATCTTGTTAAGTCTACCCGGAAACGTAGGTGCGGAGCACGGAGACGCCGGCGTAGCACAGATTAACCAGAGCGCCAAAGAAGGCCAAGGCGCGCTGGCGAGAAGAGCCGCGGCCTTCGCAGGCACGTTCTTCTCGCCAGCGCGCACGTCGTGCCCGCACCCTACGAACCGATGCGCGTGAAGCCCTCGCCGAAGGCCTCGTGGACCTCGGAGACCACCACGATCGCGTCGGGGTCCACCTCGCCCACGATCTGCTTCAGGCGGGTGGTCTCGGTCCTGCCGCACACGCACATGAGGACGGGGCGGTCGTTGCCGCTCCAGACGCCGCGCGCCTTGAGCTCCGTACAGCCGCGGCCGAGGTCGTACATGATGGCGTTCGCGATCTCCTCGTGCCTGCCCGATATGATGTACGCCATGCGCGCCGTGCGCGGGCCGTCTACGACCGCGTCTATCACGCGCCCGCCTATGTACATGGCGACGCCGGCGAACAGGGCGTTCCGGAGCGAGAACACCGGGATGGACGCGATGACGATCACGCCGTCGATAAGTATGCTCAGCGTGCCCAGCGGCATGCCGATGCGCTTTGCGATGAGTTGCGCCACGATGTCCGTGCCGCCGGTGTTGCCGCCGGAAAGAAAGACGACGCCAACGCCCGCACCCACGAACACGCCGCCCCAGATGGCAGAAATCAGCAGGTCGCCGTGGGTGGGCACCGGAAGCACGGGCGCAAGCGCGTCGATCACGAAGCCGGATACCAAGATGCCCGCGATGCTGCGCGTCACGTACGACCAGTCGCGCGTCCGCAGCACCACGTACACCAGAAGCAGGATGTTCATCGCGATGGTCTGTATGCCGACGGGAAGCGTGACGCCCGCCGCCTTGCCCACCGCGTAGATGATGGTCGCCAGACCCGTGAGGCCGCCGGCCGCGATGCCGTTTGGCAACTCGAAGCAGTCGATCCCTATGGCAAACAGCACCGAGCCCGCGACTATCAGGAGTGCGTCCTTCGCGGCGCGCCTCCAGTCGAACCTGCGCCTCATTCGTCACCCCCGCCGACGCGCCACCTGTGGTATCCAATCACAAACGGGTCGAGGTCGCCATCCTTCAGCACGGCGTCCACGTTGCCCGTCTCGATGCCCGTCCGCAGGTCCTTCACCATCTTGTACGGGTACAGGACGTAGCTCCTGATCTGGTTGCCAAAGCCGATGTCGTGCTTCGGGCCGCGCAGCTCGTCGATCTCGGCCTCGCGCTTCGCGAGCTCGCGCTCGTACAGGCGGCTGCGCAGGATGCCCATCGCGATGGCCTTGTTCTGGATCTGGCTGCGCTCGTTCTGGCACGTGACGACCGTGCCGGTGGGTATGTGCGTGATTCTCACCGCGGAGTCCGTGGTGTTGACGCCCTGCCCGCCGTGGCCCGTCGCGTGATAGACGTCGATCCGCAGGTCCTGGGGGTCGATGTCCACGGTCACGTCGTCCGGCAGCACCGGCAGCACCTCCACGCCCGCAAACGTGGTCTGGCGGCGCTTCTTGTCGTCGGTGGGAGAGATCCTCACCAGCCGGTGCACGCCCTGCTCCGCGCGCAGCATGCCATAGGCGTTGCGGCCGGACACCGTGAACGTCGCCCGGTCGATGCCGATGACGTCCGCCACGGGGGCGTCGTTCACGTCCACCTTCCAGCCGCGCCGCTCGCAGTAGCGCAGGTACATGTGAAACAGCATGTCGCACCAGTCCTGCGCCTCGAGACCGCCCTGCCCGGGCGTCACCGTCACGATGGCGTCGCCGTGGTCGAACTCCCCCGTGAACCACGTGGAGAGCTCCAGCTCCCCAAGGTCCGAGACCAGACGCTCCAGCGTCGAAGTCGCCTCGGCGAGAAGATCCTCGTCTCCGGTCTCCTCGCCCAACTCAAGGGCAGCCTTCACGTCCTCGAGCTCCGCGCGTGCGGAGTCGATGGCCACGACGTCCTCCTTGGCGCGCGTCAGCTGCTCCATGGTCTTGCTCGCGCCCTCGGCATCCTCCCAGAACCCGGGCTCGGCGCTCAGCTTCTCGAGCTCCGCCACCTTGCCGCGCTTCTCGTCCACGTGGAGGTAGGCCTCCACCTTGTCGAGCCTTTCGGAAAGCCCCTCGATGTCTTCTCTGGAGATGTCAGTCATTTCCCACGCTTTGCTATCGGTTCCTGCCGTGGCAGTTCTTGAACTTCTTGCCGCTTCCGCAGGGGCAGGGGTCGTTGCGCCCGACTCCCACGTACGGGTCGGGATCGTCGGCCTTGCGGTACGTCGACGGCTTTTCCGGGGCAGCCATGTGCTTGGCTCCGCCGGCGCGCTCGCTCATCTCCGCCCTGTGGGATGACTGGTCGCCGTCCACGTCCGCCGGGCCGGAGTACTTCGCACCCCTCAGGTCGTCGGACTCGTCCGCCTCCGTCAGCGGCGCCGCAAGCTCCAGGCGCAGGATCGTGCGCAGGAAGTCCTCGTACATCGTGTTCACGAGCTCGGTAAACGCCGCGAACGCCTCCGTCTTGTACTCCACGAGCGGGTCGCGCTGGCCAAAGCCCCTAAGCCCGATGCCGGTCTTCAGGTAGTCCATCTCCTGCAGGTACGCCATCCACCTCGTGTCGATCACGCGCAGCATCACCTGGGCGGAAAGCTGCTGCATGATGTCGTCGGACAGCAGCCTCGACTTCGCGTCGTAGCACTCGATCACGTAGTCGTACACGGCGTCCGCAATCGCGTCGCGGTCCTCGTCGTCCTCGAACTCTGGCAGGTCTGTCCTGCCCGTGAGCTCCACGACCCACTTGCGCAGTCCCTCGACGTCCCAGTCGCCCGGGTCGACGTTCTCGCCGCAGAACTCCTGCACCCTGCGGTCGACGGTCCCGCGGGTCACCTCCGCCACATGGGCCACAAGGTCCTTGCCGTCGAGAATCTTGTTCCTCTCCTCGTAGATCACCTGACGCTGCTTGTTCATGACGTCGTCGTAGTCGAGGACGTTCTTACGCATGGCGAAGTTGATCTCCTCCACCTTGCGCTGTGCGCTCTCCACGGCCTTCGTGACCATCTTCGCCTGAATCGGCATGTCATCCGGCATGTCGTACTTCGTCATCATCGCGGAGATGCGGTCCATGCGGTCCCCGCCAAACAGCCTCATCAGGTCATCCTCGAGCGAGAGGTAGAACTGCGTCTCGCCGGGGTCGCCCTGGCGGCCGGCACGTCCGCGCAGCTGGTTGTCGATGCGTCGGCTCTCGTGGCGCTCGGTGCCGATCACGCACAGTCCGCCAGCCGCGAGCACATGCTCCTTCTCGCGCGCGCAGATCTCCTTCGCCTTCTCCAGGTACGGCGCGCGCATCTCCGCGGTCACGCCCTCGCTCACGTCGATGCCGTCATCCTGCATGAGGTCGATGGCAAGCACGTCGGGGTTGCCGCCCAAGAGGATGTCCGTGCCACGGCCGGCCATGTTAGTGGCGATGGTGACGGCACCCTCGCGGCCGGCCTGCGCCACGATCTGAGCCTCGCGCTCGTGGAACTTCGCGTTCAGCACCGCGTGCTTGATGCCGCGCTTGTCCAGAATGCGCGAGAGGCGCTCGGAGCTCTCGATCGACACCGTGCCAACCAGAACGGGCTGGCCGGTCGCGTGGCGCTTCGCCACGTCGTCGGCCACGGCGTTGAACTTCGCCTCGACCGTCCTGTACACCAGGTCGTCGTGGTCGATGCGCTGCACGGGCTTGTTGGGCGGAATCACCTGCACGGGCAGGTTGTAGATCTCCCTGAACTCCGCGTCCTCCGTCATGGCGGTTCCCGTCATGCCCGAGAGCTTGTCGTAAAGGCGGAAGTAGTTCTGCAGCGTGATGGTCGCGAGCGTCTGGTTCTCCTCGCGAATGTACACGCCCTCCTTCGCCTCGATCGCCTGGTGCAGGCCCTCAGAGTAGCGCCTGCCCTCCATGATGCGGCCCGTGAACTCGTCGACGATCTTGACCTCGCCGTCCACCACGACGTACTGCTGGTCCCTGTGGAACATGTACTGGGCCTTCAGGGCCTGCTGCAGGTGGTTCACGAGCTGACCGGACATGTCCGAGTAGATGTTGTCAATGCCCAGACTCCGCTCGATCTTCCTCAGGCCCTGGTCCGTCGCCGCGATGGTGTGCTTCGCCTCGTCCATCTCGAAGTCGACGTCGGGCGTCAGCCCCCTGACGGCGCGCGCGAAGTCCTTGTACGTGCTCGCAGACTTCGTTCCCGCACCCGAGATGATGAGCGGCGTCCTCGCCTCGTCGATCAGGATGGAGTCGACCTCGTCCACGATCGCGAAGTGGTGTCCGCGCTGCACGCGCATGTCCGCACGACCAACCATGTTGTCACGCAGGTAGTCGAAGCCAAACTCCGAGTTCGTGCCATACGTCACGTCCGCGTTGTACGCGGGCTTCTTCATGTCCAGCCGCATGCCGTTCTGCAGAATGCCCACGTTCATGCCCAGGAACTTGTAGACCTGGCCCATCCACTCGCTGTCGCGCTTCGCGAGGTAGTCGTTCACGGTAACGATGTGCACGCCCTTGCCCGGAATCGCGTTCAGATAGCCGGCGAGCGTCGACACAAGCGTCTTGCCCTCGCCGGTCTTCATCTCCGCGATCATGCCCCGGTGAAGCGCGATGCCGCCGATCACCTGCACGTCAAAGTGCCTCATGCCAAGCGTCCTGACCGACGCCTCCCTCACCGTGGCAAATGCCTCGGGGAGAAGATCGTCCAACGTCTCGCCGTTGGCGTACCTCTCGCGGAAGAGCGCGGTCTGTCCCCTGAGCTCCTCGTCGCTCAGCGCCTTAATCTGGGGCTCGAAGTCATTGACCTTCTCGGCTATTGCCTCAAGCTCCTTAAGCTGCTTATCCGCGCCATGAGAAAGCAATTTAGAAAAAAAGTTTGGCATAATCTTTCCTCTAGACATCAGCCTGTGCGGCGACCGCGGGCAAGTTAATCAACGCTCCCCACTTTATCAATAGGAGGCGGAGAGCGCAGCACACGCCCGTGTAACCATCAAATTGGCACCGCCCGCGGTCACTTTCGCGTCTCGCTTAGGAAGCCTCCTCGTCGCCTCCAACAGCGACACCGTCCACTCTCGCCGCCGTCAGGCTGCTCCCGCTGTGCTCCAGCGCCTCGTCCACGCTCTTCCTGACGGGCTCCGACGGCATTGCATGGTACTTATGGACAAGTGCGTCCTTGTAACGACGATATGCCGTTACGATCTCCGCGGTCCGACCAAGCACGCCCAGTGCAGTCACATACTGCAGCAGGGCGTCCTCACGCAACGAGTCGTCCTTGAGCGCCTCTCCCGACAGCTGTGACGAGAGGTACGTCTTTCCCTCTCGCAGCGCAGCCTTGGCACCGGCAACCATCACGTCGGCATGCAGGGTTGTCAGCGCCTCTATGCGGCTCTCAATCGCCCCGGAGGGGTCATCGATCATCTCTGCGACACCTCCGGAATATATGTCCCTCGCCTCGCTTGCTAGAGCCACGACGCTTCTGTCCATGCCCTCGCTCGAAAGTGCATCGTTCGCACGGGCCTCGAACTCGTCCACGTCTACGGTGACCTTCGTCATGTCGAGGGCGATTCTGCCCGAGGAGCGTCCTGTCAAAATGACGGACTCTCTGTCGTCGCCCACCCTGAGAATCTTGCGAGCAAGACAGACCGTCTCGTAGAGCTTCTGGTTACCCGTGCTGTAGTCGTAGTCTCCCCAAATCATATTGATTGCCTCACGCTTGGCAAGCGAGTGCCCCCTGGTCAGGGCAAGCGCATAGACAAGGTTCCTGCCACGCCGCGCGCCAAGAGCGCTTACGGGAAGTTCCCTTCCATCGATTGCCACCGAGAACGTTCCGAGCGCCCTGATCCTCACCGGCTTATCGCCCTTCTCCTTGTCACTCTCGCCGTAGCTCCGCTCGGGTCTATCCCCCTGATCCTGGCACTCGTTCATCGCACCAAGTAGGTTCGAAGAGTATCTGACCCAATTCGCGGGCATGATGGACCTGACGTTTCTGGAAGCCTGGCCGCAATCGTTGAGGAGCAGATTCAGGGCCCAAAGAATCTCCCTAGAGCATGTCGACCTCTGAAGCACGTCGAATCGGACGGGGCTGCTCGTGTCGCCCCGAGAGGCCTGCGCAAGCATCCTCCTCAGATCGTTCAGAGCGCCGATCGCAGGACCAGAGCCACGAGAGCGGACCTTGCCCTCAAGCTCTGTTCCAGCCGCGGCTTCAATTGCGTCGGCAACCAGGCTCGCGGCCGCAAGAAGGTAGTCAGCCGATGCATCGCGAGCCAACGATGCGGCTCGTTTCGCCCTGACGCTCGCGCTTGCGTAGGCCTTCATCCTAAGATCCGCCACCGCAGCCGCAATGAGAAACGCCGACTGGGGCACGAGGTCCTCCGTCGACCCAAGCCTCGTCACGATCTTCTCGACCTCAGGAAAGTTAGTCACCCGGCCCATAAGGATGCGAAGCGCCGACCGCATCCCCAGGTGTATGGATGCCAGCCTCCCCGACCCGCATTCCGTGAATACCTCAAGCGAAGATCCTGCACCGCCTCCATTTCGCACCGGCACCTCGCCGAGCATCATCTCGCAAATATAGAAGTCGTCCGCAAGCATGGCAGACGGGATGCCGTCCATCCTCTTTCTTCCTGGGTTATCGAGCAGGGCATCGAAGCCGGCCAGGAACTTGCCGTCCACGATGTATTTCGCCGCGTGCAGATGGTCATACATCAGCTCTATTTGGCCGTCGTCTAAGTTCGGGTTGCGTCGTATCCTCGCGATTCGATGTCCCGCCATCAACTCACGACAGGCACCGAGCATCGCGGCGTGACGGAGGGCAGACTTCTCGTATGCGTCTGTCTTTGTCAAAGCTCCGCAGGACTCGCGAAGGCTGATTGCCTCGTCTCTTTTGGCCGAGATCTCCGCAACGGCAAGGCTGTTAATCAGCGCCCTCTGCTGAGCAGCATCGTCGTTTGGGTCAGAGAGACGTACTGACCTTGACACCAACGACGTATGCCCCGCGCAAACCAAGTCGACACCGTGCCGCGAAGCGAATGACATTGCAAGGGCAGAGTCGCGAATCGCATCGAGCACAAATCCCATGCGTCTATATTCCCCACGCCTCCCGAGCGTGTCAGCAACGTTCAGAGCAACGTACTCCGAGTTCGCGCACACTTCTGCGATCTCCTGCCTGCATTCATGAAAGACTTCCAGGTCACTAAGACCAGCGACGTGAAAAGATGAGTCGGACACGGACACCCCGAAGAACGGTGCTTCTCGCTCGAGCAGGGACAGTGACTCCTCGTCCGCATGCTGGCATATCCGCACCGAATCATCCAGAGAGCCACTACCAAGTAGCAAGAGCGAAAGCCTTAGCTCGATATCCTCGTTTGGCAGAGAGTCCCGAACCGCATCTGAAACCATCTCGCGAATGGCCTTACGGTACGTATGACCGCCACGATCGATTTGGTCGTCAACCTCGTAATCAGACCGGAGGGCAGCAATCAGTTTGGGGATTCCATTCGTAAGGCCTGCACCTTGGCCTGGGAATACCCTGGCAAGCAGCCTGTGCATGTCCATTACAAATGGGTCCTCGAGCACGTCGAGCAACCCCTCACACTCAGGCCTAAGCGCAATCACGACGGTACATCCGGCGTTCGACATCTTCTTTACCGCTCGCCCTATGCGCGAATACGAACGTTCGTCAGCAGCCGGCACGTCATCGACGCAAACAGTGATTCTAGGAGATCCCTCCGACTGCTGCACCGTCTCTCGGGAAAAACGAACAAACCTCTGTCCCAGCTCAGTCTCATCGCACTTCTTAAGGGAGATCGTCTTTATGCCTGCGCCAATACTCCTCTCGTGCGCTGCAATGCAATCCAGAAAGAATGTCTTTCCAACTCCCGCGTCACCGCAAACAACAATTACTTTCTCTCGAGAGCTGACCACGTTGCCCCAAGCGCCCATCAATTCGTTACGCGTTGGCAATGCGCATGTTCTTAGCTCTGAATAGGCATCTTGCTCACGATCTATAGTCGGGTGCACCAACATCAGTAATCCTTTCACTTTTCAGCCTGTAAGAAAACACACTTACTAATAGATGCACCATGTTTGCTGGAAATCCATCGTGATTTTATATGTATTTTGGTACTGAATATTCATCCGCGAAAGCTATCTGCAAGCAGCGCGGCCATTTCGCACTTTTCAAAGCGAAAAACTCTGTATATGGGCGATTTCGTACCATCTGGAAGGCAATTCGTCCCTTATATTAAATTACTTTATGTCTAAGAACGGCTCGGGCTATTAACAAGAGGCTATCGTTGCAGGTATTCGATGCAAAATCAGGTGAATTAGTTATGCAGGCTCTTGTGCTGACCGTAAATTATTAAATGGACTGAAAAATCGTGGCAGAATTAGGTTGCCTATTACTTCGTGGGTGTTTCGGTAACGTACAATTCTTTGCGCACTCTGACAGCAGCATAGTGCCCAGGTAGCAAGGAGGGCATGGCCCGTCACGGTATGATTCGAGTTGTCGAGACAAGAAGCATACAGGAGGAAAACCATGCCC
>CACWMM010000013.1:0-44742 GCA_902761955.1 uncultured Olsenella sp. | reverse complement strand
CCTCATGCAGCTCGGGCTTCAGGCCATATACTTCGTGGGCATCATCGGATGCGCCACCTACGACCTGGGTGCCGATGCCCTCGTCGTCTCCTCGCTCGTTCTGGTGCTCAACGTCATGCTCGTGGTCATGAGCTTCGTGGCAGGCCCCCTGGTGGATGCCGTGGGTCCCAGGCGCACGCTCGCGGTCACGCTTTCTGTCATGGCGGTGGCGGGGCTCGCCGGCTGGCTCCTGCCGCTGAGCTACGGGCTTCTCTACGCCCTTGCCGCCGTGCAGGGCGCGGCGTTCGGCGTCGGGAGCACCTCCATGGACGCCTATCCGCGCTTCGTGTCTGACGACCCTCGCTACCTGCAGAGAGTCAACAGCCTTGTCTATACCGCCACCAGCGTGGCCGTCATCGCGGGGCCGGCGCTCGGCGGCCTCATCGTAAGTGCGCTTCCCACAAAGTGCGACTTCGCGATCATGGCGTTCGCGTCGCTCCCGGCGATCGCTCTCGTCTGGTCAACGGTCGAGAAGATCGCGCCCTCACGGCAGAGGGCGGCGGCCGGGGAGGCCTGCGCCGCGGGCACGATGGGTGCGGGCGACGGCGACGCTCGGCCCAAGGCGCGCCCCGCGGGCGGCGCGCGCGGGTTTCTCGCCGACCTTGCCGAGGGCGTGCGCATCACCTGGGAAAGCGAGGGCCTGCGGACGCTCTTCCTCATCGGCTTTCTGGGGTTCTTCGCGTACGGCGCGTTCGACTCGCTCGAGTCGCTGTTCTACCGCGATGTGCTGCGCGCCGGCGCCCAGTGGATGGGCTGGCTCTCGGCCATCTCCGGCGTCGGCGGCACGCTGGGGTCGCTCGCTGTGCTGCGGATCCCGCAGCGCCGGCTCGACATGACGGCGCTGTCCGCGATGCTTCTGGTCACGGGGCTGGGGTCCATGCTGTATGTTGGCACGGGGTCCATCGCGTGGGCATGCGTGGGCCAGCTCGTCTGCGGGCTGGGCTTTGGCGCCATGGGGCCCACGCGCACCACGCTCACGCAGGCGCATTGTGACGTTTCCCACGTCGGGCGCGTCACGTCCGTCATGCGCGTCGGCATGAACAGCGCGGGCGTCCTGCCGCTCTTCGTGGCGCCGTTCCTTGCGGACGCCTTTGGCGTGCAGGCGGTGCTGTTTGGCGCGTCCACCATGGTCGCCGTCGTCGCTGTGGCGTTCGTGGCGCGCACGAGGACCCGCCGCGAAAGCCTGGGCTAGGCCCGGCCCGCGCGCGGCCCAAAGCTCCGCGCGGCCCTGCCCCGCGGGTGCCCAGGCCCTCCCAAACGTAACGGTGCGGTTGCGCCCCGCGCCGGCGCGGCCGCCATCCGGTCGGCTTTGCGTATCATGGTCGTGACACACGTGCGGCACGCCGTGCCGCAGACCCAACCTGCAAGGAGGGCAGACATGGCACTGTCCCAAGACGACGTGGCGGGCATCGCGGACTACGCGCGCATCGCGCTCACGCCGGACGAGCTCGCGCAGATGACCACGTACATGAACGAGGCCGTCGAGCTGCTCGAGCCCATTCGCGAGTACGACCTCGAGGGCGTCGAGCCAACGTTCCATCCCATCGGGGACCTCTCCAACGTGATGGGGGCCGACGTCGTGGACGATTCCGTCCGCGCGCTGCCCATCGACGAGGCGCTCAAGAACGCGCCGTCCGCGCACGACCGCTACTTCCGCGTGCCCTCCATCCTGGGCGACTCAGAGGAGGACTTCTGATGGCCAACCTCGACTCACTTTCCGCCGCGCAGATCGCGGCCGGCGTCCGCAACGGAGACTTCACGGCCACGGAGGTGGCGCGGGCCGCGCTGGACGCCATAGACAGTCGCGAGAAGGACGTCCAGGCGTACCTGCAGGTCTCCGCGGACCTTGCGCTCGAGGCCGCCGAGCGCACGGACGCGCGTCGCGCCGCGGGCGAGAAGATCGGCCCCCTTGCCGGCGTGCCCGTGGCCTTCAAGGACAACATGCACCTGGTCGGCACGCGCACCACCTGCGCCTCCAAGATGCTCGAGAACTACGAGTCCGTGTTCACGGCCACGTGCGTGCAGCGCATGCTCGACGCGGGCGCCACGCCCGTCGGCAAGGCCAACATGGACGAGTTCGCGTTCGGCAGCACCACGGAGTCCTCCGCGTTCCATCGCACCAACAACCCGTGGGACACCTCCCGCGTGCCGGGTGGCTCCTCGGGCGGATCTGCCGCGGCCGTCGCCGCGGGCGAGGCCACGCTCGCGCTCGGGTCCGATACGGGCGGCTCCATCCGCCAGCCGGCCAGCTTCTGCGGCGTCGTGGGCATGAAGCCCACGTACGGCGCCGTCAGCCGCTACGGCGTCGTCGCGTTTGGCTCCTCGCTCGACCAGGTGGGTCCGTTCGGCCGTCGCGTGGAGGACGTCGCCCTCGCCATGAACGCGCTCACCGCGCCCGGCCGCGACCCGCTGGACTCCACCAGCCAGGACTGCGCCGTCGACTTCCTCGAGCACCTCGACGATCCGGTCGAGGGCCTTTCGGTCGGCGTGGTGCCGCAGCTCATGGAGGCGAAGGGCCTCTCGCAGGAGGTGCGCGACGCACTCGCGGCCGCGCTCGACTCCCTGCGGGACCAGGGCGCCCGCGTCGTGGAGGTCGACCTCCCCAACATCGCGTCCGCCATCGCCGCGTACTACGTCATCGCCCCGTGCGAGGCGTTCAGCAACCTCGCGCGCTTCGACGGCGTGCGCTATGGCTACCAGGAGCCCGACTGCGCCACGCTCGCGCAGCAGACGTCGCTCTCGCGCGCCCACGGCTTCGGCGAGGAGGCGAAGCGCCGCCAGATGCTCGGCGCGTACCTGCTCTCCAGTGGCGTGTACGAGAAGTACTACTATCCCGCGCAGCAGGTCCGCACCCTCATCACGCAGGACTACGCCCGCGCGTACCAGAGCTGCGACGTCATCCTGCTGCCGAGCGCGCCCACGACGGCGTGGCGCTTCGGCGACGTGAGCGACCCCACGCAGATGTACGCGTCGGACATGTTCACGATCTCCAACAACATCTGCGGCAACGGCGGCGTCTCGGTCCCGCTGGGTCTTTCCGCCCAGACGCACATGCCCGTCTCGGCGCAGCTGCAGGGCCCCGCGTTCAGCGACCGCAGGCTGCTCCGGTTCGCCCGTGCCATCGAGCGCGGGGTCGACCAGGGCCTTGGCCTGGGAGGTGGCGCCCCCGTCGCGCCCGCATTCGCCGGAAGGGGAGGTGACCTGTGATGAGGAAGCTCGAGGACGTCCTCAAGGACTGGGAGGCCGTGATCGGCCTCGAGGTGCACACGGAGCTCACCGCGCTCGACACCAAGATGTTCTGCAACTGCCGCCTGTCGCACGACGACCCGCCCAACACCAACGTGTGCCCCGTCTGCCTGGGCATGCCTGGCGCGCTGCCGGTGCCCAACCGCAAGGCCATCCAGTCCATCGTGATGGCGGGCCTTGCCACCAACTGCCAGATCATGAAGCACTCCATGTTCTATCGCAAGCACTACTTCTATCCGGACATGGCCAAGAACTTCCAGACCACGCAGGGCCCGGTCGCGTTCTGCATGCACGGCCACCTGGACCTCGAGGTCGAGGGCGCCGGCGCCGCGGAGCGCCCGTCGTGGGAGGACGTCGCCGCGGACGGCCAGACCCCCATCGAGCGCGCGGACGACGGCTCGTACACGGTGCCCATCCGCATCCTGCGCATCCACATGGAGGAGGACGCCGCGAAGATGGTCCACTCCGGCGGCGAGGAGGGTCGCATCACCGGCGCGTCCGAGTCGTTCATCGACTACAACCGCTGCGGCACGCCGCTCATCGAGCTCGTGACGGAGCCCGACCTCCGCACGCCGGAGGAGGCCCGCCTGTTCATGGAGAAGCTGCAGCAGACGTTCAAGACGCTCGGCATCAGCGACTGCTCGCTCGAGAACGGCTCCATGCGCTGCGACGGCAACATCAGCCTGCGCCGCCGCGGCGAGACCAGCCTTGGCACCAAGGCCGAGATGAAGAACATCAACTCGTTCAAGAGCCTGCACGACGCGCTGGAGTACGAGATCTGCCGCCAGGCGGAGGTGCTCGAGGAGGGCGGCATCATCTACCAGGAGACCCGCCACTGGGAGCCCAGCCGCCGGCGCACCGTCGTCATGCGCGTGAAGGAGACCGCGGACGACTACCGCCTGTTCCCGGACCCAGACCTCGCGCCGTTCGACCTGACGGACGACTTCATCGAGGAGGCCCGTGCCCGCATACCGGAGCTCCCGGACGCGAAGGCGGCCCGCTACGTGGCGGAGCTGGGCCTCAAGCGCGCCGACGCCCGCCAGATCGCGGGCGACCCGCAGACGGCCGCCCTGTTCGAGGACGCCGTCGCCGCGGCAAACGCCGCTGCCAAGAAGAACGCTGCGGGCAAGAGGGGCGAGAAGGACGCCGCGGGCGAGAAGGACGCGGCGGGCGAGAAGGACGCGGCCAAGCTCGTCTCGACCGTCGCGAACGTGATCGTCAACCTCGTGCCCGGCCACGCGGGCGTCACGGCGGCGCAGGTGGCGTCGCTCTCCGCGCTGCTTGCGACCGACGCGATCACCTTCGCCCAGGCGCGCGAGGTGCTCGATGCCGTGGACGGCACGGACGAGGACCCCGAGGCCGTGGTGGACGCGCGCGGCATGCGCCAGGTCACGGACACCTCCGCGCTCGAGCCCGTGGTGGACGAGGTGCTCGCGCGCTGCACCGACCAGGTGCGGCAGTACCACGACGGCAACAAGAAGGTCGTGGGCTACCTGGTGGGCCAGTGCATGAAGGCGAGCCGCGGCCAGGGCAACCCGAAGCTCTTCAACCAGCTGCTTCGCCAGAAGCTGGAGGCATAGCGCTGTCACGCACAACGGCTCCACGCGCTGCAGCCCCACGTGCTGCAGCCCCACGCGCTGCAGCCCCGCGTGCTACAGCCGCCTAGCGCCCCGCAAGGATCGTGAGCGCCTCCCGGCACCACTGCTGGAGGGCGCTCACGCGCGGCGTGCGCGCGGCCACGGGCACGAGCTCCGCGCCCTGCCGACGCGCGCAGCGCAGCGCACGCCACAGGTGGTAGTCGTTCGACACCACGCACAGCTGTCGTCCTGCAAGCCCCGCCTCGCGCACCACCTCGAGCGAGAAGGACACGTTCTGCCTGGTGTTTGCGGCACGTGGCTCCAGCAGGAGCTGCGTCTCTGGCACCCCGCACTCCCGCAGGTAGCGGGCCATGGCCTCCGCCTCCGTCGGCTCGCTCGGCCGTGCGGCGGACGCGCCACCCGTGAGCACGGCCATGCGGTGCGGATGTCCAAGCAGGAGGTCTGCGGCCACGTCGAGCCTTCGGGCCAGCGTCTGGCACGGCCTGCCACTGCGCACGGCGGCACCAAGCACTATGAGCACGCTCTTCTCGCCCGGCGCGGGCGCGTTTGCGTATGCCGCGCGCATCTTTACAAACAAGCACCCAAACACGGCGACGCAGGCGACGCCCAGCGCAAGCGCCACGATCGCGCACGTCCGAAGCGGTGCCGCGGAGCCCGTCGCGGACGCCGCGAGGGGAGCGGCCGCGGCCCCGGCGGAGGCGACGGCAACGGGCATCATGCCGATGGTGGGACGGCCTGGGTGCCGCGCGAGGTAGGCTGCGTTCGAGGCGGTAAGCGTCGCGAAGGCAAGCGCGCAGGCAACCCAAAGGTACGTGCTTGGGCGCGATGCTCCGTCGGGAAACGCGCATGCAAGAATCGTGACACCAAGCGCGAGCGAGACCGCACAGACGGCATATACCGCGGAGCGCCAGCGGAGCTCGGAGCCCTCGAGCGTGGAGGTTCGCGTGTGGCGCATGGTGGCAGCCCCGTGCGCCTTGCGTGCGGACTCTTGAGGGTGACTTGAGGGTTTAGCTGCGCGTTTGTTCATAACTGCTCCAAATTGTCTGCACATTCACGAAGCCCCCATGACGCTGAACGCCTGCTTTGGGACCGCTTGAGGGCACCTAAAAACCTGCGTGTCATCTGGTAAAAGGTGCCTTTCTCGCATGCGGGGGCGACGTGGATCGGCATGGGCGTCCCGGGTTCGTGACGCCGTGCGCGGGGCGGATTTCAAGAAGCGACGCTCCCAAAATGATAGAATCTTCGGGACCTTACAAACGACGATGCAATACGAAAGAGGCGGGTTTTGAAGCGAAATAAGGCCCAAAAAGCTATAGCTGCCGCACTCTCCGCGACGCTAGTCTTCTCTGGCGCAGCAGTTCCTGCGCTCGCAACTCCTTCCAGCTCCGAGCTGAAGTCCCAGCTGAGCGACGCACAGGCGAAGCTGGACAGCCTTTACGCAAAGGCAGAGCAGGCCTCCGAGGACCTGAACCAGACGAAGGTCGAGCTCGACCAGACCAACTCCAAGATCGACTCCCTTAACTCCGACATCGAGAAGACCCAGGCGGAGCTGAAGGAGAAGCAGGCCGTCCTGAGCAAGCGCGTTGCCGCGAACTACAAGTACGGTGACACCGACCTGCTGAGCATCCTGCTTGGCTCCGACTCGTCAAGACGCTCGAGAATCAGCTCTCGTCCCAGAAGTCCGAGCTCGAGGAGCAGAAGGCCTCCCAGGAGAAGCTCGTGGCCGAGAAGAAGACCCAGAGTGAGGCGCTGAACGCGCAGTCCCAGAAGGCCCAGGACTACGTGAACAGCCTGAGCGCCGAGGTTCAGCAGGCCCTGGCGGAGGAGCAGGCGGCGCGCGAGGCAGCCGCGAAGAAGGCTGCCGAGGAGGCTGCCGCCAAGGCGCAGGCCAACGGTGGCGAGTACTACAAGTCCGAGGGCAATGCGAACGCGCAGAGCAACTCTGACTCCGGCAAGAGCAACAACTCCGGTTCGAACTCGAACAAGGGCAACACCAACTCCGGTTCGAACACGAACAAGGGCAACACCAACTCCGGTTCGAACACGAACAATGGCAACGGTGGCTCTAACTCAAACGCTGGCGGCGGCTCGAACACGAACAAGGGCAACGCCAACTCCGGCTCGAACACGAACAAGGGCAACAGCGGCTCTGCGTCGAACACCGGTAGCAGCTCCAACAAGGGCAACTCCGGCATCTCTGGCGCATGGCGCAACACCGTGATCGCTGCGGCGACGCGCATGGTCGGCGGCACGTACGTCTGGGGTGCCTGCAATCCTGGCTCGAGGACGTTCGACTGTTCAGGCCTCACGAGCTATGCATACAGCGTCGCCGGCATCAGCATCGGTCACAGCTCCGCCACGATCGAGGCGTTCTCGCCCAGCCAGGGCATCGGCTACGGCAGCGTGAGCAGCTTCTCCAGGTGCGGCTCTCCCGTGTAGGCGGTAAGTCAGCATACATGTGCTTATCTGAGAAGGGCGCGTCCAAGGGGACGTGCCCTTCTCTCGTATGTGCAGGGAATTACATGCCGGGAATCACGTTCGCGGGGGATAACCCGCCGTTCGCGGATGATGATGCGGACACATGTTCGTATATCAAGCGTTAGGGTATAGCTGAAACTACGCGAAAAGAGCGAGTTGACTGCAGCATTCAACGTCTGAGGAGGAAACATGGCGAACAGGTTCGTTCTCAATGGCATCTCTTATCACGGGTCGGGGGCCATCAAGGAGATTCCGGGTGAGCTTAAGCGGCGTGGCTTTGATCACGTTTTCGTGAGCTCCGACCCCGACCTCGTGAAGTTCGGCGTGACCTCTAAGGTGACGGACCTGTTGGACGAGGCTGGCATCAAGTGGGACCTCTACGACGAGGTTAAGCCAAACCCCACGATCAAGAACGTGCAGGATGGCGTGGAGGCATTCAAGAAGAGCGGTGCGAGCGCGATCGTGACCATCGGCGGCGGCTCCGCGATGGACACGGCGAAGGCCATCGGCATCATCGCCAACAACCCCGAGTTTGCGGATGTCAAGAGTCTTGAGGGCGTTGCGGACACGAAGAAGCACGCCGTCTTCACCATTGCGGTTCCGACCACGGCTGGCACGGCCGCTGAGGTAACCATCAACTACGTGATTACCGACCCGGAGAAGGAGCGCAAGTTCGTCTGCGTCGACACGAACGACATCCCCGACGTAGCAGTGGTCGACCCTGACATGATGGCATCCATGCCGGTTGGGCTTACCGCATCTACGGGTATGGACGCGCTCACGCACGCCATCGAGGGCTATACCACGAAGGGCGCGTGGGAGATGTCCGACATGTTCCACTACGAGGCCATCGAGATTATCAGCCACAACCTTCGTGACGCCGTTCAGGAGGCAAAGGACAAGAAGCCCGGTCACGGTCGCGAGCAGATGGCGCTTGGCCAGTACATCGCTGGCATGGGCTTCTCGAACGTCGGTCTCGGCATCGACCACTCCATGGCGCACACGCTGTCTGCGCACTACGATACGCCGCACGGCGTTGCCTGCGCCATGCTGCTGCCCATCTCGATGGAGTTCAACAAGCCGGTTGCCGCACACAAGCAAGCTGGCGTCGCGCGCGCCATGGGCGTGTACGAAGAGGGCATGACGGACGAGCAGGCTGCAGACGCAGCAATCGCTGCCGTCCGTAAGCTGGGCGAGGACGTCGGTATCCCCAAGACGTGCAAGGGTCTTGTTGAGGAGGATCTCGACCAGCTGGCGTCTGACGCTCTTGCCGACGCCTGCTATCCCGGCAACCCGCGCGAGGCTACTCCCGAGCAGGTGAAGGACATGTTCCGTCAGATCATGGCATAAGCTGTCGCGAAGTGAATCTTGCGGGGCGGCGCCCATGCGGGTGCCGCCCCGATGCTACCTCGAGAGATAAGGCTCTTCTCGTTCGCTCCACTACCATATCGATACAGTGCGTGGGGAGGTGCACGTGGCTGAAAACCTGATCGACTACGTAAAGTGGCGAGGTGACCTAGGCTTTACCGAGCGACCCTTCAACGACGTTGACGCTTTGGTGCTCGCGACGTTGAGCTACATCGACCTTGTCGGTTTTACTCCGAACGAGGCATCTGGCGGGACGGTCGAGGTGCGCGAGGCCTTGGGCGAGCTCATGGAGCGTTCGGGAGGCGATGTTGCGCCGTACGTGAGGTCACTTGCCACGATTGACGCGCGCTACATCGACGCAGTAGCCAAGAGCCGCCGCTTTGGACGCTTGCACATCGGTCGATACGTGGACGTGATGGACTACGACAACGCCGTTCAGTTTGCTGCCGTTGAGGTGATGCTTCCGCCGAATTCCGTAGAGGGTTGCGGCAAGGGCGTGCGCTTCGTGTCGTTTCGTGGCACCGACCTCACGATCGCCGGGTGGCGAGAGGACTTCATGCTGAGCTTCGAGGTGACGGGTGCCCAGAAGCTGGCGGCGGAGTATCTGGACAGGGCGTTGCGGGCTGCCGTTGCTGCGGGGGAGCCGCTTATGGCGGGCGGGCATTCAAAGGGCGGAAACCTCGCCTCATTCGCGGTGGCGTCTGCTGTGCCTTCGCTTGCGAAAAACGTGCTTCGCTGCTACAGCTTCGATGGACCTGGTTTGGACGAACGAGTTGTGGTGCATGACGCCCGTGACGTTATCGGAGGTAGGTTCGTACGCTATCAGCCCGCATATAGCGTCATAGGCCAACTGTTCGACCGTGCCGAGGAGCCAAGGGCGTACGTCGCGAGTACGGGCTCGGGAATGCTGCAGCATGACCCGCTCACGTGGCAGGTCTCGTCCTCTGACCTCATCTTGGCTGACGGGCTCGACCCAGACGCTGCCACGTTCGACGCCGCGCTTGATGAGTGGATGGAGCCCGTGGACATGGGGGAGCGTGAGCGATTCACGAACGAGTTCTTCGATATTCTGGGGGCCGGTGGCCCAAAGCTTACCGACGTGACGTCCCGAGAGGGGTTGCCAAAGGTGATGAGCGCGGCAAACGGGGCGAGCGACCAGACGAAACGCCTGGTGTGGAAGCTTGTGGAGTGCGTGGTTGCAAAGCAAGCGGCGAGGACGTCCGACGTCGTCCGCAAGGCGTACGAGGGGGTTGTCCAGAGCGCGCGCGATGCGGCGAGTGGCCTCGCTGTGTCGTTTCCTCGTCGCCAGCTGCATGCTGAATAAACGCTGTTGTAACACACGATACGCTTTATTGCGATAAAGTAGTTTGTACTTGACGGCTGTCGCGAGGAGCGCACATGACAGAGGAACAGGCGCAGAGGCTGCGCGAGGAGGAGGAACGGCTTTTCGCGGCATTCGGGTCGCTAGGCGATGCGAATGAGGCGCGCGCCTTTCTCTTGGACGTGTGCAGCCCAAAGGAAATCGAGGACCTGGCACAGAGGCTTCAGGTGGCCACGCTGCTCTCTGACGGCTGTTCGTACGTGGACGTGTCGCGCAAGACCGGAGCGTCGTCCACGACCGTGAGTCGCGTCTCGAAGTGCCTGAACGGGGAAGTGGGTGGCTATCGCACCGTGCTGTCGCGCCTTGAGGACGGCGTCTAGGAGCGTGCGCTTGCGTCTGCGTGTCAGGCAGGTGTCCTACTTGTAGAGTTTTTACCGAACTTGCCTCCGTTCGTTCAGAATTACATAAGGTTTCGTGGCTCGTACCAGCATGAGTGTCTGCATGCAGCATGGCCACATCCTCTTAACGCAGCTCAATCGCAGCGGCTCCACGGCGCAAGCGCGCCGGAGCCTCAACGCTAGGTCCGCGACGGCCGCACGTCGTCGCATGACGCATGCCGCGAAGCGCGGCGAAAGGAGCCGGCACATGCCCAACATGATTGACATCGTGCATCTGAACAAGTACTTCGGTGACTTGCACGTGCTCAAGGACGTAAGCCTTTCCGTGCGCGAGGGCGAGAAGGTCGTGCTCATCGGGCCGTCAGGTTCCGGCAAGTCCACGCTGATCCGTTCGATCAACTGGCTTGAGGAGCCTTCGAGCGGAGAGGTTCGCATCAATGGCGAGCTCATGACCAAGAAGAACCATCTCGAGGTCACGCGCAAGTACACGTCCATGGTGTTCCAGCAGTTCAACCTCTATCCAAACATGACGGTCATGGGTAACCTGACGCTTGCGCCCATCAAGCTACAGAAGAAGACCCGCGAGGAGGCGGAGGCAGAGGCCATGCGCAACCTCAAGAGGGTGGGCCTTGCGCACAAGGCCGACGAGTACCCACAGAACCTCTCGGGCGGCCAGCAGCAGCGCGTCGCCATAGCGCGTGCGCTCTGCACCAAGCAGCCCATCATGCTATTGGACGAGCCCACCTCCGCCCTCGACCCAGAGATGGTAAGCGAGGTCCTAAACGTCATGGTCGAGCTCGCTCAGGAGAACATCACCATGATCTGCGTCACGCACGAGATGGGCTTCGCGCGCCAGGTGGCCGACCGCATCGTCTTCATGGAGGACGGCCAGATCCTTGAGGAGGGCACGCCCGAGCACTTCTTCACGCATCCTGACAATCCGCGCTGCCAGGCCTTCCTGGACAAGATACTCTAGGGGGCACGATGAGAAGAACGTACGATTCCGGGCCTTTGGCCCGTCCTCAGCTGACGCGCAGAGGCTTCGTCTCGCTTGCGGGCGCCGCAATGGTTGGCATGGCTGGTGCATCTGTTGTGGGGCTTACTGGTTGCTCGTCCTCCGGCACATCGTCCGCGGCGAGTGTCAAAGCCATCAGGGACCGAGGGCACCTCAACTGCGGCGTGAAGACCGACGTCATAGGCTATGGCTACCAAGACACGGCTACCGGCAAGTTCCAAGGCATGGAGATCGACATATGCTATGCCATCGCCGCAAAGGTGTTCGGCGTGTCGATGTCCGAGGCGAAGCGTCGCGGTCTCGCCAGCTTCACGGGCGTTACGGCGAAGACCCGCGGACCCCTCGTGGACTCCGGCCAGGTGGACCTCGTGTGCGCCACGTACACGATCACGCCCGAGCGCAAGAAGTCCTGGAACTTCTCGCCTGCGTACTACACGGACTCCATCGGCATGCTCGTGCTGAAGAGCTCAGGCATCAAGTCCGTGGCCGACCTCGACGGTCGCATCGTCGGCGTGGGCGAGGGCGCGGACACGATGAACCAGATTCAGCAGATGCTGAAGGACCAGGGACACGGCGACTTCAGCGTGAGCTACCCGCAGTACCTGGACTATCCCACGCTCGCGGCGGCGCTCGCGTCCGGCAACATCGACGTGTTCGCCATCGACCGCTCCATCATCCGCACGTACATGAACGACTCCAACGAGCTGCTCGAGCCGAGCCTGGTCTTTGGCAAGCAGGAGTACGGCGTGTGCACCACCAAGTCCGCAACCGAGCTTACGAGGCTCGTCAGCGGCGTCGTGAAGGACCTGAAGGGGTCCGGTGCGATTGACCGGTGGGCCAAGAAGTACCGGCTCTTGTAGGGAGGTCACATGGAACTCTTCAACCCCGAGCGCTGGGCCGCCACGCTCGCAAACACGGACCTGCTGTGGCAGGGCTTCCTCTTCACCATCGAGGTCTCGCTTGCAGGACTTCTGGTGTCTCTCATCGTGGGCACGCTACTTGGCGTTTTCTCCACGACGCAGTCGCGAGTGCTTCGCGGCATTTCCCGCGTCTACGTCGAGTTCTTCCAGAACACGCCCATCGTCGTGCAGGTGTTCTTCGTCTACACCGCCGGCCCCATGCTTCTTCAGGCAATAACGGGCGCGGAGCACGTCGTGCGCATCGCACCGTTCGTGCTCGTCGTCATCTGCGTCGGACTCTACCACGGCGCCTATGTGGCAGAGGTCATCCGCACCGGCATTGAGGCCATTCCGCGCGGTCAGATGGAGGGCGCGCAGTCGCAGGGATTCACGCGCGTACAGGCCTATCGCTACGTCATCCTTCCGCAGACGTTCAGGATCATCCTTCCGCCCCTTGCCAACCAGGCGCTCAACCTGGTGAAGAACACGTCCGTCCTCGCGCTCATCGCGGGCGGCGACCTCATGTACCAGGCGGACATCCTCGTGGCCGACAGCGGCTACCTGCAGGGTTACATCGTGTGCTGTGCCATGTACTTCCTCATCTGCTTCCCCATAGCCATGCTCGTCACCTGGCTCGAGAAGCGCTCCCGCGCACCGCGCAAGGCTCGCCGCGCCGCCACTGCGGGCGCAACGAAAGCGGAGGTGTAGCGCATGGGAGTCTTTACCGCCAGCAACGTGGCCTTCATGCTGCAGGGCCTGTTGAACACCATCGTCATCTCTGCCGCGTCCATCGTGCTGTCCATCGCGTTCGGCACGCTGCTCGCCCTGGCAAAGTCGTACTGCCGCGGCCGCTGGTCGTGGCTCAGGTGGCTCGTGACCGCCTACATCGAGCTCTTCCGCTGCACGCCAAACCTGCTGTGGATCCTCATCTTCCGCTTCACGGTGCAAGGCGACAACATCCTCGTGTCCATCCTCACGTTCACGGTCTTCACCTCCGCCGTCATGGCCGAGATAGTCCGCGGCGGCCTGAACGCGCTGCCCAAGGGCCAGTTTGAGGCGGCGCAGTCGCAAGGCTTTGGCTTCGTGGACACCATGCGCCTCATCGTGCTTCCGCAGGCGTTCAAGATGATCGTCCCCGCGCTGTTCAGCCAGTGCACGACGGTCATCAAGGACACGTCCTACCTCCGCGGCATCGACGTCCACGAGTTCATGCGCAACTCCGCCGTCGTCATGGGACAGGCGTCCACGCTTCCGCAGATTCTCCTTCTGTACGGCTTCGTCCTTCTCACGTACTTCGTACTCAACTTCGCGATATCCCTCGCGGTTCGCGCCTACCAGCGCAGGAACGCCGCGGCATAGCGCCCGGTGGCGCCGGCGGGCGAGAAGGACCGCCCCCGTGCCCCGCGCAACAATTCAAACGAAAGGTCACACATGAGCGCAAGCGACCTCAGGCACAGTGCAAGCATCAATGGGTCTGCGGACCCTGACAACCAGGAGCCCATCGTCATCTCCATCGCGCGCGACTACGGTGCGGAGGGACACGAGGTTGGCAAGCTCCTCAGCGTGATGCTGGGCATACCCCTCTACGACAACGAGCTTCTCGTGCGCTCCGCGCTGCGCATGGGTCTCGACGTCGACCAGCTGGCTGCAGTGGACGAGCGTCCGCAGCGTGGCCCCCTGGCGTTTCTGCCGGACAGCATGGACCAGCGCTCGGACGCGGACCGTGCGTTCCAGGCGATCCGCCAGGTCATTCTGGACCTGGGGAGCACGCGCCCGTGCATCATCGAGGGGCGTCTGTCCGACTACATCCTGCGCCGCAACCCAAACCTCATATCCGTGCTGGTCACGGCACCGCTGGATGTGCGCGTCGAGATCGTGCGCGCGAAGCGCGGCATGACCACGCACGACGCGAGCGCGTTCGTTCGCAAGCGCCAGCACGAGCGCGAGCGATTCTACACGCGCTACAGCGGCGGAAAGTGGGACATGTACACGGACAAGGACCTGGTGGTGGACCGCTCCGTCTTCGGACGCGAGGGCGCGGCGCAGATCATCGCGGCGGCGTACCGCCTGAAGGAGCACCAGCTGGGCCGGGACTAGCTCCAGAGTCCAATGCCAGCTCTCGCGCAAGCGCGTTGTCGAACCGGGTGCGTCGTTGCGGCGGCGCACCCGGTTCGTGTGTCGCGTGCATGGGGGAATAAATGTCCACTCGGCGCGTTACCATAGCACTCAGCAAAAACTGACGGAAGGACGACCATGTCCCTAACCATTGCCCAGACGCACGACACACGGCTCGTAGGCGCGTCCGCAGAGGCCGCTCTCAAGGGGGCGCTCGCCGCGCATGGTCGCGCGACGCTCCTTGTGCCCAGCTTTGCCGCACAGCTCGATGTCAGCCGGGACCTTGCCCGTCGCGGGCTCGGCATGGGCGTCACGGTGACGACGCCGCTCGCTTGGACGCGCGAGCGCTGGGAGGTCTGGGGCGACGGCACGCAGGTGATCGATCCGCTCACGCGCACCGTCGCCCTGCAGCACGCGCTTTCCACGGCGGATGCCGCAGGGGAGGGCGTCGCGTATAACACCGGTACCGTGGACGTGCTCGGCCGCCTCGCGAAGGACGCCCTGCCGTGGATTCCCGTGCGCAATGGTCGCGTGGACGTGGACGCACTTCTCGACCTTGGCCTCACGCGCCGCGAGGCGGACGTCGTGCGCGTGCTCGATCGCTACCGCGAGCTGCTTTCGAGGTCATCTTTCACGGAGGAGTCCGTTGCCATGTCCTGCGTGGCGGAGCGCATAATCGCCGCGGGCGCCGCGCCCTCTCTCTGGCCCACGGTCGCGGTCGGTCTTGGTTCGCTGGCTCGTCCCATACGCGAGCTGCTGCGCGCACTCGCGGGCGCGACACACGTGACGCTCTGCGTTCGCGCCCAGAACCTAGAGGCGACTGCCGGAGAGCGCCGCTCGGCAGAGCTCGTGGCCGCGGCGTGCGCACAGGATGGCATCGATGTCACATGTGTGCGAGAGCCTTGCATTTCCGCTGGTACTGGCTTCGATAACGTGAGTTCCGCCACGGGCGAGAAACGCCGCGCGCCGGAACTCACGGCACTTCTCGAAAGCGTGTTCACCGGTGGCGGGAATGCCCTGGCGCCCACGGGCGCCGTGTCGCTCGTGCTTCCCGCGGGCCCGCTTGCGGAGGCGGAGGCCGTGGCGCAAGAGGCGTGCGCCCTCTCGGGGGAGGGTGCCACGGACATCGTCGTGAGCGTCCCGGACGCGTCCCGTGCGTGGCGCGAGCTGGCTCCCAAGCTCGCTGCGCATGGCTTGGGCGTGAGCGCCCAGCTGTCCGTACATATTGGCGACATTCCCGCCGGCCGCGCGTTTCTGGAGTATGCGGCGAGCGTGGCGCAGCTGGCGGAGCTGGATGCGACGTGGCCGGAGCCCGTGCATGCAGAGGAGGGCACGTACGTGCGTCTGGGTGACATGTCCTGGTGGCCGCCGCAAGCGCTGACGGACTTCCTCCTTTCGGACGTCGCGCACGTTCCGACGGCCCGGGCGTATGCGCTCGACGCGGACTGGCGCGGCGACCGCCTGCTCACGCCGGCAGACGTGCTCCTGCAGCTCCAGAACCCCAAGAAGACGTCTGGCGAGGTTGCGGCTGCAACGCGCGAGCTTCTGAAAGGGCGGTTGGGGTCCGCGGCCTCGAAGCTCCTTGCTCCGTACGTGGCGTCGCAGGCCGGCGTGCCAACTTTCCCAGCCGCTCCGGGCGACACGTGCGCCAGGCTGGACGACTACGTTCTTGGCGAGGGCGGCGAAGTCGCCGCGCGCTTCCCGCATGAGGCGGACCGCCTTTCCGACACGCTGACTGCCGGAGCCCTGATGGCCGTCCTTAACGTGGCGGCAACGCTCAAGGAGCTGGGATTCTCGGCAGACCAAAAGGCGGCAGACCACGTATCGCTCTCCGCGCTCGTGGCGCATGCGGCCGCGGCACTCGAGCACCAGGCCGTCGTCGTGAGACCGTGCGTCCCCGCAGAGGGGTCCGTACGCGTGCGCATCCTGGACGCGACCGCGGCGGCGTCGCTTGCGCAATGCTCGGCGGACGCGGTCATCGTGTGTGGGCAGACGTCCGTTGAGGCACCCGTGAAGGCGGAGGACGACATCGCGTCCGCCCTGCTGGAGACCCTGGGGGTCGAGCCACGGGAAGATTCCATGGTGCGGTCGCGCGCCGGGTTGTGGTCGCAGCTTGCTGCGGCGCGCTTCCACGTGACGCTTGAGCGCACGCTCTACGATGCCAAATCGAAGGAGTGCTATCCCTCCGTCATGATGACAGAGCTGCTGGCATGCTACGGCGTGGAGGACGGCGACCCCGCCAAGAGGGGCCTCGCCGTCCGCTCGCTGCCAGAGACCCAGGCCGCGGCGAACCTCAGCTCAACGGGGGTCGCGCCTGCGCTCGTGGCGAGCGAGAGACCGGAAGCGGCAGGTCGCGTGGCTGACGCGTCCGCACGTGTCCTCGTGAACGTGCCGCCGGAGGGCAAGCCAGACCTGCTGGACGGAAGGCCGGTTCTCTCCGCGTCGCAGATAGAGTCGTACCTGGAGTGTCCGTACAAGTGGTTTAGCCTGCGGCGCCTTCGGCTGCGCGATTCCGACGCGGGCTTTGGGCCCATGGAGATGGGCACGTTCGCACACCACGTGCTCGAGGTGACGCACCGGACGCTCCTCGAGGAGGCACTCGCCTCCCTTAAGGAGGCCGGAGGCGACGTGCCGGACGTCGCGAGGGACCTTTCCGCCCGCGTGCCCGGCTCGGGCGTGAGCGAAGAGGACCCAGAGCTTCTGGCCCACGCCAAGCAGGTGCTCTCCCGGGCTTTGGAGGAGGACCGCCGCACGCAGTTCCTCGTAACGAGACGGCGCGAGCGCCCGCAGGCGTTCGTGCCGCACTCCGCCCAGGACGAGGGGCAGCTCAAGACGCTCGAGAGGGACCTGCTCTCTGCTATCGACTACGAGTCCGGCCTGCTGGTTGGCTTCGAGCCGAGGCTGTTCGAGTGGGACTTCGGCCATGGGAGCGACTTGGTGGAGTACGCGGGCGCGTGGCTCAACGGTACCGTGGACCGCATCGACGTTGACGCCCATGGCGGTGCTGTCGTGATCGACTACAAGCACAAGGGCGCCACGAGCTTCGCCCGGGAGTACGCCGCGCTTCCCCGCGGGCCTGAGGGCGGGGAGGAATCGTCCTTCTCGCTTCCCAGGCGCGTGCAATCGCTCATCTACGGGCAGGTCGTGCGACGCCGCTTCCCGAACCTCGACGTTAAGGGGGCCGTGTATCTCTCGACGCGCGGTCGGGAGCACGCGCTTTCCGGCGCCGTGGACGCGAATCTGATGGACCGCGTGTTTGGCAGCCGCACGCCCTCGAAGGCGACGGCCGAGACCGTGGCCGTGGATCCGCACGAAGGCTTTGGGACAGAGGAGGCGCGCGGCATGGAAGCCTTGCTGGACGCGACGGAGGAAGCCATCCGGGTGGCGGTCGCCCGGATGATGGACGGCGACATCGAGGCGGCGCCCGTGGACGCGGGTGCATGTGCCTACTGCCCGGTGATGAGCTGCGAGAGGAGAATCGCGAAGTGAGTGGCATCGACCTTTCCAAACTGAACGACGAACAGAGGAAGATCGTCACGACCCTGGACGAGCCCCTGTTTGTGGAGGCCGGTGCCGGTTCCGGCAAGACGTTCACGCTCACCAGGAGGGTGGCGTGGGCGCTCACGCCCGGCTCCGGCGCGGACGGCGCACCGTTTCTGGATGACCTCTCTCAGGTGCTCGTGATCACGTTCACGAACGCCGCCGCGCAGGAAATTCGGGAGCGCGTGCGCTCCACGCTGCGCGCCGCGGGCATGCGCGAGCAGGCGCTGCAGGTCGACTCCGCGTGGATCAGCACCATCCACGGCATGTGCTCGCGGATCCTGAGGCGCCATGCCTTTGAGCTCGGCCTTGACCCAAAGTTCAAGATCGCCGAGGAAAACGATGCGGAGGCCATACAAAGCCGTGCCCTGGAGGAGGTCGTGGGCGCCGCCTACAGGGACCGTGACGGAAACCCGGCGCTTCGCGAGGCATTCGAGGAGTACCAGCTTGGCTCAAGGTTGCAAGGTGGCTACTGTGGCCTGATGGGCGTGGTGCAGGACGTGCGCGCCGCGGCGCGTGCGGTGCCAGACGGGTACGAGGGCCTGACGTTTCCGCAGGCAGACGATGTGTCCGAGGTCATGTCGCGTCTGACGGAGGAGATGGAGTCCCTCGCTGCGCAGAAGCTGACGGCAAAGGCGTCCGAGAAGGTCGCGCCCTCCCTGGAGGTACTGAGGTCGTTCATGGAGCTTGCGCCGGGCCGTCGCACGGCGCCCGCGGCCGCATCCGCGCTCGCCTCCGTGACGCTTCCACGAAGCTTCGGCAAGGAGGCGAAGGAGCAGGGGGAGCTTGCGAAGGCAGCCCTCGCCGAGGCAATGGCCTGCGTCCTTCTCGCCCGTCCCCGTGCGTGGGTCGAGGACATAGTCGGTCTTGCGCGCAAGGTGGACGAGCGCGTGGCGGAGCTGGAGCGTCAGGCGGGCGTGCTCTCGAACGACGAGCTCGTGAGCCTGGCGCTGAGGGCCGTTCGTGACAACGAGGCCATCGCCCGCGACTACGCGGGACGCTTTAGGCTCGTGATGGTGGACGAGTTTCAGGACACGGACGCGACGCAGCTGGAACTCATTGGCCTTCTGGCAGGGCGCGATGCCCGCCACCTGGCAACGGTGGGCGACGCACAGCAGTCCATCTATCGCTTCCGAGGCGCTGACGTGGGGGTGTTTCGCGGCAGGGGAGAAGAGCTCCCCCCGGAGCAGCACGTGAGGCTTGCCGTGAACTACCGCAGCCACGCGGACGTGCTGTCCCTGGTCGACCGCGCGTGCGGCGGCGACGCCGGCGTGCTTGCCGACTTCATGCACCTGGACCCGAATCCGGAGCGCGACGACAAGTATCGCGCGCGCGACCTCCCGCGCATCGACGTGGAGGTCACCCGTGGCGTGGGCACGCAGGGACGGGTTGGCGCCCAGCAGGCGAAGGTCGCTGCCGCGGCGCTGGCAGACAGGCTTGCGGAGTACGCGGCGCACGGCGAGCGTCCGGGCGACATGGCGCTCCTTCTGGGTACCACCACGAAGGCCGCGCTCTACATCGACGCAATCCGCGAGCGTGGGCTCGAGTGCGTGGTGACGGGGGGTTCCACGTTCACGAAGGCGCCTGAGGTGTCCGCCATGGCAAAGCTCCTGCACGTGCTTGCGAACCCCAAGGACACGCAGTCCGGCCTCTTCCCGCTGCTCACGAGCGAGATGTTCATGCTCGACGCCAGCGACTTGCTGCAGCTGGGCACCCGCGCCCAGCGTGCGCTCGACGCCCCGACGATGCGCAAGATCGACCGCGGCATCGAGACCATGGAGTTCTTCCATGGCGCGGCACCGTCGCGTCGTCTTGCGCACGCGCACGACGTCCTCGCCCGCGCGCGGCTTGCGACGAGGCGCATGCCCGTCGCGGACGTCTGCATGCAGGTCGTACGCGAGTCTGGCTGGCTGTCGCGACTGGAGGCGGAAGGGGCTGCCGGCGTTGCCCGCGAGGCGAACGTGCTTGCCGCCGTGGGCTACATACGGGACCTGACGGACGGCATGGGGCTTGGCCCCGCCCGCGCCGCCAAGGAGTTCGACCTGTGGCTCGAGATGTCCAGGATTCCGCCGGCGTCGCTCGCGGGCGGCAGGATGGAGTCCGTGCGCGTGATGACGATCCATGCATCGAAGGGCCTGGAGTTTCCCGTTACGGCGGTGGCGGAGTGCTGGGGGCAAAGGCCGGAGAGCGGCAAGCTCAAGACGCTTGCGAGCGGCCGGGGGAGCGTGTGCGTGCTCGCTCCACAGGACGCGATAAAGGACCTCGAGCGCATCCAGGAGACGGACCGACCGTCAAACCTTGCGGAATGGATGCGCCATGCAAAGGCCGCAAACGACGAGGCTGCTGCTGCCGAGAAGAGCAGGCTCCTCTACGTCGCGCTCACCCGCGCTCGCGAGGCGCTCATCGTGGGGTGCAACGTCGCCGCGAAGAAGGACGGTATGAACCCCGCGCTCGCCTGTGGTTTTCTGGATGCGCTCCTGCCCGGGGGCGTGCCGGCGGCGGGGGAGCACCAGTTTGGATACGGCGGCACTGAGCCCGGGCGCCTGCGTGTGATAGACGTGGCAAAGGCGGACGGCGGGATTACGGTGGACTCCGCTGGCTCGCTTGCCGGCGTCGACGGAGCGCTCGCAGCGGAACCGGAAGCTGTCGAAGGCGCCGCGGCCGGCGAGCCCGCGAGCTTCGACATCTATGCGGTCGAGGATGACCCAATGGCAGGGCGCGTCGACGTCTGGAGGCCGCGCGAGGGCGTGTTCAGCTTCAGCAGCGCTCACGAGCAGATGGCCGAGCGCTTTGCGCGGGGCGAGCCTGACAGTGGGTCTGACGCCTCGGGTTCCGATGCCCGCCCGCTTCCCGTTCGCATTCCCACGCGCGCAGAGCGCGCGGCGGAACAGGAGGGCGCGCCCGTGACGACCGACGAGGACCGAGCGACGAACTTTGGGTCCGCTTTCCACGAGCTTGCACAGTGCCTGGTCGAGGTGGGCGAGGGACTCGATGACCCATACGAGGCAACTCTTCCTGAGGGAAGGTTCGATGCCACGTGCGACCTCTGGCGCCTCTCCGCAAGAAACAGGGTGCGCCTGCGCACGGCGCTCGAACGCTGGCGTACCTCGCGGCTCCGGCGGGAGGCACTCGCCCATGGGCGAGTGCGGGCGGAGGTGCCGTTCTTCTCGCCCGCGGACTCCGAGTTCGGGGAGTACGTCGAGGGTGCGATCGACCTGCTCGCAACGGACGAGGGCGCTGACAGCGCGTTCCTGGTGGATTACAAGACGGGTGACCGCGGGCTTTCCGCGGAGCAGGTTCGCGCGCGGCACGAGATGCAGGCGAACTTCTATGCGTCGGTGCTCATGGGCCAGGGGTTTGCGTCTGTCGACTGCCGCTTCGTGTGCGTGGAGCTTGCGGATCCGGACGATTCCGACGAGCCGTATGCCGTGGCCTACCGCTTCGATGCGGGAAATCCCCCGCGGATGTAGCGCGCGCACGAATCTGGCGCGGCATGGAGGTGGAGACTTGTGTGCGTCATCTGGAGCGTGACGGACGCCAGAATGCTCTCCTGAGCTGCGGATGTGCAAGGACCTTGCATGGCACCGCAGCTCAGGGGGCGTACGCGAGATAAGAACACGTGTTCTTCTCGCCAGCGCGGGGCGTCGTCGTGGGGTATCATGGACAGGTCAAATCTTGGGCTTGCCTTCGGAGGGTTACATGGCTTTCGTCCACCTGCACAACCACTCGGACTTCTCGATCCTGGACGGCGCGACGCCGATTCCGGACATGGTGAAGCGCGCCGTCGACTTTGGGATGCCTGCCGTCGCCATCACGGACCACGGCTACATGTTCGGCATACCCGAGCTCGACCTGGAGTGTCGCAAGTACAACGATGGCCAGAAGAACATGAAGCAGTGGCGCCACGACGTCGAGTGCTTCAAGAAGGAGTGGGAGCTGGAGGAGCCGGCGGCCGACCCCGATGAAGCGGACTACTTCGACCGCGTGCACGACCAGTGGACGTCCGACGTCAGGGTGTGGGAGGAGAGCGGCCACGACGTGAAGGCCGTGGAGGCGAACCGCCCGCGCCTTAAGATCAAGCCCATCTTTGGCTGCGAGGCCTACTTCATCCCGGGTGACCACGTCGAGCGTGGCCACAGGGAGAAGCGCTACCACCTGATCCTGCTGGCGAAGAACTCGACCGGTTACCACAACCTGCTGAAGTGCATGTCGGAGGCTGCCGGCCACGAGATGATGTACTACGGCAAGCCGCACACCGTCTTCAGCATGCTCGAGAGGTACCACGAGGGGCTTATCTGCCAGAGCGCGTGCGTGCAGGGCATCATCCAGCAGTGCGTGCTGGACGGGCAGTTCGACGAGGCGCGCGATTGGGCCCGGAAGTTCCATGCGCTGTTTGGCGACGACTTCTACATGGAGATCCAGGACCATGGCCTCACGTTCCGCAACGGCTGGGACGACCGCAAGCTCGACGAGTACCTGGTGAAGCTTGCCCACGAGGAGGGCATCAAGGTCGTCTGCACCAACGACTTCCACTACCTCACACGCGAGGACGCCTCTACGCAGGACATCCTGAGCTGCATCGGAAAGGCCACCACGCTCGACGATCCCAACCGCATGCGCATGGAGGGCACCGAGTTCTACATGAAGAGCGAAGAGGAGATGCGGGGCCTCTTCTCGTGGTGCCCCGAGGCGGCGGACACCACGCTCGAGATTGCGGACAAGTGCGACTACGAGCTCGACTGGTCGAGCATGTACCTGCCGGAGTACCCTGGGCTTCGTCCCGGGGAGACCGCCGAGGAGCGCTTCCGCGAGGAGTGCGAGAAGGGCCTCGCGCGGCGCTACGGCGAGAACTGGCGCGACCTCACCATAGGCGACTGGAACGTGAAGGACCGCTTCGAGCACGAGTACAAGATCATCACGGAGAAGGGCTTCGCGAACTACTTCCTCATCGTCCAGGACTACGTGCAGTGGGCGAAGGACAACGGCATCGGCGTAGGCCCGGGGCGCGGTTCCGCCGCCGGCGCAATCGTCGCGTACGCCATGAACATCACGAACTTCGATCCGCTCGAGAACGGCCTGATGTTCGAGAGGTTCCTCTCGCCGCAGCGTTCCGAGATGCCCGATATCGACATGGACTTCGACGATGAGCACCTTCAGGACGTGCTCCAGCACGTTCGTGACGTCTACGGCGAGGACCATGTCTGCAAGGTCATCACGTACTCGACGATCAAGGCAAAGCAGGCCATCAACGACGCGAACCGCGTCCTGGGCTTCCCGGTCTTCATGGGCCAGAAGCTCTCGAAGATGCTCTCGAACGACCCCAAGCTGACCCTGCCGAACGCGCTGCACAAGAACGAGAAGAAGCCGGACCAGTACTCGCCGGACTTCGAGGAGGCCTACAACAAGGACCCCGACGCGCACCGCATCATCGACGCTGCCCTCTCGATCGAGGGCTTCATGCGCGGCGAGGGCGTCCATGCCTGCGCGACCCTCATCGCACCGACGCCCGTCACGGACCACGTGCCGACGAAGCTCGACACGAAGGGAAACGTCACCATCACCCAGTACGAGGGCCACTCGGTCGCGGACATGGGCCTGCTCAAGATGGACTTCCTGGGACTCAGAACCCTGACGGTCATCAACAAGGCGCTCGCGAACATCAGGCGTAGGTATCCGAAGGCGTCTGACATCGAGCGCGTACCCGAGGCCGTGAGGAAGTGCCTGAAGGATGGCGCGACCTGCGTCGACATCGACGTGGACAAGATCGACTTCTCGGACCCAAAGATATACGAGCTCCTCGGCTCGGGTCAGACCGCGGGCGTCTTCCAGGTCGAGTCCGGCGGCATGACCGCAACCATCAAGAACATGCAGCCCAACCAGTACAAGCAGATCGTCGCTCTCATCGCGCTCTACCGTCCCGGCCCCCTGGGCGCCGGCATGGTCGACAGCTACATCAAGCGCATGCACGGAGAGGAGAAGATCTCCTACTACGACGACAGGCTGAAGCCGATCCTGGAAGAGACCTATGGCACCATGGTCTACCAGGAGCAGGTCATGCAGATCTCGATGAAGATGTCCGGCTTCACGCCGGGCGAGTCCGACTCGCGCATGCGCAAGCCCGTGGCAAAGAAGAAGATCAAGATGCTGACCGACCAGGTCTTCCACTGGGAGAAGACCGGTGCGGACGAGACGATCTACGACCACTGGATGAACGGCGCCGAGGCCAACGGCTACAGTCGCGACGTCGCACAGGAGATCTGGGACAACGTCCTCGAGTTCGCGTCGTACGCGTTCAACAAGTCGCACTCCGCCGGATACGCGATCCTGGTCATGCAGACCGCATGGCTGAAGGCCTACTTCCCGAAGGAGTACATGGCCTCGGTCCTCACGTCCTACATGGGCAAGACCGACAAGATCGTCCACTACGTCACGGCCTGCAACCATGACGGCACCAAGGTCCTTCCGCCGGACATCAACAAGTCCGGAAAGGACTTCACGGCCACTGACGAGGGCATCGTCTTCGGCTTTGCCGGCATCAGGGGCGTGGGCGAGGGACCTGCCGAGGCAATCATGGCGGAGCGCGCCGCGAACGGCCCGTTCAAGAACCTGCACGACTTCTGCGAGCGCGTCGACTCGTCGCAGGCGAACCGACGGGTGGTCGAGGCCCTCATCAAGGCTGGAGCCTTCGACGAGACGGGCTATCCGCGCAAGCAGCTCATGGAGTTCGTGGACAAGAACAACCCCGCGAACATCATCGACGCGGCGGCGAAGCGCCAGAAGGACAAGGCGAACGGGCAGGTGTCCATGTTCGACATGTTCGCGGACGTCGCCGGCTCTGGCTTCACGGACGATGTGCCGGACCCGGATCCCGACGACGAGTGGGACCGCCACCTCAAGCTGCAGCAGGAGCACGACGTCCTCGGACTCTACGTATCGGACCACCCGCTGCGCCCGTTCGAGTACGCGTTGTCGAAGGCCCGCGACTGCACCATATCCGAGGCGATGGCCTCGGAGGACTACGTCGACCCGGTGACGGGTGCGACATCCCAGCGCTTCAAGGTGGAGGACGGCAAGGTCATCAAGCTCGCCGGCATGGTCCCCGTTGGCGGCGTCGCCAAGAAGGTCACCAAGAAGGGCGACCAGATGGCAATCGTCACCCTCGAGGACATGGAGGGCGAGATATCGCTCGTCGTCTTCCCGAAGACCTACCAGGAGTGCGCGTCTGCCCTCGAGGGAGAGGTCGATCCCGACACCGGGGAGCGCATCGGCGACGTCTTCGTCCAGGCAACCGGCAAGATCGAGCATGGCGACAGGGGAGACCAGCTCATCTGCTCGAAGATCGAGGCGCTCGAGCTGAACGAGAGGACGAACAGGCCGAAGGTGTTCGAGGTCTACATCCCCTCCAGGATGCTCTCGATGGACAGGATGGAGACGCTCCAGTCCATCTTCGACCGCTACAACGGCCTCGACCACATCGAGCTCATGGTCGAGAGCTCGTGTGGCGACATGATGAGGATGGAGCTGCCCACGAAGGTGGACGCGAAGAACATGGTGCTCCTCGCGGAGGTGAAGGACTTCGTCGGCCGCGACGGCCACGTGCAGATTGCCTAGATGCCCGTGATGCCCGTCCGCTCGAGCTCCCGCGCGATGACGGGGCTTGCCTGCGAGTACTCGGTCACGAGCGACTCGATGCCGCCTTGCAGGTGCGCGAGGTCGCCGGGTTCTAGGAAGTGGGACATCATGGAGACGAAGGCGGCAAAGTCCGCCTCGTCTTCCAGTCCGAAACGTCCGTCGTACAGGCGCTCCCCATGGGCGCAGACGTTGCGGACGTCGACGATGGCCTCGAGGTCGCGGGCGACGCGCCGTGGGGTGAGCGGCCTCTGGGGCGGCGCCACGCGCTTCTCGCCCGGGCGCACCGTGACGGCGTGGCCTTCGATGCGGTAAGAGCTGAGCTCGGCGAGGTTGTCGCAGACCGCGAGCTGCTCCTCGCGACGCAGGAGCGCGAAGAGGTACTTGAGGTTCCCGAACGTGAGCTCGTCGACGAGGACCCACAGCGGCACGGTGTCGTGGTTGTCCTGGAAGTGGGCCACGCGCACGTCGCGGCGGTCGCCTCGCGGGTCGCGCTCGCGCGCGCGGGCGTGGTGGGCGAGCGTATCGATCATCCAGCGAAGGTCCCCCTCGAAGGCGTCCTCGCCGCGCAGGTAGGCACGCCGGCAGGTGTAGCTGGACTCGTCGAGGTACGCCTCCGGCCGAGGGTGGCGCTCGCAGAACGCGTAGCTTATGAGGGAGCGCAGCGTCGCCTCGACGAGCATGAGGTGGCGGAACGTGAGCGCGCGAAGGCCGCGGTCGAAGCGGAAGAGGGCATACACGTCCGAGAAGGACGTGCCCTCCTGGTAGCGGTCCTCCTTGGCGACGCGGGTGGCACCTTGGTCCAGGAACGGCCGCTTGTAGCCGTTTACCACCGCATAGTATCCCTCGCGCAAGAGGATGCGCGGCGTCTGCGCGTCGCAGCGCAAGCCGCGTGCCGCGAGGAGCTCGACCTGCTCCGCTATGGTGAGGAAGCGCTTTTCCACGTTGGCCTCCGCATTGGGCGTCTGGTCGCGCGTCGCGGCCACGAGCCGACTGTACCACGACGGCGGGGCATTTGGGACTATCGCCGTGGGAGCGGTTATTCTGCCACCGTATGGGGCACAATAGGTGAAAGGCCACGCGCGGCATGAAGCCGGGCATGGCACACGTCATGGTTGACCCGCAAGGAGGACTGTATGGCAGAGCTCACGTTCTATCGTTGCAACAAGTGCGGTAACCTGGTCATGGTAGTCGACAGGGGCGCCTGCGTGCCCACGTGCTGCGGCGAGCCCATGGAGAAGCTGGTTGCCGGCTCCGTCGACGCGGCGGCCGAGAAGCACGTGCCCTTCATCGAGCGTGACGACAAGCACATGGTCGTGAAGGTCGGCGAGGTCGCGCACCCCATGACCGAGGAGCACTACATCGAGTGGATCGCCGTTGCGGCCGAGGGCAAGACCATCATCAAGTACCTGAAGCCGGGCGAGGAGCCCACGAAGACCTTCTGCAAGAAGTTCGCGGACCACGGTACGGTCTACGCGTACTGCAACCTGCACGGCCTGTGGAAGGCAGAGTTCTAGAACCGTAACGCGACGGATGGTCGCGCACTGCGGCCAAGCGGCACATCCCTCCGTCGGGTAGCGTCCCCTCTGGCGGGCGTGCCCGCGGAGGGATTTCTTACATGAGGATTGGCATCGCACAGATAGACACGCGCGCAGGAGACCTGGAGGCAACGGCCACGCGCATGGTCGCGCTTTCCGCCGCGGCCGCAGAGCAGGGGGCTGACCTTCTCGTCTTCCCCATGGCAGCCCTGACGGGGCCCCTGCCCGTGCGCGAGAGCGAGCAGGACGACTTCCTTTTGGACGTGATGGACGTGCTCCTGCGCCTTTCCGAGGAGGCGTCGTGCCCGTGCATCGTGCCTGTGGTCGGCGCGCTCGACGGTCAGCCGGCGCCGGAGGCGGTGCTGGTGGGGGACGAGAAGATCCTGCCCCTGAAGATGCAGGCGTATGCCCAGTCCGAGGAAGCGGGACGCGTGGACGACGAGGACGCGCCGGCACCCGACCTGCCTGAGTTCGAGTTCGGCGGCATGCGCCTGGGCGTCGCCTTCACCTACGAGGACCTGGACGACTACGACGACTTCGACATCGACGTGGACGCCATCCTCTACATCGCGGGATACGGGTACGCCGCGGACGACGTGGACTCCGTGCTAGGCAGCGACCTCGCCGAGAACCGCTATGTTGCAGACGCGCAAACCACGGGCGCATGGATCGTGGGCGTGGGGTCCGTTGGCGGCTACGGGACGTCCGTGTACTCCGGGTCGAGCTTCGTGCTCTCGCCACAGGGCGAGCTTGTGGCGTCGCTGCCCGCCTGCGAGGAGGGCCTTACGGTGGCCGAGGTGGGAGGCTCGTCCGCGGATGGCGACGAGGTACAGCCCGAGGTCTACAACCGCCCGCTCTACCTGTGGCAGACGCTCGTGCTGGGCCTGAGGGACTATCTCCATAAGCTTGACCAGAGGAGCGTCGTGCTTGCGCTGGACGGCAGCGTAGGCTCCATGGTGGTCGCCGCACTTGCGACCGATGCGCTGGGACCCACGAGCGTTCACGCGATCGTGGACGTGCCGAGCGACGTCAGCCGCGAGGCGTGTTGCCAGCGCCTGGCGCGCAACCTCAGGATCGACGTGCGAGACGCGGACGACATGCGCGCAGCTGCCTTCGTCGCGAAGCCGGAGGACGCGCTGCTCCGTCGCGGCATCGTGGACGCCTACCTTGCGGCGTGGGCGGCGGAGATCGGCGGCGTAATCCTTTCCGGCGCGGACAAGACCGCCCTTGCGCTGGGCGAGAAGCGCCTGGCCCTGGGGGCCGACGCTCTGAAGCCCGTCGGGGACGTCTACCGCTCGGACCTGCTCGAGCTGATGCGCATGAGGAACACGATCAGCCCGGTGTTTCCGTCGACGAGGCTTGCGTCGGATGAGGCGCCCGAGATTGGACTCGACCACGCATCGCTTTCGGACGAGGTGTGGTGCACCGAGGTGGACAAGGCGCTCTCTGACCACATCGAGTATGGCAGGAGCGTGACGGAGGTCGCTGCGGACCTGCGCGACGACGAGCTGGCTGCGGCAGTGCTTGCGCGGCTGGACGAAAGCGAGCCGTGGCGCGTGGGACGGGGGCTCTACCTCATGGTGTCCGCGGTCACGCTCTTCGACGCACGAAGGCCCGTGGGGTTCGCGTGGCACAACCGCATCCGCGCGGACCGCGAGGTGACCTCGACGCTTGACCGCGTCACGCGGCGCGTTGGCGCGGGCACTGGCATTTCGGACCTGCGAGGCCTTTCGGACCTGCGAGGCCTTTCGGACCTGCGCGGCGGCTCTTCCTCTGGAAAGGACGCGGGACAGGAGCACGCTGTCGAGGAGAAGGGCGATACTGTCGCACCGCACGGCGATGCGAGGCAGGTGAAGGACGCGCTATCGTTCCTGAGGGACTTCTCATACGGCGGCGGGTTCAGGCCGAAGGGCTTTGGTGACGCGCGCGATGCCGGTCAGGGCGGTCCCGCGAATGGGTTCGAGGATTCGCACGGACGGACGTGGCCCAACCCATTTTCCGAGAACTAGCCACGCTACGGCGCCCTGCTGTGCTACCATAGAACGAACGTTCTGTTTGGTGATGCACGGTAAGGCGGCATAGTGATAATACTTGGCATAGACCCAGGTCTTGCGCACACGGGGTGGGGTGTGGTCGAGACACGCGGCTCCCTTTGTCGTGCCCGCGCCTATGGCTGCGTCACGACAAAGGCCTCCGAGCCCATCGACCAGCGGCTTGGAAGGATATTCGACGACCTCACCGAGGTCATCGGTCGCTACCATCCCTCGCAGCTCTCGATCGAGAGGATCTTCTTCGGGGAGAACACGCGCTCCGCCATCGCCACGGCCCATGCCCGTGGTGCCGCGATCGTGGCATGCTCCAATGCGGGGCTTGCGGTGGGGGAGTTCACTCCTATGCAGATCAAGCAAGCCGTCGTGGGCACTGGCTCTGCGGACAAGCGACAAGTCATCTACATGGTGCGCAACATCCTGGGCCTCGATCACGATCCGAAGCCGGACCATGCCGCGGACGCGCTTGCGGCTGCCATCTGCTACGCGAACCTCAAGCGCACGAGAAACATCGCGCGTGCCGTCGCGACGGACCAGCTGAGGGAGCAGGAGCGAGCGCAGCGCGAGGCGGATGCTGAGGCGGCACGTCAGATTACCGCGGCAGCGACTGCCGCGAACATAGCACGCGCTCAGGGCAAGGGCGACCCGCTCTTCTCCACGCGGGCGAGCAGGAGGAGCAGCAAATGATAGTAAGGCTAACAGGTACCCTCGTAGAGGTCCTGCCGACGCATGTCGTGCTGGACGTCAACGGGGTCGGGTACGAGCTCGGGGTCTCGGCGAACACGGCGGCGTCGCTTCCTCCCGCGGGAGAGGCGGGCGTCACGCTTCTCACGAGGCTCATCGTTCGTGAGGATGCCATGGAGCTATATGGCTTCTCGACGCGCGAGGAGCGGGCGCTCTTCGACCGCCTCGTCGCGATCTCGGGAGTTGGCCCGAAGCTCACGCTGTCCGTGCTCTCCACGTTCAAGCCGCAGGAGCTGGCCACGGTCGTCGCAACGGAGGACGTGGGACGCATGAGCCAGGTGTCGGGGGTCGGTAAGAAGAAGGCTCAGCGGCTGCTTGTGGAGCTCGAGGGCGTGTTCCAGAAAGATGCCGAGCTCAGGAGCCTTGTCGGTCTCTCACAACCATCGCGCGGCGACGTTGTCGCTTCCGTTCCCGCACTTCCGGTGCAGGCGGAGGCAACCGACGCGCTCCTCTCCATGGGCTTTACCTCGCAGGAGGTCGAGCTCGCGCTGCAAGGCCACGAGGAAGCGGGGGCGACGACCATACAGCAGGTGCTGTCGTACGCGCTCAAGAGGCTCGGAAGCGGGGCATAGGCCATGTGGGAAGCTGGTAGGGACGACCTGTTCGAGGATGCGGGAACGGCAGGGATGCGGGGCATGCACGAGACGGGCCCCAGGTCTGTCACAGCGGAGCTCACCGCGGACGACCTCGACGTAGACCGCACTCTGAGACCAAAGTCGCTGGACGACTACTGCGGGCAGGAGCGCGTGAGGGAGAACCTCCGCGTCCTGATTCAGGCGGCAAAGGAAAGAAACGAGCCCCTTGACCACGTCATCTTCTCGGGTCCTCCGGGACTGGGCAAGACGACGCTTGCAGGCGTCGTGGCGAACGAGATGGGGGCGAAGCTCCACACGACTTCGGGACCCGCGATCGAGAGGACCGGCGACCTTGCGGCCATACTCACGAACCTCGAGGAGGGTGACATCCTCTTCGTCGACGAGATACACCGCTTGAACCATCAGGTGGAGGAAGTACTCTATCCCGCGATGGAGGACTTCTTCCTGGACATCGTGATAGGCAAGGGGCCCGCCGCAAGATCCATCAGGCTGGACGTGCCACGGTTCACGCTCATAGGTGCGACCACGAGGACTGGTCTTCTCACCGGCCCGCTGCGCGACCGTTTTGGCATCAGCTATCGTCTCGACTACTACACGACGGAGGAGCTCGCTCGTATCGTCGTGAGGTCGGCGGGCATCCTCGGCGTGGATATAGACCAGCAGGGGGCGCTTGAGATTGCGTCGCGCTCCCGCGGCACGCCGCGACTTGCGAACCGGCTCCTCAAGCGCGTTCGCGACTACGCACAGGTGAAGGCCGAGGGAAGCATCACGTGGGACATCGCGGCCGAGGCGCTGAAGTTCTTCGAAATCGACGAGATGGGTCTCGACTGGATGGACGTGAAGATCCTCACGGCCCTCACGAAGACGTTCAGGGGAAGGCCGGTCGGGCTCACGACCGTAGCAAACGCAGTTGGCGAGGACCCCGCAACGCTTGAGGACGTATACGAGCCGTATCTGCTTCAGACGGGCCTCATCATCAGGACACCCCAAGGCAGACAAGCCACGCAGCTCGCGTTCGAGCACCTTGGAGTAGTTCCGCCCGCCACGAGGTAGGGCTTGCGGCTGTAGGCATATACTACGTTCGGATATCTGGGGACGGACGAGGCCTCGCGGGACAGAGTTACCACGGGGCTATGGTTTGGAGGGGCGAATGCTGCAGCACGACTATTTGCTTGAGGTGATCGGTCGCTTTGTGGAGGCTGTGAGCACAAGCCTGCGCGGGGCGCTCTGCAACGGCGACTTTGCTCGCGTAGGCGAGGTCGAGCGTGCCGTGGGGGAGCTGCTCGATCTGGACGCGCAGACGGCCATGGCGCTCTCGCCCCAGTCGCTCGTCACCATGATGACGCTGTCTGGCGTGGGGGAGTCGGTGGCCGCGTATGCCGCATACGCCCTCGACAAGGTGGCGCTCGCTTACGAGCGGCAGGGGGACGATGCCGAGGCCTCTCTCCGGCGCGCGCAGGCAACCGCCATCGCAAGTGCTTTCCATGCGGACGGAACCATTCCAGAGGAGTTTACGGAGCTGGAGGCGGAGCTGTCGTAGCGTGAAAGATAGGTGTGGAAGTCCGGCGAGTCGTGTTTTCATGCAGCTGCCTTTGGGTTTCGGGAAGCAATGATTCAATTTGGGGTCGAATTTCGTCCGTAAACGGTTTGTGGGAGAGGTCGCGGGGTCTTTGGGGTAATATATCCCTCGTGACGCGCCGCAGGGCGGGTTGCACAATGTATCGCGCGTAAGCGCAGCGTTCATGTTCCCTTGCGGAACAAGAAAGAAAGGCACGACATGGCTCAGGGTACTGTTAAGTGGTTCAACGCCGACAAGGGCTACGGCTTCATCTCTCGCGAGGACGGCGACGACCTGTTCGTCCACTACTCCGAGATTCAGATGGACGGCTACAAGACTCTCGACGAGGGTCAGGCTGTCGAGTTCGATATCACCACTGGCCAGAACGGCAAGCTCCAGGCTTCCAACGTCCGTAAGCTCTAATCATCAACCCAACAGAGCTGAATGGGGACCGCTTCGGCGGTCCCTTTTTTGATGTGCGGTCTTCGTTTGCGCCAAGGGCGAAGCAACAAGTACAACCTGGCGTGTACCATGGGTCTCGCACAACGACACGAGAGATGGAGGAAGCATGCCTGACGAGAAGCTCGAGCAAGAGGTCGACGCCTACGTCGACGAGATTTGGGAGGACGCGGTCGAGGACATCCGCACGCTGGTGAGGATCCGCTCCGTGCGAGACCCCAAGACGGCGGGTCCAGGTATGCCGTGGGGCAAGGGAAGCCATGATGCGCTCGTGGCCGCGCTCGGCATCGCGCGAAGGCTGGGGTTGGATGCCCACGAGTGCGACGGCTACATAGGCTACGCCGACCTTCCGGGCGCGTCCGACCGCCAGATCGCGACCATCGCCCACACGGACGTCGTTCCCGAGGGACTTGGCTGGACGGTCGACCCCTTCGACGTGACGCGTCGCGAGGGCTATCTCATCGGCCGCGGCGTGCTGGACGACAAGGGCCCGTTCGTGCTCTCGCTCTATGCGGCGCACTTCTTCAAGCGCAAGGTGGATAAGTCGGGCAGCCTGCTGCCGTACACCCTGCGCTGCCTCGTGGGCAACGAGGAGGAGTGCGAGATGGGCGACCTCAAGTGGTACCTCGCCCACTACGAGGAACCCGCGTTCGCGTTCACGCCCGACGCCGACTTCCCGCTTATCTGCGGGGAGAAGGGCGTCTTCCACGGCCACTTCACGAGCGAGGTCATCGCGGGAGATGCCCCCGGTAGCCGCATCGTGGAACTCGATGCCGGAACGGTTGCCAATGCGATTCCCGGCCAGGCGACCGCACTCGTGCGGGTCGACGCGGGCGAGCTTCCCGCGGCGGACGGCGTCGACATAGAGCCGGTGGGCGAGGGGCTTGCACGGGTCGTCGCGCACGGCATCGGCGGACACGCGTCACTGCCGGCGGGAACCGTCAACGCCATAGGCGTGCTTGCGGACTACCTCCTGGCCCACGACGTCTGCTCCGAGCGCGAGCGTGCGTTCCTCTCGTTCGAGCACCTGCTTTGCGCCGCTTCCACGGACGGATCTTCGGTGGGCATTGCGTCTGCGGACGAGAAGTTCGGCCCTCTTACCTGCATCGGAGGCACGGTGCGCACCGAGGGCGGCCGCTTCGTGCAGACGGTGGACTCGCGCTATCCCACCTCGACCACGGACGAGGAGATCGCACGCGCGCTCGCGACGATCGGCGAGGAGCATGGTCTGACGTTCGACGTGGACGGCGTGAAGGTCCCGTTCTACATCGAGCCCACGTCGCCGGAGATCAGGTGCCTGCTCGACACGTATCACGAGTACACGGGGAGGCCGGCTGAGGCGATGGTCATCGGCGGCGGCACGTACGCGCGCAACTTCAGCCGCGCCTGCGCCTTTGGTCCGAACGACCCGGAGGCGAGGCTGCCGGGGTGGGTCGGGCCGGAGCACGGTCCCGACGAGGGCATCGCGGAAGAGACGCTGCGTCGCGCGCTCAAGATCTACATCGTGTCCATCGCGCGCCTCATGAGGCTCGAGCTCTAGGTTGCCCGCGCTGGCCCTACAGCGCGATGTCACGCCAATCTTCCAGGAAGAGGTCCGCGGCAGCACGGACCTCTTCCGCGTCCTGCACCGGATCGTTCGAGCGCACGCCGCACGTGAGCATGCCGGCGCCGCGCGCGGAGCGTATGCCTACCGTGATGTCCTCGAACACGATGCAGTCTGCGGGCGCGGCACCCAGGCGTCGTGCCGCCTCCAGGTAGATGTCCGGCTTGCTCTTGGGCACGGGCACGTCCTTGCCGTGCACCCTCGTCTCGAAGAGCGCGTCCATGTCGATGCCGCGCATGGAGTTCAGCACGTCAGGGTCGTTCGTCGTCGCGAGGGCGACGGAAACTCCCCTCCTACGCAGCGCACGGATGTAGGCCTCGGCGCCGGGGCGCAGCCGGGCCTCGTCCTTGTAGAGCGCGCGTCCCATGGCGTTCCACTCGTCGCAGATGTCTTGCACGGACTCGCGCAGGCCAAAGCGCTCTATGGTGTAGCGCGCGCCGGCCTCGAAGCCCAACACGGAGAGCGTGCGCGCGTAGTCCGCCGGAACCTGGAAGCCGCGCGACCCCAAAAACGCCTCGTCCACCTTGCGCCACAGGTCCGCGGTATCGGATATCGTTCCGTCGAAGTCGAATATCGCCACCCCAAAGTGCGGCGGCCACAGTGCGGCGGGGGCCCTGCCCGCAAGCCACGGCGCCCTTTCGGCCCCCGGCGTCCCGGTCCTTCTCGCCGCGTCGTGTTGGGATGGGTCCATGGGAGTCTCCGTCGCTTGGTTCCGTCGCTTGGTGTGTGGGTGGTGCGTGTGGGCGGTCCGCGTGCCGCGTGCAAGCCCGGCGCGTGCGTGCGAGACTGCCGTGGAATATGCTAGTCTATCGTGCGTCCTATGCGGGCGCAAACGTCTGCCGAGCAGTTCGGGTCCTAAATCCTGCTCGTTAAACCTAAAACCAAAGGAGACAATCGCATGCTTAGGGACTTTTTTAGGAATTATCGGCTTCTGCTGCGCAACGTGCCCAGCACAAACGTCACGCTCTTCGTGCTGAGCGTCGTCCTCATGAACCTGCTGGCCAACAAGGAGCTTGTCTCGCTCCCGTACCTTGCGCTCGACTGCGGCATCACGCTCAGCTGGGTATCGTTCCTCTGCATGGACATGATCACCAAGCGCTTTGGCGCAAAGGCCTCCATCAAGATCTCCGTGTTCGCGCTCGCGTGCAACCTCGCGGTCGTCGCGCTGCTGTGGCTCGTCAGCCTCGCGCCCGGCCACTGGGGCGCGTACTACTCCTCCGGGCTCGCTCCCGTGGACGCGGGCCTCAACGCCACGTTTGGCGGCAGCTGGTACGTGGTCCTTGGCAGCTCGGTCTCCATGCTCCTCTCGTCCGTCACCAACTCCCTGCTCAACCAGTTCATCGGCAGCAAGTTCGTGAAGGACAACTTCGGCACGTTCGCCGCGCGCTCGTACACCTCCACCCTCGTGGGCCAGCTCGTCGACAACCTCACGTTCGCCATCATCGTCAGCCACACCTTCTTCGGCTGGACGTGGGTCCAGGTGCTCAGCTGCTCGGTCACCGGCGCCCTCGTCGAGCTGCTGTGCGAGGTCGTGCTCAGCCCTATCGGCTTCCGAGTCGTCCGCCAGTGGGAGCGCGAGGGCGTCGGCCAGGCGTACCTCGACGCCCAGGGCGAGAAGGGCGCGGCCTCTGCGGCCGTGGCTGACGCCGCCGTCGCGAGGGAGGCGTAGCCGTGGGCGCGCAGGAGGAGCGGCAGCCCATGGACGTGCTCGTGACCGGTGCCTCCGGCGGCATCGGTCGTGCGGTCTCGGAGCTCTTCCTCGAGCGCGGGCATCGCGTGGACGGCATCGACGTCGCGCCGGCGACGGTCGAGCATGCGAACTATCGCCATCACGTGGCGGACGTGCGGGACGAGGCGTCGCTTCCCGACCTGTCCCCGCAGGTCATCGTCACGTGCGCCGGCGTGCAGGACACCCCGGACGACATAGACGTCAACCTGAAGGGTGCGATCAACGTGTGTGAGCGCTACGCGTTCCAGAGCGTCTCGCGCCCGCGCGAGCAGGTGCGCTCCGTGGTGAACGTCGGCTCGTCCTCCGGGCACAACGGCTCGGAGTTTCCGCACTACGCCGCTAGCAAGGGCGGCATCATCGCGTACACCAAGAACCTGGCGCTGCGCCTGGCGCCGCAGGCCATCGCAAACAGCGTCGACCCCGGCGGCGTCCTGACCGATCTCAACCGTCCCGTGATGGACGATCCAGAGCTCTGGGGCAAGATCATGGCGCTCACGCCGCTGCGCCGCTGGGCGACCCCGCGCGAGATCGCGGAGTGGGTGTACTTCGTGGGCGTGACGAATCGCTTCATGACCGGGCAGAGCATCCTCGTCGACGGGGGAGAGGCGGGCAACGCCCAGTTCGTGTGGCCAGACGTCGAGGTCGGGCACAAGCCGGCCGAGTGATAGTGCCTCCCTTCCGTCAGTCGTTCCGCGTGCACGCCTGCCCGTGCCGCCTGCGGAAGACGCACCCTTGATTGTTGCCAGCCTGTTACACTGGGTGGGGATTGAATACGGCAACACATCTATGCGGAGGTTTCCATGACGGACGAGGAGCTCAAGCAACGCGCGAGGGAGTTTGTCGAGAAGAACTGGGAGGATGTCGTCGCGGACATCGACTCCCTGGTGAAGATCAACTCGGTCGAGGACCTCGACCACGCCGAGCCTGGCAAGCCGTACGGCCCCGCGCCGTTCGAGGCGCTCGACACCGCCGTGAGGATCGCGGCGCGCCTGGGGCTCGACGCCCACAACTGCGACGGCCACATCGGCTATGCGGACGTCCCCGGCGCGTCCCCCAAGCAGATCGCGACGATAGGCCACACGGACATCGTTCCCGCCGGCACCGGCTGGACGTTCGAGCCGTTCAAGGTGACCCGCAAGGACGGCTACCTCATCGGTCGCGGCGTGCTCGACGACAAGGGCCCCACGACCCTCTCGCTCTATGCGGCGAAGTTCTTCGCGGACCTCGCGCGCGAGACGGGCGAGCAGCTGCCGTACACGCTGCGCTGCATCATCGGCAACAACGAGGAGACCGAGATGGCCGACGTCGAGTGGTACCTCGACAACTTCGACCAGCCCGAGTTCCTGTTCTCGCCGGACGCGGACTTCCCGCTCATCTACGGCGAGAAGGGCGGATGGTCCGCGACCGTCACCTCCAAGCCCGTCTCGGACGTGATCGTGGACTTCGAGGGTGGTACCGTCGGCAACGCCGTCGCTGGTGAGGCTACGGCCGTCGTGCGCGCAGACGCGTCCACGCTCCCGCCTGCCGATCGCATCGACGTCGAGCCCGCGGGGGAGGGACTGGCGCGCCTCACGGCCCACGGCATCGGCGCCCATGCGTCCACGCCGCAGGGCTCGATCAACGCCATCGGTCTTCTCGTCGACTACCTGCTGAAGAACGAGTTGTGCTCTGCGGACGAGAAGGACTTCCTCCAGTTCGAGAGGCTGGTCTTTGGCTCCACGGACGGCTCGACTTTGGGCATCGCGTGCCAGGACGAGTACTTCGACCCCCTGACGTGCATCGGCGGCACCATCGCCACGAAGGACGGCCACTTCGAGCAGACGCTCGACAGCCGCTATCCCACGAACATCACCGGCGAGGAGATCACGCGCCGCGTGGGCGCGCTCGCAGCCGAGCACGGCTGCACCATCCACGTCGACATCGACATGGTGCCGTTCCTCACCGATCCGGACACGCCTGCGATGCAGACGCTCGTGCGGACGTACAACGAGTACACGGGTCGCGACGCGAAGGGCTTCTGCATCGGCGGCGGCACGTATGCGCGCCACTTCAAGGCCGGCGGCTCCTTCGGCCCGAACGACCCGGCGTTCCCCATGCCCGATTGGGTGGGCGCGGAGCACTCCGCGGACGAGGGCTTCAGCGAGGAGCAGTTCAAGCGCGCGTTGCAGATCTACATCGTGTCCATCGCGCGCCTCATGAGGCTCGAGTTCTAGGCGGCTCTGCAGGAGGCTTCGGCTCCTAGGCGAATTCGGCTCTGGCACAAGGGCGCCCCGGGCACCGCACCAGGCTGTGGCGCGCGTGTCCGGGGTGCTTTCCATGTGCGCTCGCTATGGGGCCTGGGGCCCGTGGCTGGGTCCGCAGTCGGGGCCTCGGGCCGGGACGCAGGCGCTATTGGTCCGGGACGCCCTCCATGGAGTCCAGTACCTGCAGAATCACGTCGTCCGGGTCGAACGCGGCGAGCACGCTCACGAAGTTGCGCGCCACGGGGTAGACCTCCGCGTCCATCGACGCGCGCGTGCACTCCAAAAACGTCTTCGAAACCTCGTCCGTCGGCGCGACGGGCACGCCGTGGTAGCCCAGCGTCACCTCGACCTCCTGCTGTGACATGGGGCTCAGGGCAAGCCCGCCCTTCTCGCCTTGCGACTGCGCGGCAAGTCCCGTCACCTCCATCACCACGATGGGTGTGATGGAGGGCATGAAGCTCATGGCGCTCTGGTAGCACGCCTGCGCGGCGAGCGTGTTGCCGCGAGCCATCTGGAACGACGCCATGCGATAGTAGCCAAGCCCTATGGCCTCGGGGTCGTGCGCGCCCTTCAGGAACTCCGTCAGGGTTGCCATGGCCTCGTCCGTGCGACCCGCCTCCTCCAGGCAGCGCACCAGCTGCAGGTTCGCGTGCTTGTCCAGCGGCGCCATCTGGCGCAGCCGGCGCGCGTGGGCAAGCGCCGCGTCCGTCTGCCTTAGCGCGAGGTTCGCGACGGAGAGGTAGAAGTGCGCCGCAAAGTACGCGTCCGGTACCAGCAGTAGCGCGCGCAGGTCGTCCGCGTGCTGGCGGTTGTACAGCGTGCGGTCCACGTAGCTCGCGAAGTAGCGCCACACCACGCCGCCCTTGTCCGAGAAGAGCCCGGCCTTGTCCACGGGACCCACTACGGGCTCGAGCACGGCCTTCGCCCCGACGGCATCGTGTTTGGTGAGGCATTCCTTCGCGCGCTCGCATGCCCTGTCAAGGGCGTCGCCACGCACGAACTCCTCGCCAATGTCCATGGGGTCCGTGCCCACGGTGCCGTCGATCATGCCCCTTACCAGGCGCTCCGCCGCAGAGCGCACCGTGGGGTCCGGATCGTTGCCGGCAAGCTCCATCACCATCCGCACGTTGCGCTGCGTCGCGTCGCGCTCATCCGGCGGGCACAGGTTTAGCATGATGTCGCTTGCGATGAGGCTGCGCTTGTCCGCCTCCTCGATCGCAAGGCCGCTCACGCTTGGGGCGCCCAGGGCGCGCGCAAGGCGCTCCGGAAGGCGACGGCTCGAAAGGCCTACGGGCATGTGGCGCCACGTGGGGCTGAAGCGGGGGTCGGCAAGGTCCACGGTCTGCTCCACGGGACGGAGGATGTCATTCTCGACGCGCATGTTGGGAACGAACGGCCTCATGGCGCGCGGGAGGTCGTCCACGTGGTTCAGGTCCAGCCGCCTGAAGCGCCACCGGTCGAAGTCCACGCACAGGTAGCAGCGGTGTGCGTGGGCGTCGTCCACCGTGCCTATGACCCAGACGTGGCGGATTTTCTTCGAGGCGCGAAACGCCGTCGCCGCAAGCAGTATGGCCATGCGCTGGGCGTAGGCGGACGCCGCCTTGCGGCGCATCTCGCGCGAGCTCTGCACCACGCCGAGGCCCGCGACGAACACGGACGAGGGAAACACGCGCTCCGGCGTCAGGTCCACGTGAAACCCAACGTTGCCGTCGGCCACGTTCACGCGGAAGTGCTGCTCGAGGCGGTAGGGCAGCTGCATGTCCTCGATGGCGGCCGCGATCTTGCGGCGCACGGCCCACTCGCCGTCCGGGTCCTCGCCCTCCTCGGAATCCAGCGGCACGTCCAGCCCCGGCGACTGCGCGCACACGGACGTGGCGAGTCCCTGCGTCAGCTTGTAGCAGTCGGCCTCCGTCACGTCCTGCGGGTCGTCGAAGTACGTGCACGCGTAGCGCATCGCGTTCAGCGCGGCCTCGATCTTCAGCACGCGCAGCCGCGCCAGGTACGAAAGCTCGCGCTGCTCCACGCGCACAAATAGCATCTGCGAGTGCGGCGAGCGCACCACGGACATGCGCGGCAGCTCCGTGTCGGTAGAGAAGAGCCCCGCCTCCACCAGCATCCGCGCCACGAAGCGCTCGACGGGGGAGGGCGAGAGGATCGCGGCATCCGTGGTTGCGACGTCGCTGGAGTCGCGCGTCGCCGGTACCAGCGGCGCATCGCCGGGAAGGCGGGCCGCGTCCAGCTCGCGCGCGGCGTCCTCGCCGTCGGTCTGGGCCATGCGGGTGCGGATGTCACCCACCAGAAGCTTGAGTTCGGCCAGGGGGTCCGGGCTCTGCACGATGCGCTCGCTCACGGCGTTGTAGTCGAGCTGAGAGTGCGCGATGGCGGGCTCGCCATCTGCTGCGGCGCCCGTCGGGGAGCCGTCCTCTGCCGGCGCGGTTTCTGCTTGCGTGGCGACGCCTCCATGCGCGGCGGCGGGTTCGTCCGCCTGAGCACCCGGGACCTCAGGCGCGGTTGCGGCAAGCTCGGACGTGCGTGCGCCGGGCTGCCGCTGCGCGAGCGCCTGGTGCGACGGCGCGGCTGCGGCATCGGGCGCCGCGTCCTTCTCGCCCGGCGCCGTGCAAGCACCCTCGCGAACGCCTTGGATTTCCGGCCGCGGGGGAGTCGCCGTTTTGGGCTGGTCGCCGCTTGCCTGCCTGCTTTGTGCCGCGGACCTGGTAAACGCCAGAATCGTGCCTGCCCCAAGCGCCGCGGCGCCCGCGGTGAGCGCCCAGCCGACGCTGTCCAGCGCGATGGACTGGTAGCAGCCGAGCGCCGCCACCAGGGCGAGCGCGCCCGCGCCAGGAATGAGGATGTGCCGCGACGAGAATCTGTCGTGAGTCATGCCGTGAACCACCTGAGTGCCATGGGTGAGGGGGCACAGCGCCGCCCCCGCTCGTGTCTTTCGTTTCTCTTACCCAATCGCACGGCCGTCTTCCAGTGCGTTACCAGTCTCTAACAGCCCTCTATCTGCTTGATCTCGCACTCGTTGCCCCGCAGGAGCACCGTCTGGTCGCTTTCGCAGTGTGGGCACGTGCGACCGTAGCGCACCGTCTCGTAGGTGTGGCCGCACGCGTTGCAGACGGTGACGGCCTTTATCTGCTCGACCTCCAGCGTGGAGTCGCGCAGCAGGCCGCTCTTCTGCTGCGCCCACTTCCAGCAGTCCACGAAGTAGTCCTCCAGGATGCCCGAGACCTCGCCCAGGCACATGGTGACGGAGCTGATGCGCGTGAGCTCGTTCTCGCGGGCGACGTCCTCGATCGTGTCCATCGCCGCGAACACCACTCCCAGCTCGTGCATGCGCTAGGCCTTCCAGTCGCGGACGGCGTCGCGCAGCCAGTCCAGCCACTCGTCCATGCCCTCGCCGGTCTTCGCGGAGAGGTAGATGATCTTGGCGTCAGGGTTGCGCAGGTGCACGTTCTGCTCGAGCTTCTGCTTGTCGAAGTCGAAGTACGGAAGGGTGTCGACCTTGCTGATGAGCACGAGGTCGCTCACCTCGAACATGAGGGGGTACTTCAGCGGCTTGTCGTCGCCCTCGGGGACCGAGAGGATCATGACCTTCTTACCGGCGCCCGTGTCGAACTCCGCGGGGCAGATGAGGTTGCCAACGTTCTCGATCACGACGAGGTCCTGGTCCTGGTAGCCCAGCTGGTTGAGCCCCTGCTCCGTCATGGCCGCGTCGAGGTGGCACATGCCGCCGGTGTGCAGCTGGATCGCCTTCGCCCCGGCCTCCTGCACGGTGTAGGCGTCCACATCGGAGTCGACGTCCGCCTCCATCACGCCGATGCGCATCTCGTCCGCGAGGGCGCGCAGCGTCGCGGAGAGGAGCGTGGTCTTTCCGGCTCCCGGCGAGCTCATGAGGTTGATCATGAGCGTGCCCGCGTCGTGCATGCGCGCGCGGAGCGCCTCGGCCTCGCGGTCGTTGTTCGCGAACACGCTTTCCTTGACTTCGATTACCTTGATCGGGTCGGTCATCTTTTCCTCCTATCGTTTTCGTCCATGATACAGGAGGTGGGCGCGCGTGGGGCCGCGATGTGCGCATGCGTCGCCGGCCACTCCCTTGCGGGGTCGCGACGTCTGCGCCGGGATGCACGCGTCACACACCCGTCCGAGTTTGCATGAACGCGCAAGGCCACCCCGGATGCGTTGCTCGCTCGATGGCGCTCGACGCGCAAAGGGCCGTGGCCTGCGTTGGACTACGGTGTCGCAGAGGGTCCGGCCGACCCAGCACGACGTCGCAGATAGTTTTCCATGTATAAGAGTTTGAGTTAAATCAAGGCTACGCACGTGGGGGGCTTGTACATCGAGACGTGTGCATAAAGGCAATCTACCTGTGCGTTTGTAACGCTAGAAAATGTACGAAACACGCTTGAAACATTAACTGAAACCATGTAAAACGTAAATCGAAGGGCACGTTGGCGCGTGCGGAACGATTCAATCGGATGGAGGGGTCCATGGGTGCCTTCTCGATGCAGACGGTTCTGTTCATCATCTACACCATGCTCGGCTTCGTGGCGGCTCTTGCCGCGATAATGGTCGTCACCGGAATCATCAGGTTCTTGGTGCGAAAAGCTCTGGGGAGGATCGAGCCCGACCCCAACGCGACGACGTACCCCACCGAGGTTCCGCGCGTGGCGTAGCGATAGCCGGTAGGTAGTGCTCATACATTCATTCACACGGGAGGCCCCGCAACCACATTCGGCTGCGGGGCCTCCGTTGTTCGCGCCTTTGTCGCCATCGCGCAGCCGTCGCTACGCGTCTCCCAGCTCCGTCGGCCACGTGACGCCCTTCGGCATCTTCGCGTTGCCGGACTGGATGGACTTCGGGATGGTGCTGTCCGATGCCATGAGCTCGTCGATTGTGACGAGGGTGTAGCCTGCACCCTGAAGTGACTCGATGATCTTCGGTAGCGCCTCGACGTCCTGGTCGCGGTTGCCACCACCGTCGTGCATCAGGATGATGGAACCAGACCTGACGCTTGCCAAGCTGTTCCTCACGATCGCGTCCACGCCGGGACGTGCCCAGTCGCGCGAGTCCTGCGTCCACGTGACGGAGACAGAGGGAATGCCGCCGGCAGCGAGCCACGTCCTCTCGGTGAACGCGCCGTACGGCGGGCGGAACACCGTCGTGTCAACGCCCGTTGCGTCGCTTATCGCCTTGAACGCGGTGTTGAACTCCGTCTTCAGCTCGTCGGCACCCAGCTTCGTCAGCTGCTTGTGCGATTGCGTGTGGCTCGCGATCTGGCAGCCCTGGTCCACGATCGCCTTCGCGAGCTTCGGGAACTCCTGCACGTTCTTGCCCAGGCAGAAGAACGTCGCCTTCGCGTTGTACTTCTTCAGGATGTCGAGGTACTGCTGGGTGTACTTGTCGCTTGGTCCGTCGTCAAACGTCAGCGCCACGAGCTTCTTGTCGCCCTCGGGAATGGGCGTGCGCAGGTAGATCTCCGTGTCGACGGTCTTCGACTTCACGACGTCCGCCACCTGCTTCGACTTCTTGCCGGTAAGGTGCTCGACCCTGCCGGGCGTGCCCCAGTCCCTCACGTAGGCGATCGGTCCGTAGCCGCCCTTCATCACGAGCTTCGGGGCCTCGGCCTCGACCTTCTTCGTGTGCGGCTCCATCACGTCCTTGCCCGCGGTGAGCGTGATCTTGTCGTTCGCCTTCACGCGGTACTCCTGCGCGGTCTTTCCCGTAAGGGTCTTCTTTCCCACGGTGGCGCCAAACGGATCGCCGCCCCCCGCCTTCAGGACGTCACCCTTCACGCTCACGTAGTTTCCGGGCTTCGTATGGATGGACTGGTCGCGGACGGCCTCTGCGAGCGTGCTGCCAATCCGCACGTTATAGCTCTTGTCGTTGATGGTCACGCTCACCGGGCGGTTCGTCCACAGATGCCAGGCACCGCCGCCCAGCACAAGGATGAGCGCCAGGGCGAGAAACGCCGGCGCCTTGCTCGAGGCCGCCTTGTCAGAACGACTCTCGGCCGAACCGTGGCGCGCATCAGTGGTGCCTTCGACCTTCGACGTCGTGGGAATGCAGTACACGTTGTTGCGGTTTGTGCCGTGAGCCTCGGGTTGCCGGGTCTCGGCCGTGCGGGAAGACCCTCCGCGCCCCGAAGCATGCCGCGCAGCCTGGGGCCGAGCGCTTCTCGCCCCCTTGCGGGCGTCTTCTCCCTGTGCGGGGTTCTGACGTACGTGCTCGGCCCGCTGGGGGCCGTGGGAACCAGTCTGTGCCATTGGTCACGCGTCCAATTCTTCTGTGTTTCGCTTCCAAAGCCGCACAAGCATATCATGCCTGCACGACATGGGGCGCGTTCACAAAGTTGGCTGAAACTTGCACACGATATGAGCGTCCTTTGCGTTTTCCCATGTAGATGCGCCCTACGTGTTAATACGAACGAGGGGCTCGCACCTGACATGCAGCGCCTTGGAACACAAGGCGAAAAAGTGGGTTGATTGCCAAAGCTAGTGCAGCTTCGGCGGGGTAAGTGCGGCTGACAGAGTAGATGCAGGAAGACAGCGCCGTCCTTGGCGTTGTCGGATGCGATT
>CACWMM010000012.1:0-56395 GCA_902761955.1 uncultured Olsenella sp. | reverse complement strand
CGCCCACTGGCGCCACGGCTTGGGCTTGGGGCTGTCGTATATCTTGTTGAACGCGAGCTCCCAGTCGCGAAAGCTCGCGTACGTGCGCGAGCCGACGGATGCCATGCCGGTGTACTGCAGGTGGGTGTGGGCGTTCACCAGGCCGGGCGTGACGAGGCCGCCCCAGCGACGGAGCTCCACCTGCGAGCGGTCGTCCACGTCCTCCGCGAGCTTCTGCCGCACCCAGTCGCGCGTGCCCACGTGCAGGACGCGGCCGTCGCGCACCGCGACGGCGCCGTCGCAGATGACGGGGCCGGTGACGGGAATCACCAGCGGGGCTTCGTACAGGGTGACGCTCATGCGTGCCTCTTCCGGTTTGTTGGGGCGGGGGTGGTGCCGGCGGTGCCGGCGGTGTCGGCGTAGCGGGTGACGCGCCAGTCCGGCACGAAGGTGGGGGTGGACGGCGCGCTCTCCGTGCGGATGCCGCGCGTCTCGAGCGCGATGGATGCGATGCGGCGGTCTACCTCGGGACCCAGCCGCAGCACCTTTGCGGGCAGCGACCCCGCGTGGCGCAGCAGGTGCTCGACGGCGGCGAGCTGCACGGCGAAGCTCAGGTCCATGATCTCTATGGGGTTGCCGGGGCCGGCGGCGTAGTTCACGCCGTCGCCGGACGCGAGCAGCCTGAGGGTGGGACCCTGGGGCACGTCCAGCCACGAGACGCCGGTCTTCTCGCCCGGGCGCAGCGTGCCGCCCTGGGAAAGCACCTGGTCAAGGGCCACCTCGTTTGCGATGCCGCCGATGACTGCGACGGTGGCGCCGTCTGGCAGCAGGCGGAGAGCGTCTGCGGGGAGCGTGTGGCGCACGCCCGTGGCCGAGACCGCCATGTCCGTGGCGGGAAGCGCGCTGTCGAGCGGGGCGACCGCGAAGCCGGCGAAGCTCGCCTCAAGCGCGCGGACGGGGTCCGCCTCCGCCACGGTCACGCGCGCGCCCAGCGCCCGCACGCGACGGGCGAAGCCCTCGCCGACGGGGCCAAAGCCCACCACGGTGACGCGTGCACCTCCGGCGGCGGAGAAGAACGACGGTCCTACGAGGGACATCGTCGTGGCGGCGCAGGTCTCTCCCGTGCCGTGGCGGTTGTCGAAGCCGGTCTTCAGGCGGGAGTCGTTGACCGCCACGACGGGAAACGGCAGCTCGCCTTCCTGCTGCATGGCCGTGAACGCGCGGACGCCGGAGGTGGTCTCCTCCGCGACGCCCACGAGCCTCGCCGCCAGGGTCGGGCGCTCCATCACCATGAGGCGCGAGAAGTTCGCGCCGTCGTCGATGACGACGTCGGGCCGTATGCGGTCCATGAGGCGGAGCGACCCCTCGCGCTCCTGCGCGGGCGTCCACGCGGCATCCGCCTCTATGGCGTAGCCGCGGGCGCGGATCTGGTTGGCGATGGCCTGGTCGCATTCGTGCGCGTGGCAGTACACGCCCACGGTGGCGCCGGCCGCGGCAAGGCGCTCCACGAGGACGGCCGTCTTTGGCTCCACGATGAGGCTGAGCGCGATGTGGACGCCGCGAAGCAGGCCTTCCGCCGCGATCCGGCGTGCGAGCTCCGCCGAGACGGGCATGCCCCTCTCGGCGCGCGCCCAGGCGTCCGCCGCGGTAAGGTCCTGGCGTTTGGGCAGGTCGGGGTAGGTAAAATCAGCCCGTGCGGCATCGTTCGTAGGGACGAGGCCCCACTCCGCCATGCGCAGGGCAAGCGCCTCGCCTCCGCGCGCGAGGTCCTGCGCGTCCACGAGCACGCGCGAGCCCGCAAGCGATGAGTTTGTGGCCTGCGCCCACGCGCAGGCCCAGTGTGCGAAGGTGTCCGTGGTTCCTCCCGGGTCGCATTGCGGCGCGTCCTCGCGGCGCGCGCCGACCGTTGTGGAAACATGATATGCGAAACCGGATGGCGTGGGTTTCTCCCGTGTTTCGGACCGCGTGTGATGCCTTTGGAGAACGCGCGGTCGCACCGCCTGCGGTGGGTACATGAAGTATCGTCACTACGAACGCAAACCGCTCCGCGGGACGACCCCCGGAGCCCAACGACAGGAGACACCATGGAGCAGATCGCAAGCTTCACCATCGACCACCTTCGCCTGGAGCCCGGCGTCTACGTGAGCCGCGTCGACCGCGACCCGGCGTCCGGCGCCGTCATCACCACCTTCGACCTGCGCCTGACCGCGCCCAACCGCGAGCCGGTCATGGACACGGCCGCCGTGCACGCCATCGAGCACCTGCTGGCCACGTTCCTGCGCAACGACGAGGAGTGGGCGAGCCGCATCGTGTACTTTGGGCCCATGGGCTGCCGCACCGGCTTCTATCTCATCGTGTTTGGCGAGTGCACGCCCAAGGAGGTGCTGCCGCTGGTCACGCGCGCCTTCGAGTTTGCCCGCGACTTCGAGGGGGAGATTCCCGGCGCAAAGCCGGCGGAGTGCGGCAACTGGCACGACGCGGACCTGAACCAGGCGCACTGGTGGGCCAGGCGCTACCTGGACAACACGCTGTACGCGATCGACGACGCGCACATGACCTACCCCGGCGCGGAGTAGGCGCGTGGCGCTGGGAATCATCGGCGCGATGGACGTCGAGGTGGAGCTGCTGAGGGCCCACCTCGACGGCGTGCGCGTGACGTGCGTGGGCGGCATGGAGTTTAGCGAGGGCCGCCTGGGCGGTACGGACGCGATCGTGGTGCGCTGCGGCGTGGGCAGCATCAACGCCGCCATGTGCGCGCAGACGCTCGCCGTGCGCTTTGGGGCTGACCGCGTGGTGAATACGGGCGTGGCCGGCTCGCTGGACGCGCGCGTGGGCATAGGCGACGTCGTCGTTTCCACGGACGTCGTCAACTACGACATGGACGTGCAGAACTTGGGCTACCGGCCCGGCCAGTGCCCCGGCATGGACACGCTTGCGTTTGCGGCGGACCCGGCACTGCGCGAGGCCGCCGTCGCCGCGGCGCGCGCCGTGGCGCCGGAGGCGGGCGTGTTCGAGGGGCGTGTGGCCTCCGGCGACAAGTTCGTGCACGAGGACGCCACGCGCCGGTGGATCCAGGACGAGTTCGGCGCGCTGTGCTGCGAGATGGAGGGTGCCGCCATCGCGCAGGCGTGCCACGTGAACGGCATCCCGTTCGCGATCGTACGCACCATATCCGACGAGGCGAACGGCGCCTCCGCCACGGACTACCCGGCGTTCGAGCGCAAGATGGCGCTGCGCTGCGCAGCGATCGTGGAGCGCATGGCCGCGGGGCTGGCGTAGGCGGCCGCCACGGACCACGTGGCCGTCACACCCGAGGGCGCCATAAGGGAGCTTCATGAGGTTCGCAGCTAGACGCCGGTAGAGACGTAGCTCGAGTCCACGGTCACGTGGCAGACGGCGTCTGCGCAGCGCTCGTGCAGGATCTTGCAGATGCGCGCGCTCAGCTCCTCGTCGGTCATGGGCAGGTCGTGCGGGCGCACGCAGTCCAGCGACACGTGCAGGGTGCCGTCCTGACGCGTCGTGCGCACGTCGTGCACGGTCAGGCGTCCGTCGATGGTCTTCACCTGGTCTGACACCCAGTGGCGCAGGTCGCGGTCCTCGGGGTCGAACGTGACGATGGGGTCGTAGTGCAGCACCAGGGGCAGGTTCTCCTCGTCCGCGAAGTAGTGCTCGATGGAGTCCAGCACCTCGTGGCTGCGGATGGGGTCGATCTCCGCCGCCATCTCTACGTGGGCGCTCGCGAACTTGCGACCGGGGCCGTAGTCGTGCACCATCAGGTCGTGCGTGCCCAGCACGCCGGGGTAGCTCATGATCGTGTCGTGGATGTGGCTCACGAGCTTTGGGTCTGGCGCCTGGCCCAGCAGGGGGTCGAGCGTGTCGCGCACCAGCTCGAAGCCGCTCCACACGATGAACGCGCCAACGGCAAGTCCGGCCACGCCGTCCAGGTCGATGCCGGTGAGCCTGCTCACGATGCCTGCGACCAGTACTGCGGACGTCGTGATCACGTCGTTCTTGGAGTCCTGCGACGTCGCCTCCAGCGTGACCGAGTCGATGCGCCTTGCAAACGCATGGTTGAAGCACGCCATCCACGTCTTTACGACAATGGACAGCAGCAGCGCCGCAACCACCGCGAGCGAGAAGTCCGTGGGCTCCGGGTTCAGGATCTTCTGGAACGAGGTCTTCGCAAGGTCGAAGCCCACGACCACGATGATGAACGCCACGATGACGCCAGCGAGGTACTCGATGCGACCGTGTCCGTAGGGGTGGCCCTTGTCCGCGGGACGACTTGCGAGCTTGAAGCCTATGAGGCTCACGATGTTGCTCGAGGCGTCCGTCAGGTTGTTCACGGCGTCCGCCACGACGGAGAGCGACCCGGCAGCCAGGCCCACGAGCCCCTTCGTCGTGCACAACAGGATGTTGCAGACGATGCACACGATGCTCGCGAGCGTGCCGTGCGCGTTTCTCACGTCGGCGCGGTCCGTTTGGTCTGCATCGTGGATGAACCTATGTACCAGCCACTCTGTCATTGTGCCTTGCTCTTCTCGGCCCTCTGAACCTTTTCCAGCGCCCCGGTGAGGTCGATGTCCAGATCGACGTTGCCGTCGATGCCGTCCACCTTTCCGGAGTCCGTGTACTGCCAGATGCCGTAGCGCAGCGCCATCGTGGGCGCCTTCGCGTACTCCGCGTACCAGAAGCCGTAGCGCGAAAGCGCGGCGAGGTCGTAGTGCGCCAGGTCCGCGCGGCTGCCATAGACGCACGCGTAGTAGCCGTTCTTCTGCAGCTCCTTGCAGAACGCCTTCGCGATGGCGGTCATCTGGTCGTTCGTCAGGCTCGACACGCGGTCGTCGCCGCTGGTGGAAGGCTCCATGTCGAACACGACGGGGTACTCGGTGGCGTAGCCGTCCAGCTGCTTCACCACGTAGCGCGCCTCGTCGCGCGCCTCCTCTGCCGTAATGGCCTGCGAGAAGAAGTACACGCCCACGTCCAGCCCGTTCTTGCGCGCGCCATCGAAGTTCTGCTCGAAGCGCTTGTCGTGCGTGATGTTGCCCTCGACGCTGCCGCGGTAGCCAATGCGGATGTACGTGAAGTCGATGCCGTCCGCCGCGACCTTGGACCAGTCGATCTTGCCGTTGTGCTCGGACACGTCGATGCCGGTGCGCGAGACCACGGTCCCGCCCATCTTGTAGCTGATGCGCCCGCGCTTGGTGGTGGCGTTGTCCCAGTCGTACGTGGTGGTGAAGATCTTCGCGCTGTCGTCGATGGCGGTGGACCTTCCGCCTTTCATCACGACCTTGCCGCCGGCCTCCTGCGTCTGGGCCGGCTGCCGCAGCGCGCGCATGATGCTGGTGCCCGCAAGAACGCCGACGCTTGCCACCAGGAGCACCGCCACGATGGCGATGAGCGGCTTGAACGGAAACGGCGGCCTGGTGGAGCCCAGGTCGCGGATCTTGCGAAGCCGGCTTTCCTGCCGGCGGCGGCTCGTCTGGCTGCGTGCGCCGAGGCTGGTTTGCCCGTACTCCTCGCGCCGCAGCTCGAGGCCGGTATCCTTCGGGCGGAGCATCTTGCGCGGCTGGCGCGCCTCATGGCCGCGACCGTCGCGGGAGCGCACCTCGCGCCCGCGGTCCGCCCTGGTGCCGCGCACTTCTCGCGAGTTCGCGGCGTCATGCGGCGCGTGGGAGCCCGTGCCCCTGTGGCTTGCGTGGGACACCCCGTACCTGGCGGCGTGCGACGTGCCCATGGAGCTTCCGAGGCTGCTGCGCGAGCTGCCCCTGCTTCCGCGAGAAGCGCGTGGCGTGCCGGTCGCGCGCGACGTGCCGGTCCGGGGCGTGCCGTGGGCCGCGGCGCCGCCCGAACGCTCGCTGCCACAACGAGAAGGCACGTGGCCCTGGGCCCTCTGCCCCTTGGGGCGCGACTGCCTCTTGCTGGGCCTTCGCTTTTCTGCCAACGCGTCGCACCTCCCTGGGGTCGCCCGCACGTCATGTCGCTAGTCGTCCCATTGTCGCACCCCGAGCGTCCCGGCGCGAGTGCGACCGGATGCAATGGCACAACATCATCAGAGCCCAACGGGCGCGACTTGCGAAGTCGCGCCGTCAGCAAAGCCTACATACGCTCGTAGGCTAGTACCTTGCCTGTGGAATCATCAATGGTCAGCGCTTTGTACGTGCGGTTGTCATAGGTAGGAACACTGGCAATACCGGCAAGAGGGGAGCGTGCCTGGTCCCATGGCCTCGAGAACCCCACCTCGATTCTCCAGTGCCCATCTGACTCGTCAAAGTGTGTTCCCTCTACGGAAAAGTGAATGTCGCGTAGAAGCCCGTTGCTCATGTCGGGCTCATCCGGATCAATCGTCAATCTCTCGAGCATAGCTATATAGTCGGCGGCAATTTTCGCCGCCTGCATCACGTCCATTTAACGGCCCCTCCTTCAGCGGTGCGACAATCGAGTGGTATACGGTGTAACGCGCAATCGACGCTGTCTGTCCACATTGACTTCTGAGCAACCTACGTATCTTTGAAATAAAGTGCCGCAGGGAGAAGAACTCGTCCTTCTCCCCGCGGCGTTGCCTGTAACGCTTGCGTGTGCGGGCGGTTACCCGCTCTGCCGTCCTCGCGCTACCTCTTCACGCGGTCCGCGACGGCCTTGGCGACGACGTCAGCCACGGTCTTGTCGAGGGCGGACGGGATGATGAAGTCTGGGGAGAGCTTGTCCTCCGGCACAAGGCTCGCGATGGCCTCGGCGGCCGCGATCTCCATCTCCTCCGTGATCTGCGGGGCGCGCGCCGCGAGGGCGCCCTTGAAGATGCCGGGGAAGACCAGCACGTTGTTGATCTGGTTCGGGAAGTCGGAGCGGCCCGTGGCAACGACCTTCGCGCCGCCGGCCTTCGCCTCGTCCGGCATGATCTCCGGCGTGGGGTTGGCCATCGCGAACACGATGCCGTCCCTCATGGTGCTCACCATCTGCGGCGTCACGAGGCCCGGCTTGCTCACGCCCAGGAAGGCGTCCGCGCCCACCAGCACGTCGGCCAAGGATCCCGCCTCGTGGTCCTTGTTCGTGATCTTGGCCACGCGCTGCTTGTACGGGTTCAGGCCGTCGCGTCCCTCGTAGATGGCGCCCTTGCGGTCGCACAGGATCACGTTGCCAAAGCCCATGTGCGTCAGCAGCGTCGCGATGGCAAGGCCGGCCGCACCGGCGCCGCTCATCACGATCTTCAGCTCGCCCATCTTCTTGCCGGTCACCTTGACGGCGTTCAGCAGGCCCGCGGCCGTCACGATGGCGGTGCCGTGCTGGTCGTCGTGGAACACGGGGACGTCGCACAGCTCCTTAAGGCGGTCCTCGACCTCAAAGCACTGCGGGGCGGCGATGTCCTCAAGGTTGATGCCGCCAAAGCTCTTGCTGATGAGCTGCACGGTGCGCACCAGCTCGTCCGTGTCGTGCGTGTCAACGCAGATGGGGAAGGCGTCCACGTCGCCAAACTCCTTGAAGAGCAGGCACTTGCCCTCCATAACGGGCATGCCGGCCGCGGCGCCGATGTCGCCCAGGCCCAGGACGGCCGTGCTGTTGGTGATGACGGCCACCAGGTGCGAGCGACGCGTCAGCTCCCAGGACTTGCTGTAGTCTGCCTGTATCTGCCGGCACGGCTCCGCGACGCCGGGCGTGTACAGGAGCGCGAGGTCCTCGTTCGTCTCGGCCTTTGCGCGAGATACGACCTCGATCTTGCCCTGGAGCTCCTCGTGGAGCCTCAGGCTCTTTGCGCTTGTCTCGTCCATCCTCTAGACCATCTCCTCCGGTTTGAAAACCTCGTCGAACTTCTCTTCCGTCAGATACCCAAGGGAGACGCACGCCTCGCGGAGGCTGCATCCCTCGTCAAACGCCTTGTGCGCCACCTTCGCCGCGCGCTCGTAGCCAATGTAGGGGTTCAGGCACGTCACCAGCATGAGCGAGTTGTGCAGGTTGTGGGCCATGCGCTCGCGGTTTGCCGTGATGCCCGCGGCGCAGCGCTCGTCAAACGAGCGGACCGCGTCGGCCAGCAGCCGCACGCTCTGCAGGTAGTTGTACGCGATGACCGGCATGAACACGTTGAGCTCGAAGTTGCCCTGGCTCGCGGCGAAGCCTATGGTCGCGTCGTTTCCCATCACCTGCACGGCCACCATGGTGACGGCCTCGCACTGCGTGGGGTTCACCTTGCCGGGCATGATGGAGCTGCCCGGCTCGTTTGCGGGAATCGTTATCTCGCCCAGGCCCAGGCGCGGTCCGCTTGCCAGCCAGCGCACGTCGTTCGCGATCTTCATCATGTTCGCGGCAAGCGCCTTTATGGCGCCGTGCGAGAAGACCATGGCGTCCTTGCTGGTGAGCGCATGGAACTTGTTGGCCTCGGTCTTGAAGTCCTCGCCGGTGAGCGCGCTGACGCGCTCCGCCACCAGCGCGTCGAAGCCGGCGGGGGCGTTCAGCCCCGTGCCGACGGCCGTGCCGCCCAGCGCCAGGCGCCTCAGCATCGGAAGGCTCGCCTCAAGCTGCTCGCGCGAGGCCTCGAGCATGCCGCGCCAGCCAGAGATCTCCTGGCTGAAGGCTATGGGCACCGCGTCCTGCAGGTGGGTGCGGCCGCTCTTCACGACGCCGGCGTTCTCGCGCTCAAGCCGCTCGAACGTGGCGGCAAGCTGGTCGATCGCGGGCAGGAGCTCGCGCGTGACGGCCAGCACGGCCGCGATGTGCATGGCCGTGGGGAAGGTGTCGTTCGAGGACTGCGAGCGGTTGACCGAGTCGTTGGGGTGCACGGGCCTCTCGAGCGCGACGCCCTCCGCCGCGGCGATCTGGTTCGCGCGGTTTGCGAGCACCTCGTTCACGTTCATGTTCGACTGCGTGCCGGAACCCGTCTGCCACACCTTGAGCGGAAACTGGTCGTCGTGCCCGCCGGAAAGGACCTCGTCCGCCGCGCGCTCGATGAGGCTCGCAGCCTTGGGATCGAGCGTGCCGAGCTGGGCGTTTGCCTGCGCGGCCGCCTTCTTGAGGATGGCGAACGCGCGCACGATGCCCTGGGGCATGGTCTCCGTACCGATGGGGAAGTTCTGGTAGGAGCGCTGCGTCTGCGCGCCCCAAAGCGCCGCGGCGGGAACCCTGACCTTGCCCATGGAGTCGTGCTCCATGCGATAGCCGTCCGCCTGGCCCGCGTTCTGGTTTGTGCATGTGGAGCCGTCTGCCATGTGCACCTCCGACTTGCGTCTGCCTTGCGCCCGGTTGCGCGCGACCCCTGCGGGAGCGCGGCCCGATCACGGAGCGCGACCACCATTCTACTTTCTCGCCCGCACGCCCGCGCCGCCGTAGCGAAGATTTTATGCAGCGATTCGCCCCGACCCGCGAAAACTATGCCCGCGCCGCGCCCCACGTGGTGCCGCCAAGCTGGGGCGCCGCGTTCTTCTCGCCTGCGGAATATGCATTTTAGAATGCATGAAACGAGCAAAGTATTTGAGTAGAACTGATAAATGCTAAGTATCTTGCACTTTGATATACCAACTTGTGGTAAGAATATCAACAGTTGAGAAACGCGATCGGCGCGGGGTGGGCCCGCGGGCGTAAGGAGGCGTCATGGGCAAGAGGTTTGTGGTCGAGGACTCGTTCTGGCAGGTGTTCCCCGACGTTGAGATCGGCGTGCTGTGCGTGGACGGTATCAAGCCGACCGACCAGATCGGCGAGGAGGAGGCCAAGGCCGCGGCCAAGTTCCTGGACCGCGCGAACGCGAGCGCGGAGGAGTGGCTGACGAGCTCCGCCATCAGCCAGAACGAGGTCGTCGCCGTGTGGCGCGATGCGTACCGCAAGTTCAAGACGAAGAAGGGCGCGCGCTGCTCCGTCGAGAACCTGCTGAAGCGCGTCCTGAAGGACAACCCCGTGGGCCACATCGTCCCGAGCGTCGACGTGAGCAACGCGATATCGCTCAAGTACGCCCTGCCCATCGGCGCGGAGAACATCGACGCCATCGAGGGCACGTTCCGCCTTGCCATGACGGACGGCGGCGACTACTTCCTGCCCATCGGCGAGGAGGAGAGCGACCCCACGCTGCCCGGCGAGATCGCCTACCTGGACGACGCCGGCGCGGTGTGCCGCTGCTGGAACTGGCGCGACGGCCAGCGCACGGAGGTCTCGGACGCGACGCCGCACTGCATGTTCATCATGGAGAACGTGATGCCCGAGCGCTCGGCGGACCTTCACGCGGCCATCGACGAGCTGGCCGAGAAGTGCGAGCAGCTTCTGGGCGCGACGGTCACGAACAAGGACTTCGTCACGAGGGAGCACCCGGAGACCGAGCTGGTGTAGGCGCTACGGGGGCGGTGCCGGCGTGGGCCGTCGGCGCCGCCAGCCGCATCCGCCGTCGGCACCGCCCGGCACCCGCTACGCCAGCTCCCCAAAGTCGCAGCGGCGCTCGATGGCGGCGACCACGGCCTCCATCCCGCGCGCGTCCGCCTCGCCAAACCTCCCCACCAGCGGGGAGTCCACGTCCAGCACGCCCACGACGCGCCCGCCAGCGTGAATCGGCACCACCACCTCGGAGTTCGAAGCGCTGTCGCACGCAATGTGCCCGGCAAACTCGTGCACGTCGCGCACCAGCTGCGTCGAGTCCGTCGCCACGGCCGTTCCGCACACGCCGCGTCCCACGGCGATGCGCACGCACGCGACCTTTCCCTGGAACGGCCCCAGCACCAGCTCGCGCCCGCCGTCCGCTGCGTCCGCGCCGGCCGCAGCGGACGTTTCCGCGGGGCGCATCAGGTAGAACCCCGCCCAGTTCAGGTCTTCCACGCCGTCCATCACCAGCGCTGACGCGTTCGCCAGAAGCGGCACCCAATGCGCGTCCTCCTCGGCCAGCGCCTCGATCTGCGCCGCAATCAGCCCGTAGTCCGCAAGCCCCTTCGCCATGTCCGCCTCCAAGTCGCGATGTCGCCCGTAAAAGCCACACCAGCGTAGCAAGGAGCCGCCCACTTCGCGCGGCACGCGCACCCGTTTTGCGATATGGTTACGTGGTTGGACAGCATGCGCGCCAGGGCCCCAGAGCAGGCCCGCGGCAGGGCCGCGCCGGGCGAGAAGAGCCTGGCCCCCGCCCGAAGGCGCGCCCTTGAACCAAAGGGGGATCCCGCAGATGGACCGCACCAGGATCGCGCAGCTCTATGCGCACATGGACGAGTTTGGGGACAAGACGGTCACCGTGGCCGGCTGGGTCCGCTCGATTCGCGACATGAAGAACTTCGGCTTCGTCGTGCTGAACGACGGCAGCTGCTTCAAGGACCTGCAGGTCGTCATGAACCGAGAGAAGCTCGCCAACTACGAGGAGGTCGCGGCCCTCACCGTTGGCTCCGCCCTCATCATCACCGGCGAGCTCGCGCTCACGCCGGACCGCCCGCAGCCGTTCGAGCTCCAGGCCAAGACCATCGTGGTCGAGGGCGCGGCGCAGCCGGACTACCCCATGCAGAAGAAGCGCCAGACCCGCGAGTTCCTGCGCACCCAGCAGCACCTGCGCAGCCGCACCAACCTGTTCCGCGCGGTGTTCCGCGTGCGCAGCGTCGCGGCGTTCGCCATCCACCGCTTCTTCCAGGAGCGCGGCTTCGTCTACGTCAACACGCCCATCATCACCGCGTCCGACGCCGAGGGTGCCGGCGAGATGTTCCGCGTCACCACGATCGACCCGGCCAACCCGCCGCTCACCCAGGACGGCAAGGTCGACTACAGCCAGGACTTCTTCGGCAAGCAGACCAACCTCACCGTCTCCGGCCAGCTCCAGGCTGAGAACTTCGCCATGAGCTTCGGCGACGTCTACACGTTCGGCCCCACGTTTCGCGCGGAGAACTCCAACACCCGTCGCCACGCGGCGGAGTTCTGGATGGTCGAGCCCGAGATGGCGTTCTGCGACCTCGAGGGCGAGATGGACGTGTCCGAGCAGATGCTGAAGTACGTCATCAACTACGTGATGGAGCACTGCCCGGACGAGCTCGACATGTTCAACAAGTTCGTCGACAAGGGCCTGAGGGAGCGCCTGCAGCATGTCGCCACCAGCGACTTCGCGCGCGTTACCTACACGGACGCCGTCAAAATCCTGACGGACGCGCAGGCGGCCGGCCACAAGTTCGAGTACCCGGTCGAGTGGGGCATCGACCTCCAGACCGAGCATGAGCGCTACCTTACCGAGCAGCACTTCAAGAAGCCCACGTTCGTGACCGACTACCCCAAAGACATCAAGGCGTTCTACATGCGTCTCAACGACGACGGCAAGACGGTCGCCGCCGCGGACTGCCTCGTCCCTGGCATCGGAGAGATCATCGGCGGCTCCCAGCGCGAGGAGCGCCTCGACGTCCTCGAGCGCCGCATCGAGGAGCTGGGGATGGAGAAGGACCAGTACAAGTACTACCTGGACCTCCGTCGCTACGGCACCTGCCACCACGCCGGCTTCGGCCTGGGCTTCGAGCGCCTCGTCATGTACCTCACAGGCGTCGACAACATCCGCGACGTCCTCCCGCACCCCCGCACCGTCGGCAACGCGGACTTCTAGTTCCACCCACGCGCGAAGCGTCATCCCAAGGGCGTCCCGTCAACTCGGCGGGACGTCCTTCTTTTCATCTGGCAACGGGGAATTGTAATTGCTACCTACGCTAGCCCATTGACCGAATGCATGGCTAGCATTACGCTACAACACCAATCAGGCCAAATTGAAGCACCTCGCTTCGGTGTGGCCAGCTGATTGCTTTCGTCTGCGTTGGGAGAGAGGAACATATGGTAAAACTCGTGATGGCCGATCTGGACGATACCCTGATTCCCTTCGGTGCGAATCATGCCAGCGCGAGAGCTATCAGCGCCATTCATTCCCTCTTGGATGCGGGCATACATTTTGGTCCGGTCACGGGTCGTGTTCCCGCTACCATGGAATGGATGTTCCAGGGCGACGTGGCGTGCTATCAGACTGGGGCGTTCGCAAACGGACAGATCGTCACCGTCGATGGCAAGACGATTCAGCGTGTCATGATTAGCGGAGAAGAGCTACGTAAGGTTGCGGTCTCCCTGGACAATATGGACGTTGACGCATGGCTTGCCGTGTACAGCCCCGAAGACCTGAAAGACGTAAACCTTGTCACTCGCTTTCCGGAGTGCGTGAAAGCTAACCCGCCGGAAACGTGGGGCAAAAGCGTGTTTGGAATTGCGTCGGACGTGCAGGACCGGGAATACCTCAAAGCGAATATCCAGTGCTCGTGCTCGCGTGACCAGATGATTCTGATACGTGATAGGTTGCGCGAGCTGGTGCCTGAGCTCAGCTTTGTAATGCCGAGCATGACTGCTAAGGTCGTGGACGTGAATGCGGGGGAGTGGGACAAGGGCGACAGCGTCCGTTTGATTGCCAATTACCTTGGAATTTCGCTGGAAGAGGTCGTTGTCTTCGGCGACTCCGAGAATGACCTTCCCATGATTGAGACAGTACCAAATTCCGTGGCGGTTGCAAACGCGGATAGCGATGTGAGCAGCGCGGCACGTTGGCATATCGCCAGCGCAAAGGACGATGCGGTCGCAACGGCTATGTTGGACATCGCTCGGACATCAAAAGAAGGTACGGAACCTTCCTTCTTCCAGTAGTTGGTGTACCAAGTCATCCGCTTATCGCTGTTGAGGTCACAAAGACCGTCTAAAAGAGCAATAGGCTCATCCATGGTGGTCTGGGTGTAAAGACACCTCGGCTTTGCTACGCTTCCCATTGTAAAGCGTGACGAGGTGGCTCTATTGGAGTTCGGGGTTAGATGAATCAGAGAACAGTCCACATAGTCCAGAAGCTATCGCATACGTCGGATCGATGCAGCCTTTCGAGTTTGGCTGACGCATTCGGGGTATCCGAGCGAACCATACGCAATGACATTAAATCGCTCAACAAGTTCCTGTCCCAGGAGGGGATAGGGAACATCACCTTTGGTTCAAAAGGTGTGATAGTGCTGCCTGCTGGCTTTTCACGCGCCGAGGAACTGCTTCCTGTTGAGGACACCTTTGCGTACAAGATGTCCAGTGAAGAACGGAAGCAGCTTGGTGCGGCTCTCCTTGTTGGTGCCAAGGGTTATTACACGCTGGGAGAGATTGCTGAGAAATTCTCGGTGAGCCGTGCCACCATCCTCAACGATTTGGATGGCATTAAAGAGCGTATCCAAGAGGCTGGCTTGGAGGTCGAGTCAAAGCCAAGCCGTGGGATTCGCGTCAAAGGCGCTGAAAGTGTAAAGCGTAGCTACTTGCTAGATTTTGCCAGCAAAAAGGCTCCCATCGTCGACCAATGGCTGGCTCTTTCCGATAACGCCGAAATCCGACTTGACACGGTTACGGTGAAGAAAGTTCTAAACGAGCAGTGCCATGCGTTTGGCATCACCATGATGGATGCCCCATTTCAGCTCGCTACAAAACACTTGTGCATTTGCGTCACGCGCAATCGAAATGGTTTTCGCTTGGAGAACTTCGGAGGATCCTACCACGGCATTGATGCGTCGGGGGGTGTCAGTGATTTTGAGAACAAGGTAATCGACCTTGTCGAACAGTATTGCTCGGTCGAAATGGGAGAGAACGAAAAGCTCTTTTTTGCGGCCTTGAGCCAATCGCTCAGACTTCAAGGCGGCGCACAATTCAGCATGTATGACATGCAAATACAGAAGCTCTCCCGCGTCTTTATCCGCGACATGTCGAATGCAGTAGGCATTGACATGAACGGAGACTATGACTTATTCGAATACCTTTCGAACCACCTCGAATCGATGTTCACAACTGGTCCCTCTCATTTTCCCGATGTGCCAGCGCTTGCTGAAGTCGTTAATGACCAGCCAGAGATTCTTGAAGCGGTGAAAGAAAACCTCGAACCGCTCGAGAGATTTGCCGGCAGGCAAATATCGTCAGTTGAGATTACCTATATTGCACTTCATATTTGTGCTGCGCTCGAACGCCGAAAGAATAGGGGTGTGAGACCTAGGGTCATTGTCGTTTGCGACGGAGGCATCGGTACTTCTCAGCTACTAGCCGAAGAGCTCCGAGGACACTTTGAGATAAAGCTAGTCAAGGTAATGCCGGCACATGACGTGCCTTATATCGATTCCTATCGTGCAGACTTGGTTATATCGACTGTCCCATTAAACAATTGCCCGGTAGACCATATCGTGATTAAGCTTCCGCTGCGTGATAGGGAGTATCGGCTTATCCACGAGAAGCTTGCATCCATCGAATCGAGCGTGAGAATGTCAGCCTCTAGTGTTGACGAGCTTAGCTCGCAAGGATTGCTTGAAAAGATTGAACCCGTAATCGAGAAATACGGTGGTGCAGAGAGTGGGTTGCTTAACGAAATAAGAATCGAAGTTCGACGTTACTTTCGCGAGGCTCAGCACGTTGAGGATCAGTTGGTCTCCCCATATCTTCATCAGCTGCTACCCGCAAGCCATATTGAACTCAATGTTGACTGCTCCGACTGGCGTGACGCAATTCGTAAGTCAGCCCAGCTGCTGCTGGATATGGGATACATCGAAAGTCGTTACGCGGATGCGCTGATTGGGGGAGTCGAGAAATACGGTCCCTATATCGTTCTCGCCCCGGGTTTTGCAATACCGCACTCTGCACCAGAGAATGGCACGGTGAAAATGGGAATGAGTCTCATACGGCTGAGCAAGCCGGTATGTTTCGGCAGCGAGGAGAATGACCCAATTGAGTTCATCTGTACGCTTAGCGCCGTTGACAGAAAGATGCACCTGAAGGCTTTCGCAAACCTGCTTGATATGATTACTGCGCAGGGTAGCCCGTTCTTGCGTGAACTCCGTGGAGCGAATACTCCTGCGGAGGCGGCTGCTATTATCGAACGCAATGAATACATGCTGATTCGACAATAGTTTTCCGTTTATACCAAGTGGGAAGAGGGCACCGGGGACTTGCGTCCCTGGTGCCTTTTCTTCGTCGAGATAACGCTTGTCGGGTAATCGTTACCGCTCATTCATATATTGGGCTTCAACAAGATGTGAAAAGGAATTAACCAGGCTATTTCAGCTCAACTCCGTGTGAAAGACCTTCATCTTGTGTGGCTTTCTTGAGGTCGATATCGTCTTTTTTGACAAGAAAAGAAGCGGCCGAAAGCCAAAAGGTGAATGAGGGGTGAAGAGCACCATGCTGGGCAAAGAAATCATCATGCGCGAGCTTACGGCAATCGATCTAGATGTCGACAACTACGAGCAGGTATTTGGAATTATGGGGGCACGGTTCCTCGAGAAGGGCTATGTCAACGAAGAGTACCTTCCGACAATTAAGGAACGAGAGGCGCAGTATCCCACCGCGTTGCCGGTGGAGCCGTATCCAATCGCCATTCCCCATACCATGGCCACTGCGATTATCAAGCCATTTATTGCCCCCGTGCGTCTTAAGAATACTGTCGAGTGGGGCGACATGTCCGATCCTGACAACAAGTTCAATGTGAAGCTCGTCTGCATGCTTGGATTCAAGGATCCTGGTGAGCATATCGAACTGCTTCAGATTCTTATGTATAACTTCCAGAAGCCAGAATGGGTCAACCCGCTCTTCGAGGCAAAGACGGAGGACGAGTTTTACGACGCGTTCGTAAAGATGGAGTGGACTCACGACTAGAGGTCTGCGCGTTATTTGCTAATCGGGCTGTTGGGGCCCGGATAGAAAGGGAGGAATCATCATGGCAGTCAAGGTTATCGTTGCGTGTGGCAGTGGCGTTGCGACGTCTCAGACCGTTGCTTCGAAGGTCAACCGCCTTCTTGCGGCCGACAAGATCGATGCAAAGGTCGAGGCGGTGGACCTCAAGTCCGTTGATCGCTACCTCAAGGACGCGGCGGCGTATATCACCATCGTTCGCGACAAGAAGACCTACGATCTTCCCGTTATCGACGGCATTGCTTTCCTGACGGGTGTTGGTCAGAAGCAGCAGTACGAGAAGCTCGTCAAGGCCATCAAGGAGTACAAGGGCTAGGGCCTTCACCTGGCGATATGTCGTAGCCGCCTTATACGACCGTTGCATAGAGAAGTCGACAGAGATTGAAACAAAAGGAGAGTGAGACGTATGGACTTTGCAGCCGCTAGTGCTTGGATTAACGGCTTCCTGAGCTCCGTTGGCGCCGCAGTTTTCGTGCCCATCATCATGATTATCATGGGTCTTATCGTAAGGATGAAGCCGAAGGATGCCATTTCTTCCGGTATCCTGCTCGGCGTCGCCTTCACCGGCATGTCTATGCTCATCAGCTACATGGGCAACATCATCTCGCCTGTTGGCGAGGCAATGCTGAAGCACATCGGCATCAACCTGCCCATTCTCGACGGTGGCTGGACTACGATGGCGGCAATCGCCTGGTCCTGGCCCTACGCAATCCTCATGTTCCCCCTGATGATCGTGATTAACATCATCATGCTCATCGCGAACAAGACGGATACCTTCAACGCCGACCTCTGGAACGTCTGGGGAAAGATTTTCACTGCCGTGGGCGTCGTTGGCCTCACTGGCAACGTCGTCCTTGCGTTCGTTATTGCGGCAATCCAGATTGTCTTCGAGCTGAAGACCGCTGACCTCTTCGCTGACGAGATTAACGAGCTCACTGGCATTCCTGGTGTAACCTGCACGCACAAGATGGTGTTCCTTGCTGCGATCTACTATCCCATCGATAAGCTGCTGCGTAAGATTCCCGCACTCAACCACAAGGCTGACGCGGAGGCGCTGCACGAGAAGGTCGGCATCTTTGCCGAGAACCATGTCCTGGGCTTCATTCTCGGCTGCCTCTTCGGCCTCCTTGGCCAGTACGATCTTGGAAAGCTCCTCACCCTTGGCGTTCAGTGCGCTATGTGCCTCACTCTCTTCCCTGTTATCTCTAAGTACTTCATGGAGGCACTGTCCCCCATCTCCGAGGCGGTTTCGGATTACATGCACGGCAAGTTCGAGGGCCGCAAGCTCGTTGTTGGTCTCGACTGGCCGTTCCTCGGCGGCTCTAACGAGATCTGGCTGACCGTTATCTGGGGTATCCCCGTTACCGTTGTCTTTGCGTTCCTGCTTCCGCAGAACCAGATCCTTCCCTTTGCGGGCATCGTCAACATTGCGCTTGCAGTTCCCGCTTACCTCGTGACCAAGGGTAACCTGCCCCGCATGATTATCCTCGCCACCATCGGTGTGCCTATCTTCCTGCTCGTTGGCACCGCTTTCGCACCCTTCATCTCCCACCTTGCCACTTCTACCGGCGCAGTTGCCGCCAAGGCCCTTGGCTCTGCCGGCCTCATCTCCAACTCCTCTATCGACGGACCCTGGTTCACCTATGCGTTCTCGCAGTTCCTCGATATTGCGAATGGCAACCCGCTGCCGCTCGGCATGCTGATTGTCTGGCTCGCGGGCTACGGTCTGATGTATCACGACCTGAGCAAGGAGCAGAAGGCTCGCAAGGCGGCCGCTTCTGCGGAGGCTGTCGAGGAGTAACTGGCACCTGGCTTAGATAGCTTTCGCAGGTGTTCGATAGCCATCGAAGCCGACAGGTGACAAGGCGCGCCTGTCGGCTTCTTTAAAAACCTCTTAGAAAGGAATCTAAAATGCTCGAGGATCTCAAGCTTAAAGTCATGAACGTCGCAAAGCAGGCACAGCGTGAGGGAATGTGCAAGCACAAGTCTGGCAATTTCTCCGCTCGTGATGAGGAGACTGGTCTTGTTGTCATCACTCCGACGAGCGTTGACCGCGAGGACCTGGTTGTGCCGGACATGATCGTCATGGATATCGACGCGAACGTTATCGAGAACCAGACTGGCCTTCGCCCAACCTCCGAGTCTCTGATGCACCTCAAGATTTACCAGACTCGACCGGATGTCAAGGCAATTGCGCACACCCACTCGCAGTTTGCGACCACCTTTGCAATTCTCGAGAAGCCGATTCCCGCTGTCGTATATGAGGTCGCAAACTTGAACTGCTCGAAGGCTCGCATTCCTGTCGCCCCCTACGGCCGCCCTGGTACGCCCGCTCTTGCTGAGTCTGTGGTTGAGCCCGTGAAAGAGGCAGACGTGTTCCTGCTTCAGGGTCACGGCTCCGTTGCGGTAGATGAGGATAGCATTGACGAGGCTTACCTGAAGGTCTGCTACATAGAGGAGCTTGCGGAGCTCTACTACCATGCGCTGACGGCTAACGGAGGTCAGGAGCCCAAGTCCTTCCCCGCAGAGGAGCTTCAGAAGTGGGAGTACCCGAAGGAGATCAAGTTCCCTAACGCTAAGTAGAGCCTCCTTCTGAGCGGCTTGCGTCTCGCATCTGGGACGTAAGTCGCTTCATGTACTGCGTGTATAGCGGCCGTAATAGATTGAAGCGAGTCCATGAGCAAGAGGAATAAGAAGAAGAGACCCGTTAAGGGCGGCAGCGCCTCGAAGCGTCATAATCAGGAGAGCTTCCAGCTTCCGAAGGTGAGCGAAAGGAAGAACCCTGACCCCATAACACCACGAGCCTATGTGATTACAGTCATTGAGCTTGTATTGTTCTGTGCAATCTGGCTTATCGCTGTCCGTCAGCTTTTCTTGATGAAGACTGTCCTGGCGACGTTCCTGATAGGTGTGCTGTACTTTGCCGGGGCTTTCTCCATGTACATCGTCCGAGCGGCGCTGGAAACACGTCGCCGCTATGGAAAGACGGACAGAAAGACGATGCTCTATTACAACCAGATGATCAAGAGCGATCAGAAGTGGTCGCTGTATATCGGAATGTCCTTCTTTGCCGTGTTCCTCGTGATGCGCTGGCTGATTCCCTCGCCTAACTTCAACATGGTTGGAATCGATATCGCTACAGCTTTTTATCTTGGCTATATCTGGACGGCAAAGTACAAGGGCGAAGAATCACTGCCCTTCGAATACATGGAAACGGTTTTTCTCCTGCTGACAGTGGTGAGCAATTACATCGTTTATTTCCTGGGCTGAGAGGATTTCTGAAATGAAGAAGATTATCAACGCTCCTGAGGCGTATGTCGACGAGATGCTGAAAGGCATCTATGCTTCGACTAACATGGTCAAGTGCGTTGCTGATGACCTGCACTGCTATTGCATAGCGAACAAGAAGCCCGGTAAGGTCGCAATTATCACTGGTGGCGGCACTGGCCATCTGCCTCTATTCCTCGGGTATGTCGGCGAGGGCCTCATCGATGGCTGCGGTGTGGGTGGCGTGTTCCAGTCACCGTCCGCAGAGGAAATATATAACATTGCCACCGAGGTTGAAGCAGGCGCAGGCGTACTGTTCCTCTATGGGAACTATACCGGCGACATTATGAACTTTGATATGGCAACGGAAATGCTCGAGATGGATGACATTGAGGCAAAGTCCATTGTCGGTGCTGATGATGTGCTCTCAAACAAGAACGTAGAAGCTCGTCGTGGTGTTGCTGGCATCTTCTTCATGTACAAGGCCGCTGGTGCGAAGGCAGGCCAAATGGGTACGCTCGATGAGGTGCTTGCAGCTGCGAAGAAGGCTGGCGACAACGTCCGAACCGTAGGATTCGCTCTCACCCCGTGTATCGTTCCCGAAGTGGGGCACGCAAACTTCGAGTTGGGTGAGGACGAGATGGCATTCGGCATGGGTATCCATGGCGAGCCTGGCGTCTGGAATGGACCAATTAAGACAGCAGATGAGCTTGCGGAAGAATCCGTTAACGAAATTCTTGCCGACATGCCATTGGCTGAGGGAGACGAGGTTGCTCTTCTCATCAACGGCCTTGGCGGAACCTCCCTCGAGGAGCTCTACATCCTGAACAATTCGGTCAGGAAGCAGCTCGAGGCCAAGGGAATAAAGGTCTACCGCTCTTGGACTGGCGAGTACGCAACCTCGATGGAGATGATGGGTGCGTCCATTTCTATCTGCAAGGTTGACGATGAACTGAAGGGGTACTTCGATTATCCGATCAACACCCCCTTCCTCTGCCAGAAGTGATTGAAGTCGAGCATTCGTGTATCGGCTTGATAGGAGGTCGCAATCAATGGATAAGCTCAAGATCGAGGATGTTCCCGAGGCATTTGAGTATGTGGGACGACTCTTTGTCGAGAAAAAAGATGAGCTTTGTGAGATGGATGCCGCCATGGGTGATGGTGACCTAGGCCTCACCATGAGCAAGGGGTACGGTGCCCTTCCTGGTTTCCTCCGTGACTTGACTGGCGAGGGTGACATCGGAAAGATGATGTTCAAGGGTGCCATGAAGATGCAGAATACGGTGCCCTCCACGATGGGAACCCTGATGTCTTCGGGTGTCATGGAGGCTGGCAAGGCCTTCAAGGGCAAGACGGAATTGATGCCAGCTGATATGGCGACCTATGTCGTGAAGTTTGCCGAGGGCATCAAGAAGCGTGGTAAGTGCGAGCTTGGTGACCGAACCATTCTGGATTCCGTAGATGCCGGAGCAAAGAAGGCAACGTCTCTTGTGGAGTCTAATCCGGATGCCTCCTTCTTGGATGTCATGAACGCGGCTGTCGAAGGTGCGGAGGAGGGCTGCGAGGCAACGAAGGACATGCTTCCTAAGTTCGGCAAGGCAGCTGTTCACTCCGCGAAGGCGAAGGGCGTCATTGACCAAGGTGCTCTTGCTGGAAAGTACATGCTTGAAGGTTTGCGCAACTACTTTGCCGACCAGCAGTAAATCCTTTTTTAGTGGCAAGAAGGTCATACTTTCTTGCCGCTTTTTAACTCGAAGAATGAAAGGTGAATCACATGCTTTTCAACGATCCCAAGACGTTCCGCGAGGACATGCTCAAAGGCTATGTTGCTGCATATCCTGATTATGTCGTTGAGGTTCCTGGTGGAGTAGCACGAGCGACGAAGATGCCTGAAGACAAGATTACCGTTATCAACGGAGGCGGATCCGGACACTATCCGGCATTCTGTGGAATCATCGGCGACGGGTTCATGGACGCTACCGTTGTGGGCAACGTCTTTACCTCACCGTCTACGGAGGACGTGCTCGGCGTTGCGCATTCCGTCGACAACGGGAACGGTATCTTTATCGTTGGCGGCAATTATGCGGGCGACAAGATGAACTTCAACATGGCGCGTGACCGTCTGATAGAGGAGGGCGTCGATTGTCGCACTTTCTACATCACCGACGACGTAGCCGCCGCAAAGCCGGAGGAGAAGGAGAAGCGCCGCGGTAACGTTGGCACCTTCATGGTGTTCAAGGCAGCTGGCGCAGCCGCGGCCGCCGGGGTCTCGTTCGACGAGCTCGTCAGGATTACCGAGAAGGCCAACGAGCGTACCCGTACCATGTCCATGGGCTTCCGTGGCTGCACGCTTCCTGGAGAGGCAGCGCCACTCTTCCACGTGCCGGAAGGAAAGATGGAAGTTGGTCAGGGCATACACGGAGAGCCTGGCGTGGGGGAGGACGACCTCAAGTCGGCCTCCGAGGTCGCGAAGATCCTCGTCGACCGAGTGCTTGCTGAGGCTCCCGCCGATGACTCGAAGCGCATAGCCGTTATTCTCGACGGACTTGGCTCGACTAAGTACGAGGAGCTCTTCGTGGTGTGGGGCACTGTTAGGGAGCTTCTTGAGGAGAAGGGCTATACGCTGGTAGAGCCTCTTGTGGGCGAGTATGTCACCTCGCTTGACATGGAGGGCATCGCGCTTGCAGTCGAGTATCTGGACGACGAGCTCGAGGGCTACTGGAGCGCTCCCTGCGACACGGCTTCCTTCCGTAAGGGAGAGAGCTCTATGGCCGCTGGCGAGCGTAAGGTGTATGCGGACGTTTCCGAGGCTGCAGAGACCTTCGAGCCTGGCTCCGCGGCTTCTGATGCGGCTGCGGACTATATCGTGGACGCGTTCGAGCGCATGCGCGAGGCCATTGCTGACGCCGAGGAGGAGCTGGCCAAGATTGACGGCGTTGCAGGTGACGGCGATCACGGTCGTGGCATGGTGAAGGGATCCACTTTCGCAGCGGAGGCCGCAAAGGCCGCTCGTGAGAAGGGCGCCGCCGCTGGATCCGTTCTGCGGGAGGCCGGAAGAGCCTGGGCTGCAAAGGCGGGCGGAACCTCTGGCGTGCTGTGGGGGTCTGCGCTCGAGGCTGCTGGCGCCGTCGTCGGTGACCATGCGGATGCCTACGATGCCGATATCGCCGCAAAGGCCGTGAAGGCTGCTTATGAGAAGATGCTCTCCCTTGGTGGGGCGCACCGTGGCGACAAGACCATGCTCGACGCGCTGATTCCCTTTGGCGAGGCGCTGGAGGAGCAGGCGGCAGCGGGCAAGTCGCTCAAGGAGGCATGGGCCAATGCTGCCGAGGTTGCCAAGAAGGCTGCCGAGGACACTGCGAACATGGTTCCGAAGGTGGGGCGCGCCCGCCCTGCAGCGGAGAGAAGCCTTGGCACGCCCGATGCAGGTGCAATCTCGATGGCGCTCTGCATCCGCACCGTGCTGCCGAAGGAGTAGTGCGGAGCCAGGGAGACCGTAGCTAGAACAGTGGTCAGAGGCAGATGAGAAGAGCGGGGGCACCGGTGAGGCGCCCCCGCTCTTATGTATGCCGCTTTCCTGCTAGAACTTGGTCTCGACGGGAGTGGAGTAGGTGAATTGGAACGACCCGTCCTTCTCGTCCAAGACGGTGTACCCGCAATTTGCCTGCTTGACGCTCCAGAAATCCTCGAGGGGAATGTCGAGCAAGCGTCCCATGATTGCGCAGTTTATGCCGCCGTGTCCTGCGACAAGGATGCCGTCGCGTTGCCTGGACTCGGGAATGAGAACGTTGTCGATAAAGTCCTGGGCGCGCGCGTACACGTCGTCAAACGTCTCGGCGCCGATGGGAGCGTGAAAGCGCTCCGGGTGGCTTTCGTAGTTGTAGGCCTCGTTTGTCCAACGGAACCACGGCCAATGCCTGTAGCTGTGGCTCTCGAGGAGGCCGTAGCCGTGCTCGACTAGCCTGAGGTCTTTGTGTATGGGGACGTCGCGATCTTTGAGCGCGAGCCTTGCCGTCATATATGCGCGGTCGAGCGGACTTGAGTAGCAGACGTCGAAGTGGTAATCCTTAAGGTTTTCTGACAGCTGTTTTGCCTGCTGAACGCCCGTCTGGTTGAGGGGAATGTTGACCTGGCCCTGCATCTTCTTCTTTACGTTCCAGTAGGTAAGACCATGGCGTATCAGCACTACTCTGCAGCCCATCAGGCCTCCAAATGCAGTCGAGGTTGTTGGTTGTCGTAACGGAGCCGTGGGATGTTGCCCCGTCTACATGATGCATCTCAATAGTCGCACGATGCGCGCGGGCATTGATAGTCCAACATCTTTCGAGATTTGTGAAAGCGACCGCCGTGAGATTCGGGCGTGTACCCTCTACCGCACTGTGGAGTCGCGCAGAGCGCAGTCGGGTGCGTATGGTGTAGCCTGTCTGTAGCTCAGGTTGCCGCAAGATGCCTGACGGCTGCGATTGCGAGGCCCCATGATCGAGTACTACAAGACGTCGCACGAGGTTGCCGCGGACGGCACGAAGGTGCCGTTCACGGGCAGGGTCGACGCTCCCGTGCGGGGGTGCTGGATCAGCGTGGTGGCGCCCACGCAGGAGGAGCGCCGCTGGATGCTGGAAGAGCTGCACGTGAACCCGGAGTTCGTGACGTCCGCGCTCGACGACGAGGAGACGTCGCGCGTGGACCTGGACGCAGAGACCGGGCAGGCGCTCGTGATCGTGGACTGCCCGTTTGTGGAGGATGAGCGCGAGGCCGTGGACCCTTCCATCGTGCAGTACGACACGCACCCGCTGGCCGTGCTGTTTCTGCCGGAGCAGGACGCCATCATGACCGTGAGCCTCAAGCCCAACGCGACGGTGGACGCGGTGGCCGGCGGGCGCATCGCAGGCGTCAACACGGCGCAGCGCACGCGTCTGCTGCTGCAGATGCTGCTGTTCATATCGCGCCGCTACCAGGCGGACCTTCGCTCCATCAACCGGCAGTTCCGCGAGAACGAGCGCAAGCTCCGCCGCTCCATGCGCAACGCGGACCTCATCAAGATGCTTGGCTTCGAGAAGTCGCTCGTGTACTTCTCCACCTCGCTCAAGGCGCTGGACGCCACGGTCAGGCGCATTGGCTACGGGCGCACCGTGCGGCTGTACGAGGACGACCGCGACCTGTTGGACGACGTCTCCATCGAGATCAGGCAGGCCATCGAGATGTGCGGCATCTACACGGAGGTCTTCAACGAGACGATGGACACGTTTGGCTCGCTCATCAACAACAACCTTAACCTCACGATGCGCACGCTCGCCATCATCACGCTGGTGCTCTCGATGCCGACGATGGTGTTCTCGTTCTACGGCATGAACACCGCGCTGCCGCTGGACGAGGCCTGGGTGTTCCCGCTGGTGCTCTCCATCGTGCTTTCCGTGGTGGCCGCAGTCTGGATCATGCGCAGCCGCCTGATAAAGTAGCGCCAAAGCCGTGGTGGCAGTAGCGCCGAAGCCGTGGTAGTGCCGAAGCCGCACAGGGATTGGAGAATCATGGCAAGCAAGGGTAAGGGCTCGCATGCCGCGCCGCGTCCCGGCATAAGCCGTCGCGCCGCCGTGGCGTTGGGCGGCGTCGCCGTGGTCGCAGGCGGCGTGGCCGTCGCGCGCGGCGTGCTGGGCGGCGCCGACAAGGCGGGCGGCTCCGCGGGCGAGAAGAGCGGCGGCACCGACGGAGGCTCCGCCTCAAAGCGCGGCGGCTCCAAGGCCGCGACGTCGGCAACGGGGGAGAAGGCCGTCGCGCGGAAGGTCGCCTCGCTCACGCTGGAGCAGAAGGTGGCCCAGATGTTCTTCCCGCGGCCGGAGGCGCTCACGGGCATGGGCCAGGTGACCGCGGCCGGGGACACCACCCGCAAGGCGTTTGCGAACATCCCCGTGGGCGGCATGTGCTACTTTGCGCAGAACCTGCAAAGCGAGTCCCAGGCAAGGCAGATGCTTTCCGACTCCAACCAGATATCGCTGGACGAGGTGGGCCTGCCGCTTCTCATGTCCGTGGACGAGGAGGGCGGCACGGTCAGCCGCGTGGGCGGAAACAAGGGCTTCTCGGTCGAAAACGTCGGCAACATGCGTGACGTGGGGGACACGGGCGATGCGCGGCGCGCGTACGACGTGTGCAAGAAGATCGCGGGCTACCTGGTGCCGTTGGGCTTCAACCTGGACTTCGCGCCGGACGCGGATATCGTGAACGGCACGAGCCAGACCATGGCGAAGCGCTCGTTTGGGACGACGGCGGACGCGGTGGCGCCCATGGTGGAGTCCGCGGTGAAGGGCTTTCTGGACGGCGGCATCATGTGCTGCGCAAAGCACTTCCCGGGCATAGGCGGCGCACAGGGCGACAGCGAGACGGAGGCCATCACCACGGACAAGACGCTCGACCAGCTGCGCCAGGAGGAGCTGGTGCCGTTCGAGCGCGCGATCGCGGCAGGCGTGCCCATGGTGATGGTCGGCCACATCAGCTGTCCCAAGGTCACGGGCGACAGCGCGCCGGCGTCGCTCTCCCGCGCGATCGTGACGGACGTGCTCAGGGACGAGCTCGGCTTCGGTGGCATCATCATCACGGACTCGCTGGGCATGGGAGCCGTCGCAGGTCTGCACAAGGCGCGGGACCTGGCCGTGGCCGCGATCCAGGCCGGCGTGGACATGCTGCTGATGACGCCGGACCTTGCGGCCAGCTACCAGGGCGTCCTCAACGCGGTGAAGGCCGGTACCATCACGGAGGAGCGCATCGACGAGTCCGTCACCCGCATCGTGCGGGCAAAGCTCGCCCTGCGGGGGTAGCGTACGCGCCGCCTGGTGCGGCGCCAGAAACAGGAGGGGAGACAACAATATGTATTGCAGACAGTGCGGCGCGAAGATACCGGAGGGCAGCAGCTTCTGCAGCCAGTGCGGGGCGCCGGTGAAGCATGCCGCGGACGAGAGGGGCGCGGCGCCAGAGCCCGTGCCGGCGCCGGAGCCCGTGCCGGTGCCGACCGACGATACGGCGAGCATACCTGGGGCAGCCGCGTGCGTCCCCGCTCAGGAGGAGGCGCCTGCCACTGGACACGTAAAGGGCAGGGTCCCCGTGGTTGTGGGGACGGTGGCCGCGGTCCTTCTCGCCTGCGCGGGCGTGGCGCTTGGCTTGCACTACTCTGGCGCGCTCGGCGCGAACGACCCGCTGGCGTCCTTGGGCGGGGCAAAGGCGCAGCCCGCAAAGACGGCGACGAAGGAATCCGGCGCCAAGGCGATGGAGGATCCCGCGAAGAGCGACGCGGGCGAGAAGGACACAGGCGACTCGGCAGAGGCTGTGGTTGATGCCGAGGACTCATCCTCGTCGGGCGCCGCGGCGGCAGCCCAGCCCGCGAGGACGAAGACGCTCACCGTGGTGAGGCAGGCCATGACCTGGAGCGACGCGCGTGACTACTGCGAGTCGCATGGCGGCGAGCTTGCGTGCATTACGTCCGAGACAGAGTGGAGCCAGGCCAAGAGCCTGATGGACCAGTCCGACTGTAGCGTGTTCTGGATCGGGGGCACCCGCAGCGCGTCCGGCGGCTTCGCGTGGCTGGACGGCAGCTCGTGGGACTACCAGCAGTGGGCGTCCGGCGAGCCAAACGACGACGGGGGCGAGGAGAACTTCGTCGCGGTGCTGAAGTCGCACGGCAACTATGCGTGGTACGACGTGCCAGGCGACGTCTCGTCGTACTACAAGCCAGAGAAGATGGCCTTCATCATGCAGATGGAGTCGTAGCGGGCGATTCGCAGAGGGCTACTGGCCCAGGATCTCTCCCACGATGCGGGCGCTCTCCGCCGCGTCCTTTGCGTAGTAGTCCGCGCCCACCATCTTGGCGTACTCTGGGTTCAGCACGGCGCCGCCCACGATGACCTTGCACCACGGCGCCTGCTGGCGCAGCAGCTCGATGGTGTCGGCCATGGCGGGCACGGTCGCGGTCATCAGGGCGGAAAGCCCCACCACCTGCAGGTGCTCGCGGACCACGGTGTCCACCACCACCTGCGGGTCCACGTCGCGGCCTAGGTCGATCACATCGTAGCCGTAGTTCTCCAGCAGCATCTTTACGATGTTCTTGCCGATGTCGTGGATGTCGCCCTTCACGGTGCACACCGCGACCTTGCCCTTGGAGGCAACCTCGACGCCCGCGGCGTCGTTCACCTCCTTGATGGTGTTGAAGCCGGCCTTGGCGGCCTCGGCGGACGCCATGAGCTGCGGCAGGAAGAACGTGCCCTTCTCAAAGCGCACGCCCACCTCGTCCAGCGCGGGAATCAGCACGTCGTTTATGGCAAACAGCACGTCGTGCCGGGCGAGAATATCGTGCATCAGGGCAGGCATGGGGCCCTTGCGCCCGGCAAGCACCATCGCCCGGGCCTGGGCCACGGGGTCATCCGCCGCGGGTGTGGGCGCGGCCTGCCCCTGTGAGGACGCGCCGGCTGCGGATGCCGCGTTTGCCATGCAGCTGGCGGCCGCCGCGGGCGCGGCCGGCGCGGCGTCGCTCCTGCCGGCGTAGGCTGCCACGTACGCCTGCGCGCTCTGGTCCTCCCCGGAAAGCACGCGCCAGCTGTTGACCACGTCCATCATGCGCTGCTGGCACGGGTTGATGATGCACAGGTCGAGCCCGGCCGCAAACGCCGCTGCCAGGAACGTGGCGTTCACGAGCGGGCGGAACGGCAGGCCAAAGCTGATGTTCGATACGCCCAGCACCGTGCGCACGCCGGGAAGCTCGCGCTTTACCAGGGCAATGCCGTCAAGTATGGCGCGCGGGGCGCTTTGGTCCGTGGAGGCCGCCATGCACAGGCAGTCCACCACCACGTCCTGGCGCAAGATCCCGGCGGCGTCCGTTGCGGCCACGATCCTTCGCGCCACCTCGAGGCGGCCCTCCGCCGTCTGGGGGATGCCCTTCTCGTCTATGGTCAGGGCCACCAGCGCGCAGCCGTAGTGCGCCGCGATGGGGATGACGGCGTCCATGGTCTCTTGCTTGCCGTTGGTGGAGTTGATGATGGGCTTGCCCGGGTAGCTGCGCACGGCCGCCTCGATGGTGGCCGGCACGGCGGAGTCCACCTGCAGCGGCAGGTTCGTGACGCCCTGGAGGTCTGCCATCAGGCGGCGCAGCGTCGCGGACTCGTCTATCTCGGGCAGGCCGGCGTTCACGTCCAGCACCTGGGCGCCGGCGTCCGTCTGGCTGATGGCCTCCTGCATCACGTAGTCGTAGTTGCCGGAGCGCAGGGCCTCCTTCATGCGGCGCTTGCCCGTGGGGTTGATGCGCTCGCCGATGACGCCCACGTGGCCGGCCGGCAGGCTTACCAGGCGCTGCGAGCTCGTGACCGCGAAGTCGCGGCACACGTCGCGCACGGTCGGGGTACGGCCGGCAAGGAGGTCCTTCTCGCCCGCGATGTATGCTGGCGTGGTGCCGCAGCAGCCGCCGATGACCGTGACGCCGGCGTCCAGCATGTCGCGCACGGCCTCGCAGTACTCTTTGGGCTTGATGTCGTACAGCGTGACACCGTCCTCCACGTGGGGAAGGCCGGCGTTTGCCTGTGCCATGACCGGCACGCTGGACCACGGCAGCATGCGCCGGATGAGCGGGGCCACGTCCTTGGGGCCAAGCGAGCAGTTGATGCCCACCACGCTCGCGCCCAGCGAGCTCAAGGTCTTCGCCGCGACCTCCGGCGTGGTGCCCAGGAAGGTGCGGCCGTCCTCGTCGAAGGTCATGGTACAGAATATGGGCAGGTCAGAGCACTCCTTTGCCGCGAGCACCGCCGCTTTGGCCTCTGCGAGGTCCGCCATGGTCTCGATGATGAAGAGGTCCGCGCCCGCGGCGTCCGCCGCGCGCACCTGCTGCGCAAACAGCTCGTACGCGTCGTCGAACGGCAGCGTGCCCATGGGCTCGAGGAGCGACCCCGTGGGGCCGATGTCCGCGGCGACGTAGCGCGCGCCGGAGGCCTTTGCGCAGGCGACGGCTGCCGAGAAGACCTCTTCCACCGTGGCCGCGTCGCCGAGCTTGGGTGCGCTCGCGCCAAAGGTGTTTGTGGTGACGACCTCCGAGCCCGCCTGCACGTACGCCTGGTGGATCTGGGTGATCTGCTGCGGGTTGGTGAGGCACAGGAGCTCTGGCACCTCGCCGGCCGCAAGGCCGCGCGCCTGCAGCTGCGTGCCCATGGCGCCGTCGAACAGCAGGAAGTCCTCGCCCGCGAGCACGCGGCGCAGGTGGTCGTCCTTCACGCGAAGGGGACGGCGGTCGTACGTGCCAAAGTACTTGCGGGTGTCGATGGTGCCCACGCCCTTGCCGGCGGCCGTCTTGGTGGATGCATCAGTCATGGCAGGTCCTTCCTGTGGTGGCGCGAAGGTTGCAGAACGCGCGGCAGAAGCAGTCCGCGCAGCTTGCGTGCGTGGAGGGCTGCGGGGTGTCGAACATGCCCACGACGGCCGTCACGCTCTTGGTGGGGGTCATGAGCAGCGTGGGGCTGAGCGTGATGCCCAGGCGGCGGCGCGCGTCCAGCGCGTCGAGCAGCACGGGCTGCGTCTGCATGGGCATGTCGCCGTAGCCCGGCGAGAAGCGGAAGTTGGTGTAGAGCCCCTCGCGCGCGGCCATGCCCACGAGCGTGGCCTCCGCCGCGTCCGCCGCGCGCTCCACCATGGTGGTGGCCGCGGCGTCAAACAGCACCTGGCCAAGGTGGTCCGTGAGCGAGAGGCGCTTGAGCTCGCGCTCCACGCCCATGCCTATGGTGACGGCGAGCACGCCCACCTTGCGGGCGCCCGCCATGTGGCGCCGCATGGAGTTGCCCACGAGCGTGAGCGCGGTGTCCTCCAAGGCGATCTGCGGGATGCCGTCGGGAAGCTCTTCTCGCCCGGCGACGTTGTATACGGCGATGCTCGCGCGTGCGCGCCCGATGGCAAGGCAGCTTGCGATGGCCTGGTCCAGGCGGCCGTCGAGCTCCGGCGTCACCTTTTGGCCGCGGTAGCCCAGGTAGCGCAGTACCTCCTTGCGGTCCAGCGCGTCTATCTGGTAGCTCGTGAGCGTTGGCGCGACGGGCATGGCCTAGGCCTCCACGTAGCCTGCCTGCAGCAGGCGGTCGTGCGTGGCGTTTGCGACGGACGGGCGGTTCATGGTATAGACGTGCAGGCCATCCACGCCGTTGCGCGCAAGGTCCACCAGCTGCTCGCACGCGTACGCGACGCCGGCGTCCTGCTGGGCCTGCTTGCTTTCGCCGGCGGCGACCAGGCGCTTGATGACGGCGGCCGGGATGGACGCGCCGCAGGTGAACGCCATGCGCTGGATCTGCTGCACGCTGGTGAACGGCATGATGCCGCACACGATGGGCACCTTTATGTGGGCGCGGCTGCAGCGGTCGCGGAAGCGGTAGAAGTCCTCGTTGTCGAAGAAGAGCTGCGTCACCAGGAAGTCCGCGCCGGCGTCGACCTTTGCCTTCAGGTGCTCGATGTCCGCCTCGGGCGAGGGGGACTCAAGGTGGCCCTCCGGGTAGCAGGCGGCGCCCACGCACAGGCCGGCCTGCTTGAGGTACGCCACCAGGTCAGACGCGTGCTCGAAGTCGATCACGTCGCGGCCGGGCGCGCGGTCGCCGCGCAGCGCCAGCACGTTCTGGACGCCAGCCGCCTTGATCTTCTCTACGTATGCGTCCACGTCCGCCCGGGACGACCCCAGGCACGTAAGGTGCGCCAGCGCCTGCGTCTTGCCGGACGCCTGGATGGCCTTCGCCACGCTGACGGTGTTTCGCGAGTTACCCGATCCGCCCGCGCTGAACGTGACCGATATCCAGTCCGGCGAGTTCTGCATGAGCCTCTCCGCGACGTCGGTGGCCTGCACAACCGACATGTCCCCCTTGGGCGGGAAGATCTCGTACGAGAAGGTCTGCTTGCTCTTGAGGATGTCGGCTATGCGCATGGTGTTCCCTTCGTGTTGCCCGGTGGCGCGGCGCACGGATGCGCCTAGCGTGGTCTACCCATGGTAGCGTTGGGGCGCGGGCGGCGCGAAAACGGAACCGTTCGGTAATAGTTACGTATTCGATAACGCGCCATCGCGCGGCGCGATGGCCGCGGCTAGTACAGCGGCAGCTCGCCCGTGATGGGGTCGACGTCCTCCGCGCGCAGCGGCTCGAACGCGAGGCAGGTGTACGTGGCCTCGCCGTGGAACTCCGTCAGACCGGCGTCGCGTATGAGCGCGACGGCAAAGCCGCGCTCGCGTCCCTGGTCCGCGATGTCAAGCAGCGCCTCCTCCGAGTCCACGTACACGCAGACCTTTGCGACGCCGGCGTCGAACCAGTCGGAAAGCGCCGTGTGCGGCGTGCCGTCGGAATCCAGGTACACCCACGTGGGGCTCCCGTCCTCGGCAGTGGCAAGGCGCACCTGGTCAAGGCGGTGCTCACGCGCCAGTGCCATGAGCACGGCCTCCACGCACGCGTGGCCGGCCTGTGCGGCGATCTTGCCCTTGCGCATCTTGAGGTCGCGCCTCATCACAATCATCTGCTTGGCGAGGTAGGAAGAGCTTGGCATGGGGTCTCCGCTTCGGTTATGGGGGATGTGTTTCTCGCCTCACCACTATAGCGGCGCGGCACGCAAGGCGGTGGATCTTCTCGTATGATTGACGCACTCTGTTGGTTGACCCCGCTTGCCGCGGGGCGTGAGGTTGGGAGTGGCATGGCGGACTTTGGTGGCGTAGACGCGCACAAGCTGGCGATGGCCGTGATGATGGGCAGGTCGGACGAGGCGCTGGCCATGCTGAAGCAGCTGGACCTGGGCACGATCGCGGAGCTTGTGGAGCGGGCGGGGGTCTCTGCCAGTGCCGAGGAGCTACACCAGGCAATCGCGGGATCTGCAAGCATGGGCGAGCTTCTGGACAAGGTCGAGAAGAGCACGGGCCTTGGATTGAGCGACCTTGCGGACCTTGCGAGCGGCCTTATGGGCAAGCGCAGGTAGGGGAGCGACCGACGCCTACGGCCCGTCGCCCGATGACGCCTGGTGCCCAGCGACCTGCCGCTACGCGAGCTTTCCGAGCTGCCCGATGGCGCAGAGCGGGACGTTGACGAGCCAGCTCATCTACCAGAGGATTTAAAGACTCGCACGTTTTACCCTAGGAAAAACGTGGCTGTCTCCCACATTTTCCGAGGGAAGTTGTGCAGAGGCGCGCCTGCCCCGCGCGACAACTCTTGCGCGATAACTCCCCGCGGCAGCAAAAAGCCGCCCGCGTCCGTGGACGTAGGCGGCTCAAGGTGGCACGCGTGCCAATGGCGTGACGGCCAGGTTAGTCCTCGACCTCGAGCAGGGTGATCTCGAAGTTCAGGGCCTTGCCCGCCATCTCGTGGTTGAGGTCAAACGTGATCGTGGACTCGTCCTTCTCGACCACCTGCGCGGGGAACGGACGGCTGTCCATGCCGGATAGCATGACCTTCGCGCCGGGCTCGAGCTCCTCCGCGCCGGGTAGCTGCGCCAGGGGGATGGTCTGAACCAGGTCGTCGCGGTGCTCGCCGTACGCGTCCTTGGGCTCGAGGCGCACGTTGACCGTCTGGCCGGGCTCCATGTCCTTGACCGCGTTGTCGAAGCCGGCGATCATCTGGCCCGCCATGCAGGTAAATGCCAGCGGCTCGTTGCGGTCGTACGAAGAGTCGAACTTGGTGCCGTCGTCGAGGGTGCCCGTGTAGTGGACCTTGACCTTCTTGCCTTCGTTGCTCAAGGAAAGCTCCTGTCTGTCGCTTGTATGCGGATGGCACAAGGTTACCCAAAAGGCACGCGCGCCATGCGGGCAAGGCGCCTGGAACGCACCCGCCCACCGAGCCGCCACAAATGACGCCGCGCCGCCCGCCCGTCCAAGGGGGCCGGTGCGGTCGGCGGCACATACAAGTTCGACAACGGTGCGGTAGACTATCTACCTGCGTCCGCGCGGGCGCACGGGCAACGCGTCGCACCCGCGGCGCCGGGATGGAGGCACGTTTTGGGCAAAGAGGGTTGTGTCGGCGTCTTCGACTCCGGCGTCGGCGGCATCAGCGTCCTGCGCAGCATGGTCGCCGCGCTGCCGCACGAGGACTTCGTGTTCTTTGGCGACTCGGCAAACGCGCCGTATGGCGAGAAGAGCACGGACGAGGTGCTGAGGCTCTCGCGCGAAAACGTGGAGCGCCTGCTGGCTGGCGGCGCAAAGGCCATCGTGATCGCGTGCAACACCGCGACGAGCGTCGCGGCCGCCCGCCTGCGCAGTGACTATCCGGACCTTCCCATCGTGGGCGTGGAGCCCGCGCTCAAGCCGGCGACGCTTGCGCCCAAGCACGATCGCATCCTGGTCATGGCGACGCCCATCACCCTGAAGCTCGACAAGTTCCACAAGCTCGCGCAGGAGTGGGGGTCTAACTCCACGGTCATCCCCGCGCCGTGCCCCGGCCTTGCCGCCCGCATCGAGCAGGGCAACCTGGACGCGCCGGACCTCACGGAGCTGCTGCAGCGCCTGGTGGGCGAGTACCGCGGCAAGGTGGACAGCGTCGTTCTTGGCTGCACGCACTACCCGTTCGTGCGGCGCCAGATTCGCTCCGTGCTGGGCGACGTCCCGTTCTTCGACGGCGCCGAGGGCACGGCCCGTCGCCTGCAGAGCCTGCTTACGGAGGCGGACCTCCTGAAGCCGGAGGACGAGCCCGGCTCCGTCACGTTCGAGACCAGCCTGAGCAAGCCGGGCGAGCTCGACCTGTACCAGTGGTTCTTCGACCAGGAGTGCTAGTCGCGCCGCTACTTTGCGGCTGACTTCCTGCCGGCGGCATCGCCCCAGAAGAACATCGCCACGGTTCCCGGTCCCGTGTGACAGCCGATGGTGGCGCCGATGTCGAACACTTTCGGCGTGCCGTCCATCTGCGGAAACGCCTGCTCCACCATCGCGGCGACGTCGCGCGCGTCGTCCGCGCACTCGGAGTTGCACAGGAAGACGCGGCCCGCGTAGCCCTCGCCCCCAAACGCGCTCTCGCGCATGAGCTCGACCACGCGCCTTTCGGCCTTTGCCTTCGTGCGGATCTTCTCGATCACGGCAAGGCTTCCGTCCGGCGCCACGTCCATCACGGGGCAGATGCGCAGCAGCCCGCCGGCGACGCCCGCGACCTTGCTGATGCGTCCGCCGCGCACGAAGAACGTCAGGTCAGACGAGAAGAACCAGTGCTGCACCTCCTGGCGGTGCTCCCGGGCCCAGGCCGCAAGCTCCTCCAGGCCCATGCCCTCGCGCCTGAGGCCCGCGAGCCTGTCCATGAGCATGCCGTAGCCGGAAGAGGCGCACAGCGAGTCCACCACCACGATCTTGCGGTCTGGGTACTCGTCCCTAAGCAGGTCGCGCGCGGTGCACGCGGAGTTGTACGTGCCGGAAATGCCGGAGGACAGCGTCACGTGCAGCACGTCCTTGCCGGCATCCAGAAACGGCCGCCAGAACTCCTGGTACTCGCCCACGGACACCTGGGACGTCACCACGTCCGCGCCGGCGAGCATGCGCGCGTACAGCTGGGCGGGGGAGTTGGTGCGGCCAAAGTCGTCTCGGCAGGCCTTTCCGTCGACGTTGTAGTTGAAGTACACGTACTCGATGTCGCGGCTGCGCAGAAAGTCCTCGGTCACGTCGACCGTGGAGCAGCAGCTTAGGATGTAGTCGCTCAAACGGGCTCCTTACCGCGCCGCCGTCACGGGGCGCACGTGCAGGCTGCGGCCCTTGGCGGCCGTCCTTCTCGCCTGGTTTTTAGACAGAGTACCCAATAAGTGTTGGATTTTTGTGGCACGTGGCGGAATTTGCGGCGACTTGACGCGAAATCGAGGACATTCCCAATCACGCTGTGTTTATTCGCGGAAATGTCCATCTTCATAACTCTGAAATAGTTCGCGTATTCCGCGAGCGGTAAAATATTTTCCGTAGACGCCGCCTGCTCGCGGGGTGCAGCCGATCGCAGGTGGCAAAGCCCATGGCGTAAGGAGAAGCAATGCCGTACAACGTTCTGGCGGAGTTTGGGGCCACTGCCCTCATGATTGTGTTCGGCGTCGGGGTTCACTGCGACACCGTGCTCAAGGGCACCAAGTACCACGGTTCCGGCCACATGTTCGCAATCACCACGTGGTCGTTTGGCATCTCCGTCGCGCTCTTCATCTTTGGCGGCGCCGTCTGCATGAACCCGGCCATGGTGCTTGCCCAGTGCATGATCGGCCTGGTGCCCTGGTCCAACTTCGTGCCGTACGTCGTGGCGGACATGCTGGGCGCGTTTGCCGGCGCGGTCCTGGCGTGGTTCATGTACGCGGACGACTTCAAGGCGTCCGAGGGCGACCCCGAGGTCAGCGCCGTCGCGAAGCGCAACATCTTCAGCACCAACCCCAACGTCCAGAACCTCCCGCGTGACTTCTTCTGCGAGGCCACGTGCACCTTCGTCTTCATCTCCGCCATCCTCGCCACCGCCAGCCGCGCCGGCGACAACGTTCTGCTGCTTGCCATCGCCGTCGGCATCATCGTGTGGGCTGTGGGCATGGGCATGGGCGGCATCACCGGCTTTGCCATGAACCAGGCCCGCGACCTTGGCCCCCGCCTTGCCTACCAGCTGCTTCCCATCAAGGGCAAGTGCGACAACAACTGGAAGTACGGCCTGATCGTACCGGGCATCGCCCCGTTTGTGGGCGCGGCGCTCGCGGCGCTCTTCGTTCACGGCTTCCTGGGCATGTTCTAGGGGCTGACGCACGACGTCGCCTTCGGGCAACGCGGCAACAGAGGCTTTCTGCAGGGGTGCTCCCACGGGGGCGCCCTTTTTTGTGGCGGGCACGCTGACGGCGCTTCCCGCGACGCCTGCAGCGGGCATAAGAGTTTTTCTCGCCCGCACGCTGCCGCGACGCGGCCGTGCTAGCCTGATTCAATCCGAATGCGTTTTGAAGGGAGCTCGCATGGACAGACGCGGGGAGAAGAACGTCCCTCATGGCGGAGGGCGGGGCCATGGGAAGCGCCATCGCGCGCGCAGGGTGCTGCTGGGGATAGTCGTGGCGCTTGTGGCGGCTGTACTCGCCCTTGGCCTGGGAATCCACATCTACGCCGCAAGCTACAGCCATGCGACGGCGACCGCGCGAAAGGCGCTTGCGACCTCTTCCGTCGTGCGGGTAAAGCGGCTCGACAGCGGCGACGTGCTGTTTGTGCCGCAGGATGCGGGTCGCGTCAGCGCAGCGCTCGTGTTCTATCCCGGCGGCAAGGTGGAGGCGACCGCGTACGCGCCCCTGCTGCGGAGCCTTGCGGAGCGTGGCATCGCGTGCGCGCTCACCCGGATGCCCGAGAACCTTGCGGTGCTTGCGCCAAACGCGGCGGACCGTAGCCGCGGCGAGCTTGAGGATGCGCTGAGGGCGGAAGGGCGCGACCCCCAGGACGTGCCATGGATGATGGGCGGCCACTCCCTGGGAGGTGCGATGGCCGCAAGCTATGCCGGGGACCACGCGAGCGAGTACCGGGGGCTTGCGCTGCTTGCGGCATACTCTTCCGGCGACATTTCCAAGAGCGGGCTTCGCGTCCTGCTTGTCTTGGGAACGCGCGACGGCGTGCTCAACCGCGACAAGTACAAGAGCTGCCTTGCGAACCTGCCGCAAGACTACCGCGAGGTAGAGATCAAGGGTGGAAACCACGCGGGGTTTGGCAGCTACGGCAGGCAGGACGGCGACCGTAAGGCCACGGTCTCTGGCGGGGAGCAGGTGGGTGTGACTGTCCAGGCAATCGCGAACCTTGCGGAGACGCTGTAGGTCAGGCGCCCCCAACGCCGGAAGCCCGTACCGGCATCGCGCCGAGCGTGCCGGGGCGAGGGGGCGCGGCTCTTCTCGCCCGCGGCGCACGCGTGCGCTATAAAAATGGGGCCCGCCACAAGGTGACGGGCCCCATGCTGCTCTTGTGGGGCAAGCCTTACTTGGTGAGGGCTTCCTCGACGGCGACGGCGCACGCGACGGTGCAGCCGACCATGGGGTTGTTGCCCATGCCGATGAGGCCCATCATGTCAACGTGCGCAGGCACGGAGCTGGAGCCGGCGAACTGGGCGCTGGAGTGCATGCGGCCCATGGTGTCGGTCATGCCGTAGGAGGCAGGGCCTGCGGCCATGTTGTCCGGGTGCAGCGTACGGCCGGTGCCGCCACCAGAGGCGACGGAGAAGTACTTCTTGCCGGCCAGGACGCGCTCCTTGAAGTAGGTGCCGAAGCGCGTGGGGTTGGTGGAGTTGCCGGTGATCGAGATGTCGACGTTCTCGTGCCACATGATGGCAACGCCCTCGCGGACGTCGTCGGCGCCGTAGCACTTGACGGCGGCACGCGGGCCATCGGAGTAGGGGACCTCGCGCACGATCTCAAGCTCGCTGGTGTAGTAGTCGAACTTGGTCTGGACGTAGGTGAAGCCGTTGATGCGGGCGATGATCTGGGCGGCGTCCTTGCCAAGGCCGTTCAGGATGACGCGCAGCGGCTTCTTGCGGGCCTTGTTGGCGTTGTTGGCGATGCCGATGGCGCCCTCGGCGGCCGCGAAGGACTCGTGACCGGCCAGGAACGCGAAGCACTCGGTGTCCTCGCCCAGCAGCATGGCGCCCAGGTTGCCGTGGCCCAGGCCGACCTTGCGCTCCTCGGCGACGGAGCCGGGGACGCAGAACGCCTGCAGGCCGATGCCGATGGCGGCGGCAGCCTCGGACGCGGTCTTTACGCCCTTCTTGACGGCGATGGCGCAGCCAAGGACGTAGGCCCACTTTGCGTTCTCGAACGCGATGGACTGAATGCCCTCGGTGATCTGGTAGGGATCGAAGCCGAGGTCGGTGCAGATCTTGCGAGCTTCCTCAAGGTCAGCAATGCCGTACTCTGCGCAGGTCTTGTTGATCTTGTCGATGCGGCGCTCGTAGCCTTCGAACGTGATTGCCATGTGTATTCAGCTCCCTTCCTACTCTTCGCGAGGATCGATGACCTTGGCGGGGTTGTCCCACTGGCCGTAGCGACCCATGGCGCCCTCGACGGCCTCCTTGGGATCGGTGCCGGCCTTGATGGCGTCGGTGAACTTGCCGAGGTTAAGGAACTCGAAGCCGATGATCTCGTCGTCCTTGTTCAGGGCCATCTTGGTGATGTAGCCCTGGGTCAGCTCGAGGTAGCGGGCGCCCTTGGCCTTGGTGCCGTAGGTGGTGCCGACCATGGAGCGGAGACCCTTGCCAAGGTCGTCGAGGCCGGTGCCGACGGGCAGGCCGTCCTCGGAGAACGCGGTCTGGGTGCGGCCGTAGACGATCTGCAGGAAGAGCTCGCGCATGGCGACGTTGATGGCGTCGCAGACGAGGTCGGTGTTCAGCGCCTCGAGGATGGTCTTGCCGGGAAGGATCTCGGCGGCCATGGCAGCGGAGTGCGTCATGCCGGAGCAGCCGATCGTCTCGATCAGGCACTCCTCGATGACACCCTGCTTGACGTTCAGGCTGAGCTTGCAGGCGCCCTGCTGGGGTGCGCACCAGCCTACACCGTGCGTGTAACCAGAGATGTCAGAGATCTCCTTGGCCTGGACCCACTTGCCCTCCTCGGGAATGGGCGCAGGACCGTGGTATGCGCCCTTGGCGACAGTGCACATACGCTCCACTTCTGCGGAATACTGCATGGTTCTCCTCTCCACCACATCAAGCGCGTCGGGCCTTGTCCCGCGCGCCACTGTCCGGTGTGTGACTGGCCCATGCGGCCGGTCAGACCCATTTTATGCTATGGCGTGTGTTTGTCGCCACAATACATTCAAGTTCGGTAGAAATATCGCTCGGGGCGTGACTTGACGCGGAAGAGTGGTCATTTGGTGTCGCTATTGGCACCCGTCGTACCGCGTGGGGGAGGGCTGCGAGCCCGCGTGGCACCTATAATCATTCGCACGTACGAGAAGGGCGGCGCCCTTGGTTCGGGTGCTCACCGTGGGCATGGAGGCTGCGGATGACGATGGGCTACGAAACCAGGCTGGGTCAGCTTGTCAGGCTAAACGCATCCCTCGCGTTGGCGTATCAGAAGCCGGTCTTCGCCGACGACTACGTGCTCTGCGGGCTGCTGGACCAGTTCTCGCGCGCGTTCGACTCCGCGTGCGCGACCATGCGGTGCGTCCTGGCGGACGGTTGGGGCGTCGACGACTTCCCGGAGGGGACCACGCGCGAGCTCCTTTCCAGGGCGCTCTACAACGGGTTGATTGAGGACGAGAAGAGCTGGCTTTCCATGCTGCGGCTGAGGAGCGAGCTTCCACAGATACATGTTGCCGCTCTGGACAATCCGAGCGTGTCCGCGGCCGCCGCGCGCGACATCCTGGAGCGCTATATCCCTGCGCTCGCGGCGTTCGAGCGGGACATGCGCGAGGTCGTGGCCGGGCTTCCGAAGTAGGCCCCACGCCAAGCGGCGCCGCCCATGCCATATAATCGGTGGAATGAGGACTCCCCGGAGCATACCAAGCTGGGCGTACGCCGTCGCCGTGGTGCTGACCACCGTGGCGTACGGCGCCTCGTACGTGGTCATAAAGGACGCGATGGAGGCCGTGGCCACGTCGTGGCTGCTTGCGATGCGCTTTGGGCTGGCGGCCCTTGTGCTGGGCGTGGCGTTTAGGCGGCGCATCGTGCGGACGATCGACCTCGGCCACGTGCTGGCCGGCGTGGTGGTGGGCCTGCCGGAGGCGCTGGGGTTTCTGCTGCAGAACCTGGGGCTTACGCAGACCTCGCCTGGGCGCAACGCCTTCCTCACGGCGACGTACTGTGTGATGGTGCCGTTTCTGGCATGGGCGGTGGAGCGCCGCCGGCCGGGCGTAAACAACGTGGTCGCGGCGCTTATGTGTCTGACCGGCGTGGGGCTGCTGTCGCTCACGGGGCGGCAGAGCCTGAGTCTGGGCGCGGGCGACTGGCTCACGCTCTTCTCGGCGCTCATGTACGCGTCTAACATGGTGGCCGTCGGGCGCCTGGGACGCGCGCACGACGCCGTCTGCCTCACGTTTTTGATGCTGGCGACGTGCGCGATAGTGTGCCTGGGGTGGGCGGTCGCGCTTGAGCCGGTGCCCGCGGCCTCCGCGTTCACGGCGGAGTTCGCCGTGCAGCTGGCGTATATAACAATTGCAACCACCGTCGTCGGGCTGCTCGTGCAGAACGTCGCGCAGCGGCACCTGCCGTCGTCCGAGGTGGCGCTCTTGCTCTCGTTCGAGAGCGTGTTCGCGGCGGTGTTTTCCGTCGCGTTCTATGGCGAGAAGATCACGCCCTCCCTGCTTGCGGGGTTTGCCCTCATCTTCGGGGCGGTCCTGGTGAGCCAGTTTGCGCCCGGCCGTCGGCAGGCGGACGAGCTGAGGGCCGAGGCCAGGGAGGGAAGGCTGTAGTGTCGAGCGAAGCGTTGCGTAAGGGTGCGCAGGAGCCGTCGCGGGAGGGCGCCGCCGCGGGTGCGGCCGCCGCGGGTGCGCGCCGCGAGCTGCCGGTGTGGGTGTTCGAGCTTGGGCTGCTGCTTGCGGCCGTCATCTGGGGAGGCGCGTTCGTGGTCCTGAAGGACACGCTTGACGCCATGACCCCCATCTGGATCATCGCGGTGCGCTTCTGCCTGGCGACGCTCGTGATGATCGCCATCTTCCACCGCAGGCTCGCGCGCTACCTGGACGCGAGCCACGTGCTGGCCGGCGTGGTGATTGGCCTTCCGGAGGCCATCGCGTTCATCATCCAGAACGTGGGCCTCGCGGGCACCACCCCGGGCAGAAACGCATTCCTCACGGCGACGTACTGCGTGATGGTTCCGTTTCTGAACTGGGCGTTCCTGCGCAGGCGGCCCGGCGCCAACAGCGTTGTGGCCGCGCTATTGTGCCTGACGGGCGTGGGCTTTCTGGCGCTTTCCGGCGAGCGCGGCTTTGGCCTGGGGTTTGGCGACGTGGTGACGCTCGTGTCGTCCCTGTTCTTCGCGCTCAACATCGTGGCCGTGGGCCGCTTTGGGCGCGCGCACGACGCCATGGTCATCACGACGGTGATGTTTGCGCTCGCGGCCGTGCTGTGCACCGCCGTGGCGCTGGTGGCGGAGCCCGTGCCAGACTTCGCCACGCTGACGCCGCGGTTCTGGGGATGCATGGCGTACGTGGTGCTGGGCTCGACCGTGACGGCGCTGCTGCTGCAGAACGTGGGCCAGCGACATGTGCCGCCGGCGCAGGCGGCGCTCTTGCTTTCGCTCGAGAGCGTGTTCGCGGTGTTGTTTTCTATCGTGTTCTACGGCGAGAAGGTCACGCCCCCTCTGATGACGGGCTTCGTCCTCATCTTCGTGGCGATCACGGTGAGCCAGTTTGGGCTGGGCCCTCTGGCACGTGCGAAGGCGCGCGACTGACGGCGCTGACGACTGGCGGCGTTGCCGACTGACGGCGCCATTTGGAGAAACACGCGTCCACCGCGCGCGAAACCCGCTACGCTAGAGAGATACGCGAGACGCCCGTTTTTGCAACCATGGGAACGAAGTACCTATGTAGCGGTACCAACGACGGAAGCACGTTCTTCTCGCCCGCGTGCCCCGCGGTTGCCTGCGGGGCTGCGCCCGTGGGATGCGTGGGTGGCGGGGGCGTGGCGTCGCGCAGGGGAGAGGGGCAGGAGGTCGTCGCTTGATATCCGAGAAGTCGCTGTCCAAGGTCTGCAGGCCGGCGGTGCTGGGGCGCGGGCGCATCATTGCGCAGCGCAGCGACCGCATATGGAACCGTACCTGCAGCTACAGCGGCTCGCGCACCAGCATCGTGGCGTGCGTCGACAGCTCGAGCGGCTACGAGGACCACTACCGCTGCGGCATCACCATAGACGAGGCCGCAGACGAGGTGGTGGACTACCACTGCACCTGCCCGGCGGCGCGGCGCTATCCGGGGCCGTGCAAGCACAGCATCGCCCTGGCGCTGGACTTCAACCGCAACGCGGGCGCGTACAAGGGCCACAGCCCGCAGAACCAGACGAGCACCTCGCGCGTGCTGGGCGACTACCTGGACCGCGCGTGCGCGCCGGCGCCGGTGCGCGTGGCCTCCGCGGCGGACGCGACGCCGGGGACCGTGGGCCTGAAGGTGACGCTCGAGCACGAGTACGACTGGTACCTGCGCCTGAGGATCGCAGGCCCGCGCGGCTCGTACGTGGTGCGCGACGTGGGCGAGCTTGCGCAGGACATCATGGCGGGCGCGTTTCACGAGTATGGCAAGAAGCTCGCGTTCGTGCACTCGCTCGACATGTTCGATGCGCAGTCGCGCCCCGTGGCGGAGCTTCTGGTGCGTGCCGTGCAGAACAGGCGCTCGTTCGCGTCCTCGCACGTGGCGCCGCGCGTGTTTGGCATGCCGGGGCTGCAGACGCCCATCGGCCGCGAGCTGCGGCTTTCCCCGCCGGAACTGGACGAGCTCTTAGCGCTGCACGTTGGCCGCACGCTCGAGGTCGAGGTGGTGTCGGAGGGCGTGCAGCAGCCGGCGCGCGACGTGACCGTTGCGGACGGCGACCCCCAGGTGGGACTTCGCATAAAGGAGGCGAGCCACGGTGCGTTTGACCTGGAGCGCGAGGGCGAGGCTGAGTTCTTCACGACGCCGGGCCACCTGTACGCGCTGACGCGCGATGCGCTCTTCCGCTGCACAAAGCGGCTGCTGGACGTGGCGCCGTTCCTTACGAGCGTGTACTCCAGCCACGCGGCGCGCGTGCTTCTGGGCGAGCGCGACGTGCCGCGCTTTGCGGCCGCGGTGCTGCCCCGCGTGGGCGAGGCCATGCACGTGGACGCGCCGCAGGAGGTGCTGGACCAGATGCCGCAGCCCCTGCGGCTGGACTTCTATCTGGACCACGCGCGCCAGGGCGTGACGTGCCGCGCGGAGGCCAGCTACGGCGCGCGCCGCCTGTCCGTGCTCACGCGCGACCCGGACGCCGTGCCGGACTACGCGCGCGACGCCGCGGGGGAGGCCCGGGCGCGCCAGCTGGTGCAGCAGTACTTCAGGCTGCCGGCCGCGGGCGGCACGGTGGCGACCATAGGCGAGAAGGACACCCCCGCCATCGCGAGGCTGCTGCTGGACGGCATGGCCCGCCTTCGCGAGGCGGGCACCGTCCACGCGACGGAGGCGTTCGACCGGATGCTGCGCCGCGAGGCGCCCAAGGTGCAGGTGGGGCTCTCCGTGCGGTCGAACCTCATCAACCTGAGGGTCTCCGCGGACGACCTGCCGCTGGACGAGCTGTTTGGCCTGCTTGCCAGCTACCGCCGCCACCAGCGCTTCCACCGGCTGCGCGACGGCTCGTTTGTGGACCTCGCCGGCGCGGACCTGTCACAGGCGGCCACCCTGGCGGATGAGCTTGGCCTCACCGCGCGCGACCTTGCGGCCGGCGAGGTGAGCATCCCCAGCTACAAGGCGTTCTTGCTCGACAACATCATGACGGACGAGCAGAAGGACGAGTCGTTCCGCGCGTACGTGGACGGATTTCGCTCCGTGGACCCCAAGCGCTTCGAGCCGCCCGCGTCCGTCGCGGCCCAGCTGCGCCCGTACCAGCGCGCCGGCTTCCAGTGGCTGAGCGCGCTTGCGGCCATGGGCTTTGGCGGCATCCTCGCGGACGAGATGGGCCTGGGCAAGTCCGTGCAGATGATATCCTTCCTGCTCGCAAACCGCGGCAGGGGGACGAGCCTCGTGGTGTGCCCGTCCTCCCTGGTGTACAACTGGGTGGCGGAGTTCCAGAAGTTCGCACCCCAGATGGACGTGGTGCCCGTGGTGGGCACGGCGCCGGAGCGCGCCCGCATCCGCCGCGAGCCCGGTCACGAGGTGCTCGTTACCAGCTACGACCTGCTGCGTCGCGACATAGAGGCCTACGCCCCCATGGACTTCTGGTGCGAGGTCCTGGACGAGGCCCAGTACATAAAGAACCACGAGACGCTTTCCGCCCGCGCGGTGAAGGCCGTCACGGCGCGGCACCGCTTCGCGCTCACGGGCACCCCCATCGAAAACCGCCTGTCCGAGCTCTGGAGCATATTCGACTACCTCATGCCGGGGCTCCTGGGCGGCTACGACCGCTTTCGCGAGAGGTACGAGGACCCCATCCTCGCGGGCGACGCGGACTGCGCCAACAGGCTGCGCGCGGCCATAGGTCCGTTCGTGCTGCGCCGCCTGAAGCGCGACGTTCTGAGCGACCTGCCCGACAAGCTGGAGCAGGTGGTGTATGCGCAGCTTTCCGGCGACCAGCGCAAGCTGTACAGCGCGCACGAGCAGGCGCTGCGCCTCTCGCTTGCGTCGCAGTCCGACCAGGAGTTCACCCGCGGCAAGCTGCAGGTGCTCGCGGAGCTCATGCGCCTGCGCCAGCTGTGCTGCGACCCCCGCCTGGTGTACGACGGCTACGACGGGCCCTCGGCAAAGCTGGACACGATCTTCTCGCTCGTGGAGCGCGTGGTGGACGCCCAGGCAAAGGTGCTCGTGTTCTCGCAGTTCACAAGCTACCTTGACCTCATTGCGCAGCGCCTGGACGCAAGCGGCATCGCCCACTTCGTGCTGACGGGCTCCACGCCCAAGAGGCGCCGCCTAGAGCTGGTGGACGCGTTCAACCAGGACGACACGCCCGTGTTCCTGATATCGCTCAAGGCGGGCGGCACCGGCCTCAACCTCACGGGCGCCTCCGTGGTGGTGCACGCGGACCCGTGGTGGAACGCCGCCGCGCAGAACCAGGCCACGGACCGCGCCCACCGCATTGGCCAGACGCGCGAGGTCACGGTGTACAAGGTCATCGCGCGCGACACCGTGGAGGACAGGATCCTGGCCTTGCAGGAGGCCAAGAGCGAGCTTGCCAACCAGGTGGTGGGCGAGGGCGGCGGCGCGTCGCTCTCGAGCCTGCGCAAGGAGGACCTCGTGGACCTGCTGGGGCAGTAGGCGCCGCACGTGCTGTCTACGGCATCGGGCCGTCAGGTCGCTCAGATCGACCAGACGGGAACCGCCTGCACGTCACGGGTCACGTAATAGGGCTCCGGAGCCTGGCAGATTACGTTGCCAAAGCCAAGCTCGTAGTCCGCCAGGTTCGACAGGCACTGGAAGCTCCGCACCGCGTCGGTTCCCACCGTGGCGGCCTTCTTTATCTCCACGGGGTGCAGGACGTGTCCCTCCTGGATCACGAGGTCGATTTCACGCTTCTTGGCGTTGCGGTAGAACCACACGTCGCGAAGGTTTGCGCCGGCGTTCATGTATGACTTGAGCACCTCGGAAACCACAAACGTCTCGAAGACGTGCCCCGCCATCGCCCCGCGGCTAAGCTGCTCGGCCGTCGTCCATCTCGTGAGCTGGCATACGAGCCCCGTATCCATAAAGTAGACCTTGGGGGTCTTGGTGGCGCTCTTGCCGATGTTGGGCCAGAACGGCTGGATGATCTTGACGATGCCCGATGCCTCAAGCACGGATACCCAGGCCGCGACCGTCTTGTGGTTCACGTCGATGTCGTTCGCTATGTCGGACGCGTTGAAGAGCTGGCCCGTCCGCGCCGCGCAGGCGACCATGAAGTTGTAGAACTTGATCTGGTCCTTCACGTTGATGAGGTCTCGAACGTCGCGCTCGAGGTACGTGCTCACATAGTCGCTGTAGAAGGAGTCCCAGTCGATGGAGCGGTCCTGCAGCTCCGGCATCGATCCGCGGTGGATGACCTCCCAAAGCTCGGGCAGACCATGGCCAGACGACCCCTCGCCGGTGCCGATCGCATGTGGCACGAAGGGGTGGGGGTTGCTTGCGTTGCCGGCAAGCTCCCTCAGGCTCAGCGGTGGCATCTGGATGATTCTGATCCTGCCGGCGAGCGACTCGCTTACGCCCTTCATCAAGTGATAGGTCTGCGAGCCGGTGAGGACCACGCGTCCGCGCTCGTTCGATTGGTCCACCAGCCACTTGATGGGCGAGAAGAGCTCTGGTACCCGTTGCACCTCGTCGATGATGAGGGGAAGCTGATGCGTCTCGAAGAACAGGACGGAGTCCTCCTTGGCAAGCGCGAAGTCGCGCGGGTTCTCCATCGATACGTAGTTGTAGCTAGTCCCGAGGTGCTCCCTGAGGACCGTCGTCTTGCCCACCTGCCGGGAGCCGGTCACCAGAACGACCTTGCCCTGCTTGAGCATGGCATCGATCGTCTTTTCCACTTCGCGTCTTATATACATGAGGTCGCCTCCTCGGGCCTGGCATCGTTGTCCAAACGGGCCTAAACGCATGCTTCGATGATAGGCCGCAAGGGTGAAATATGGAAATACTATTACCAAATATCACCACTAGCACATGCAGCGCTCGATTGCACGCGACGTGCGCTGCCCAAAAGCTGGTTGCAATGGCGCTCGACGCAGCGCATGTTCCGTCTTCGCTCCCGCGCTTGGTGTACCATTCACTCCTGCATGTCGTTTCCGCAGGCCATCCGCCCTGCGCAATCAGGGGAGAAGAACGTGGTGCTTTTTGGTGCGCTCATGAACGGTCTCGAGGCGTTCGTGGGCGGTGTGCTGGGGCTGCTGTTCAAGCGGCACGTCTCCGACGACTTGGGCGACTTCCTCCTGAAGGGCCAGGGCCTGTGCGTGGTGCTCGTGGCCGTGCAGGGCATGGTCGCAAAGGGCGGCTCGGTCGCGGTGGTCACCACGGCCGTGGCGCTGGGCTCGGTCATAGGCTATGCCATCGACCTCGACAAGTGGGTGCGCCGCCTGGGAGACTGGGCGCAGGCCAGGCTCGACAGGCTCTTCAGTGGCAGCGAGCGCCTGGGCAACTTCAGCGAGGGTTTCGTCGCGTCCACCCTGTTCTGCTGCACCGGCGCCATGGCGATCCTGGGATCGATCTCCGCGGGCATTCAGCTCGACCCGTCCACCCTCATCGCAAAGGGCGTGATCGACCTCGTGGTGTGCCTGCCGCTTGCGGCCACCATGGGCATCGGCGTGCCGTTCTGCGGCGTGAGCCTCATCGTGTACGAGGGCGTCCTCAGCATCCTCGCGAGCCTGGTGGGCCCCCTCCTGAGCTCCGCGGTCATCCTCCAGATGGGCGTCACCGGCTCCGTCCTGCTGCTCGCCGTGGGCACCAACCTCATGGGCGTGACCAACCTCAAGGTGGCGAACATCCTCCCCGCGGCGTTCATGCCCATCGCGCTCGTGCCGCTTGCGGGCGTGGTGGGCTCCATCCTGTAGACCTTATCGCGCGGCACGGGTGCACCTTCCGCATCGAGTGGGTAACGGTCGCATAATCGTCCGGCGAAGCCGGGCCTTTTGCATACAATGGGACAAGGCCGATTGGCGTTGCGTGTTTGGCGCCGGCAGGTCAATGGCAAGATGGGCATGGTAAGGGGGACCTGAAGATGGCGGACCAGACCAAGAGCGAGGACCCGCGCGAGCTGTTTGGCATGTACCTTGCGCACGTGGGCATCAACGCCGAGACCGAGGAAGACGTGGAGAAGATCGTGGGCGACTTCCAGCGCCTGATGGGACTTGCGCGCATGGAGATTGCCCCGGCGTCCCTCTTCGCGAGCGACTACATCGAGGTCATGAGACCTGGTCGCGGGCGGGGGACGAAGGGTCACATCGGCTTCCATGTGGACGACATCGATGCGGCGGAGAAGTGGTTCGAGGCGCGTGGCTTCAAGATCAACGAGTCATCGCGCGTGCTGAAGGACGGAAAGACCTTCCTGGTCTACTTCCAGGAGGAGATCGCGGGGTTTGCCATCCACCTGACCGTCCAGAAGTAACGAGCAGCAAGAAGCAACGAGCAGCAATGAGAGGGGCGCCGCATCCACTGGATGCGGCGCCCCTTCTTGCGCGGCGTGCGTTGGGGTGGGAGGGTGCGTTCTTCTCGGCTGCGTTATGGTTCGTTGGTGTCACGGGTTCAACAGCCTAACACAAGCAGCGAAGCACGGCCGAGCGTGTGACAGTGTCGCATACGCGCAGGTGGATGGGTCGTTAGATCGTCGTGCCGAACCACTTCTGCTCGAGCGCGTCCATGGTGCCGTCGCCCTTGAGCTCCTTCAGGGCCTTGTTGATGGCCTTGGTGAGGCCGGGATTCTTCTTGCTGACGACGATGCCGTACTGCTCGCCAGTTGGGATTTCGCCACCCTCGGGAATCTGGAGGTCACCGTAGGCCTGCTTGATCTCGTAGCTGGTGACGGGGAGGTCTGCGACGCACGCGTTGTACAGGCCCGTCTGGACGCCGGTCATGGCCTGGATGATGTCGTCCAGGGGGACGACGGTGGCCTTGGGCAGGTTCTCCTGCGCCCAGGACTCGCCGGTGGTGCCGGACTGCACCGCGATTTGCATGCCCTTGGCGTTGAGCTGCTCCTGCGTGGTGGCTGCGGAGCCCTTCTTCACGACGATGGACTGGTTGGAGACGTCCGCCTTGCCGCCCTGCTTGATGGTGGGGACGATGGTGTCGAACTGGACGGAGGGAAGGATCCGTGGCTTGAGCTTGAGCTTCTTGCAGATGGCCTTGTAGACGTCGACGTCGAAGCCCTCGAAGTCGCCGGTCTTCTCGTCCATGGAGACGAAGGGCGGGAAGTAGAAGTTGGAGATCATGGTGAGCTTGCCGGACTTGACCAGGGTGTAGCCGGAGCCGGACGTCGCGGACGAGGTGGTGCCGGAGGAGCCGCAGGCGGCAAGCGAGTCGGAGAGAGCGATGCCTGCGGCGCCGAGGCCGCAGAGCTGGACGAAGTCGCGACGAGACATGACATTGAGCTTCATACTTCTGTTCCTTCCTGTAAGAGATGCAATCTGGGGCGGCCGCCCGTGAGGACGGGCGGCCGAGGTGGGTGACGTGCTACCAGTGGTGTGGCGCTACAGCGTGGTGCCGAACCACTTCTTCTGGAGCGTGGACATGGTGCCGTCGTCCTTGAGCGCCTTGATGGCGGCGTTGAGGTCCTTACGGAGCTTGACGTTCTCCTTGCTGACGACGATGCCGTACTGCTCGCCCGTGGCGATCTGGAGATCGACCTGAAGATCGGTGTAGGACTTGGTGCACAGGTACGACGCGACGGGGAGGTCGAGCACCGCGGCGTTGTACAGGCCCGTCTGGACGCCGGTCATGGCCTGGATCGCATCGTCGAGGGGGACGCAGGTGGCCTTGGGAAGGTTCTCCTTCACCCATGCCTCGCCGGTGGTGCCGGACTGGACGGCGACCTGCTTGTCCTTGGCGTTGAGCGCGTCCTCGCTCACCTTGCCGTCAGCCTTGCGGTTGACGAGGCCCTGGTTGGAGTTGAGGTACGGCTTCGTGAAGTCGATCTCCTTCTTGCGCTCGTCGGTGATGGTGAACGCGGAGACGCCGACGTCCGCCTTTCCGCCCTGCTTGATGAGGGGGATGATGGTATCGAACTTCGTGGCGGGCAGCCACTCCATGGTGAGGCCGAGCTTCTTGGCGAGGGCGTCCATCAGGTCGATCTCGAAGCCCTCTGGCTTGGTGCCGCCATCGGGGATGGACTCAAGCGGGGGATAGGACATGTCCGACACGCCGATGAGGGTGCCCTTCTTGACGAGGATGTACTCCTTGGCGCCCTTGGAGGACGCGCTCTTTGCGGAGCCGGAGGAATCAGAGCCAGACTTGGATCCTCCGCCGCAGCCCGCGAGTAGGCTGACGGTGCCCATACCAGCAATCCCGAGTCCACAGAGGTTGACGAACTGGCGCCTTGACATGCCGTGGTCTGTAGCGGTTTCTGTGACGTTCTGGATCTTGTTCTGCATGATTGCTCCGTCCCTATTTACTTTCGCGGCGATCGTCTTTGTTGCCACGCTGGTAGCGCCCGGGGGTTGCTCCGTGCGTTGCACGAGAGTATCGACGTTTGCGCATCAACTGGCTCGCGAAACGGCACATTCGTAACAGGACGGTTATATTAGACGCCTTGAATTACATAAATACAGATTACTATTGCCGTTGGATTTCATATTAGTGCATGCATAGAGAACGAAAGCGTTATCCGCGCTTTACGTGGGGGCGATGGGTGGGCGAGATTCCGCCTCGGCCTAACTGTGCCAGTTGCGTGATTGATGCGGGGAGGGGAGCTGTTCTTCTCAGATTGTGCAATACTATACAAGCTGTGAAATATTGCGCACGTTGAGCAAGAATGTGAGGCACATGGGCAAGACCATCATGCACGGTGCCGCGACGGGCAGGAGGACGCCCTCCGCAACGGTGGACCGCAGGTCCGCGCGGACGCGCCGGGCGCTGCGCGACGCGCTTGCGGCGGAGATCCAGGCGACGGGCGACCTGTCGCAGGTGACCGTGACCGCCGTGACCGAGCGGGCGGACGTGACGAGGCGGACGTTCTACTCTCACTTTCGCGACATCCAGGACCTGGTGAACCAGACCGAGGAGGAGACGATCGCCGACCTGCGCGGGCTGGTTGGGGACATTTCCCGCGTGGACCTTGAGCAGCTGGAGCGCGCCATCGCGGACATGGAGCCGTGTCCCGGCTCCGTCGAGTTGCTGCAGTACTTCAAGGACCGGGGCCTGTACCTGGGGGCGCTCCTGGGCAAGGGTGGTGACCCGGCGTTTGCGCAGCGCATCAAGGACATGGTGCGCAGCGTCGTGACGGATCGCGCGCTGGACGGCCTGGACGCCCGTGCCATGGGGTCGTTCTTCGACTACTACCTGACATTCGCGGTCAGCGCCGAGGTGGGCGTCCTCGTGGAGTGGCTCACCGGCGGCATGCGCGAGAGCGTGGGCGTGATGGCACGCCTGATGACGGCGCTCATGTTCGTGCGTCCCGGCGACCTGTACGGCCGTCCCATTGACTTTGACGTTCCGAAGTTCGCGATAGGCCTTGGCCTGTTGAATCTTAAGGAGAGAAACGATGACTAACACCGCAGATTCGAACGCCCGCCAGGCGGAGTCAAGGCAGGCCGTGGAGCTGAAGCAGGTAGACGCCGAGCTGAGCCCGAAAAACCCCATCGACCTTACGCACGCGCACCTGCGCCTGGGCATCGACGTGGGCTCGACCACGGTGAAGCTTGCCGTGATCGACGACAACGACAACCTGATCTACGCGAACTACGAGCGCCACCACACCGACGTGAAGGCGACGGCGAAGCAGGTGTTCCAGAAGGCGGAGCGCGCCCTGGGCAACGTGCCCATGCGCGTGTCCATCACCGGATCCGGCGGCATGCTGCTGGCGCAGTGGCTGGGAGTGGAGTTTGTGCAGGAGGTCATCGCGTCGAAGCACGCCGTCGAGGCGCTTATTCCGCAGACGGACTGCGCCATCGAGCTCGGCGGCGAGGACGCGAAGATCATCTACTTCGACAACGGCATCGAGCAGCGCATGAACGGCACGTGCGCAGGCGGAACCGGCGCGTTTATCGACCAGATGGCATCCCTCATGGAGACGGACGCCACCGGCCTGAACGAGCTTGCGAAGGGCGCGACGCACATATACCCCATCGCGAGCCGTTGCGGCGTGTTCGCGAAGTCTGACGTGCAGCCGCTCCTGAACGAGGGCGCCGCGCGCGAGGACGTCGCGGCCTCCATCTTCCAGGCCGTCGCGAACCAGACCGTATCCGGCCTGGCGTGCGGACACCCCATACGTGGGTATGTGGCGTTTCTCGGCGGACCTTTGCAGTACCTCTCCGAGCTGCGCAAGCGCTTCTATAAGACGCTGAAGCTGGACGAGGAGCACCGCATCGTGCCGAGTAACGCCCACCTCTTCGTGGCGACGGGCGCGGCGCTGGCCGGCGAGAGCGACAAGTACGTTACGTTCGAGAAGGTCATAAGCGACCTGGAGAACCTGGGCGACACGCAGGGCACCGAGGTTGCGCGCCTGGACCCCCTGTTTGCGACCGAGGACGACTACCGCGAGTTCAAGGAGCGCCACGACAAGCAGGTGGTGCAGAAGGGCAGCCTGGCCGACTACCACGGCCGCGTGTTCATTGGTCTGGACGCCGGCTCCACCACGATGAAGGCCGCCGTGGTGGGCGAGGACGGCGAGCTGCTGTACACGTGGTACGACAACAACAACGGCGACGTGCTGGGCACGGCCCGCAAGATCATGGACGACATCTACGACCACCTGAACGACGACTGCGTGGTTGGCCATGTGACGACGACGGGCTACGGCGAGGGCATCCTGATCGAGGCGCTGGGCGCGGACTCCGGCGAGATCGAGACGGTGGCGCACCTGCGCGGCGCAAAGGCCTTCGTGCCCGACGTGAACTTCATCCTGGACATTGGCGGCCAGGACATGAAGTGCCTGCAGGTTCGCGGCGGCATCATCGAGCACATCAGCCTGAACGAGGCGTGCTCCTCTGGCTGCGGCAGCTTCATCGCGAACTTCGCGGACTCCATGGGCATGACCGTCCAGGAGTTTGCCGCCGCTGCCGTGAAGGGCGAGCATCCCGTTGACCTGGGCAGCCGCTGCACCGTGTTCATGAACTCGCGCGTGAAGCAGGCCCAGAAGGAGGGCGCGACCATAGGCGACGTGGCCGCCGGCCTTTCCTACTCCGTCATCAAGAACGCGCTCTTCAAGGTCATCAAGCTGCGCGACTACGACGAGATCGGCAAGTACGTGGTGGTGCAGGGCGGCACGTTCATGAGCGACGCGACGCTGCGCGCGTTCGAGCTGCTCACGGGCCGCGAGGTGATCAGGCCCGACATCGCCGGAACGATGGGCGCGTACGGAGCTGCCCTTCTCGCCCGCGACCGCGCCGGCGCGGCGGGGACCTCCGGCCTGCTCTCGCGCGAAGAGATCGACAACCTGAAGGTGAAGCACACCAACGCCCACTGCGGCAGGTGCTCGAACAACTGCCTGCTGACGATCAACAGCTTTGGCAACGGCCGCCGCTTCATCACGGGCAACCGCTGCGAGAAGGGCTCCGGCAAGCCCAGGAGCGAGCAGTCCAAGGCACCGAACCTCTTTGAGTTCAAGAACCGCCTGCTGTTTGACCGCGAGAGCCTGCCGGCCGACGAGGCCCCGCGCGGCACCGTGGGCATCCCGCGCGCGCTGAACATGTACGAGAACTACCCGTTCTGGCACACGTTCTTCACGAAGCTGGGCTTCAGCGTGGTGCTGAGCGACAAGACGACGCGCAAGACGTACGAGGCCGGCACGGAGTCCATGCCGTCCGAGTCCGTGTGCTACCCCGCGAAGCTCTCGCACGGGCACATCATGAACCTCTTGGAGAAGAATCCGGACTTCATCTGGATGCCGTGCATTCGCTGGGAGCGCCAGGAGGACGACACCGCGACGAACCACTACAACTGCCCGATCGTGATGAGCTATCCGCAGGCGCTGGGGCTGAACGTGGACGAGCTTTCCGCGCCGGACGTGGAGTACCTGGACCCGTTCATCCCGTACGACAACAAGAACGAGCTGAAGCGCAGGCTGTACGAGATCCTGCAGGTGGAGCGCAAGGAGGACGCCGCGGCGGGCAAGGGCCGCTTCACGGGTCCGGACCTGACGCGCGCCGAGGTGGACGCCGCCGTTAACGCCGCCTGGGAGGAGGACCTCGCGTTCAAGGACGCGATGCACCGCAAGGGCGACGAGACCCTGAAGTGGATCGAGGACAACGACGCCCACGGCATCGTGCTCGCCGGCCGTCCGTACCACAACGACGGCGAGATCAACCACGCCATCCCCGAGATGCTGCACGGCTTTGGCTTTGCGGTGCTGACGGAGGACTCCGTGGCGCACAAGATGGCGCCGGAGCGCCCGATCCGCGTGGTGGACCAGTGGATGTACCACAGCCGCCTGTACCGCGCCGCGCGCTTTGTGGCGACCCGCAACGACCTGGACATGATCCAGCTGCAGAGCTTTGGCTGCGGCCTGGACGCCCTCACGACCGACGAGGTGCAGGAGATCCTGGAGGCCTCGGGCAAGATCTACACCGTGCTCAAGATCGACGAGGTGTCCAACCTGGGCGCCGCGCGCATCCGCGTGCGCTCGCTCATGGCGGCGCTGAAGGAGGAGCGCGCCGAGCTGGAGCGCAAGACCGCTGCCGGCACGGCCACGGAGGAGGCGCCCGTGGGCGTCCACATGGCGGACGGCTCGCTTGAGCAGGCGCGCCAGACGGACCTGAGCCGTCGCACGCCCGTGTACCGCAAGGCCCAGAGTGCCGCGTTCAAGAAGGTGCGCTACACCAAGGAGATGCAGGCCGAGGGCTACACCATCCTCGCGCCGCAGATGAGCCCGATCCACTTCGAGATCGTGGAACAGCTGCTGCGCTCCGCCGGCTACAACCTGGTGCTGCTGCCGTCCGTGGACCACAAGGCCGTCGACACGGGCCTGAAGTACGTTAACAACGACATCTGCTACCCGTCCATCCTGGTGACGGGCCAGATCATGGAGGCCGTGCTCTCTGGCAAGTACGACCTGAGTCGCACGGCGGTGCTTATTAGCCAGACCGGCGGTGGCTGTCGCGCCACCAACTACATCGCGCTCATCCGCAAGGCGCTGAAGGACTCCGGCCACGCGGACATCCCCGTCATCTCGCTTTCCGTCGCGGGCGGCCTCGACGAGGACAACCCCGGATGGAACATCCTGAAGCCGGGCCTACTGAAGCGCGCGGTGTACGCCCTTCTCTACGGAGACCTGCTGATGAAGTGCCTGTACCGCACCCGTCCGTACGAGGCGGAGAAGGGCGCGGCGGACCGCGAGTACGAGTTCTTCATGAGCCGCGTGAAGGCCGAGATCGGCGGCATGGGGCGTCGCGAGTTCTATCGCCTGTGCGAGGACACCATCCGCTCGTTCGACCGGCTGCCCTTGGTGAACGACCGCAGCAAGCCGCGCGTGGGCGTGGTGGGCGAGATCCTGGTGAAGTTCCACCCGACGGCGAACAACCAGGTGGTGAAGGTCATCGAGAACGAGGGTTGCGAGGCGGACGTGCCCGGCCTTGTGGACTTCTTCCTGTTTGGCGTCTCGAACCAGGTGAACATGAACCGCGAGCTTGGCACGAAGGCCGTGAACCGCGTGACGCACAAGGGGGCCATCGACTTTCTGGAGGGCATGCGCAAGCCCATCAACAAGATGCTGGAGGCGTCCGAGCGCTTCGAGCCGTACGGCGGCATCTTCGACCTTGCGGCGAAGGCGTCCGAGGTCCTCTCGCTCTGCAACACGATGGGCGAGGGCTGGCTGCTGACGGCCGAGATGTGCGACCTCATCGAGAACGGCACGCCGAACATCATCGTGTGCTCGCCGTTTGCGTGCCTGCCGAACCACGTGGTGGGCAAGTCCGTCATCAAGCGCCTGCGCCAGATGCACCACGAGAGCAACATCGTGGCGGTCGACTACGACCCCGGCGCGTCCGAGGTCAACCAGCTGAACCGCATCAAGCTGATGATCAGCGTGGCGAAGGAGAACTTCAAGCAGGCCCAGGCCGCCGGCGACCCCGACGCCAAGTTCACGCTGACGAACGAGGACGACCCGACGACGCGCGTGATCCCGAACTTCGAGGAGTACGGACACCTGCGTCGCAAGGGCGAGCTTGAGGACCACATCGTGAACGAGGGCGCACCCGTGAGCGGCGGGTACGCGGCCTATGGCACGATGGTGGACGAGGACGGCGGCGTGACCGTGGGCAGGGGAGAAGGACGCATCCACCTGACCCGCGAGCAGCTGGACGCGATCGAGGACGCGAAGCGCCGCGC